>JANQJY010000062.1 GCA_028281385.1 Rickettsiales bacterium | reverse complement strand
ATCTCCGCGTCTGCCGCTGCGGCTTCTTCGGGCTTTTCCTCTGTAAATTCCTCCAGCAATTCTTCCGGAATCGGGCTGTCGGCATTGCGTGCGATATGTACGCGGATTTCCACCGGTACTTGCGGATGCAGACGAATCGTCACCTTGAACAGACCGAGTTCCTTGATCGCAGCGTTCAGGTCGATCAGACGGCGATCTACTACCTGACCTTCCGCCTGCAACGCATCGGCGACATCGCGTACCGCAACGGAGCCGTAAAGCCGTCCGTCTTCGCTAGCCTGACGCACGATGGTGACGGTCAAGCCCTCAAGCGCTTTAGCCTGTTTTTCCGCTTCGGACTTGCGCTCATTATCCTGTGTTAGCAGTGCCTCGCGGCGTGCTTCGAATTCGGCCTTGTTGTCTTTGGTGGCGCGTAACGCCTTTTTCTGCGGAATCAGATAATTGCGGGCAAAGCCGTTTTTCACCTCGACCACATCGCCGACCCCACCGAGGCGGGAAATATGTTCCAGCAAAATGATTTCCATGATGACGCTCCTACACTCTATTGGTTGACATAGGGCAATAATGCCAGATTACGCGCGCGTTTGATGGCCTTGGACAATTCGCGCTGTTTCTTATGCGATACCGCGGTAATACGGCTTGGTAGAATCTTGCCGCGCTCGGACACAAAACGGCTGAGTAGCTTGATATCCTTATAGTCGATCTGCGGCGCTTTCGGGCCAGAGAAGGGACAGGTTTTGCGGCGTTTGAAAAACACCTTGCGTCCGCCGCCGGGTTTGGATGGTTTTGTTTCTGCCATATTATCCTCCGTTACGCCGCTTCTTCATCCGCGTCATCGCTAGATTTATGTTTCATCACCACTGTCGGGCCTTTGGCCGGTCCGTCCAGTTTGACGGTAAGATTACGGATGACATCCTCATTAAGACGCATCTGGCGCCCCATCTCTTCTACCGCCTCATAGGGTGCATCCACTGCCATATAGCCATAATGCCCTTTGGCATTTTTATTGATTTTGTAGGCCAGGGTGCGCAGGCCCCAATACTCGCTATTGACGATCTTACCTTTGTGATCCTTGATAATTTTTTCAAAGCTGTCGGTTAGCTTCTGCACGTCATTCTTCGGCATATCAGGACGCAGAATGAAGGTACATTCATAATAAGACATATATAATCCTTTCATTAACGGACATCTTCAGGGCTGCTCGCGGTAGCCAAGGTATCCTGGTCATTAATGACCCCGGTCCTGCCGGGAAGCGGATACATAACGTAACCAATCTAAAAAGCAAGTATTTTCTTATGCTGTACAAGGTGGCGGCTTGACTTCGGCCCATACCGGCGATAGATAAATCGACAGAGAGCGATAACAAGCTAGGTATTACAACGGGTATCACTTATGAGTACAGCATTTATTTTTCCTGGACAAGGCAGTCAGGCGATAGGCATGGGCAAAGCGTTTTACGATGCTTTCCCCTCGGCAAAAGAAGTGTTCCAGCAAGCGGATGATGCGTTGAATCAGAAACTCAGTACGCTGATGTTTGAAGGCGATGAGGAAGAATTAACGTCTACCGTCAATGCGCAGCCTGCCATTCTTACCTGTTCCGAAGCGATATTGAATGTGCTGAGCAAGGAAGCGAATGTTAAGATTGCCAGTGCAGTGGATTATGTTGCCGGACACTCGCTGGGAGAATATACGGCATTGGCGGCGGTTGGATCCTTTACTCTGGAGCAGGCTGTCAAGCTGGTGCGTTTCCGCGCGGAAGCGATGCAGGAAGCCGTGCCGCAGGGTCAGGGTGCAATGCTGGCGATCATCGGTCTGAGCTTTGAGGAAGTGGAAGCCGTGTGCAGGGAAGCCTCAGCAGGCGGTGTCTGCGAAATCGCCAATTACAATACGGACAGTCAGATTGTCATCAGTGGCGCGGCGATGGCGATTGGACGTGCCGTCGATATCGCTACGGCAAAAGGGGCCAAGAAAGTGGTGCCGCTACCTGTCAGTGCGCCGTTTCACTGTTCGATGATGGAACCGGCGGCGATGAAAATGTTCGGTGCGCTGGACAGCTATCCGGTTCAACCGCTGCTGAAGCCGCTCATTGCCAACCTGTCGGCCAGACCGGAGACGGATCCGGCGGAGATTAAGACATTGCTGACGCAGCAGGTGATGAAAATGGTACGCTGGAAAGAATCCATCGACACCATGGTCGAACTTGGCGTGACACGTTTTGTCGAGATCGGTCACGGCAAGGTGCTGACAGGGCTGGTGAAGCGTATCACCAAAGAGGCCGAATGTATCAACATCAGCTCACCGGATGATATCGATGCGTTTGCTAAAGTAGCCTAACATTACAAATCTCTTAAAAGGATAGCCCATGTTTTCATTACAGGATAAAAAAGCACTGATTACCGGCGCCTCCGGCGGAATTGGCGGGGCCATTGCCAAAGCTTTCGACCAGGCCGGCGCCAGACTGGCGATTTCCGGCACCAGAGCGGAAAAGCTGGAGGCATTGGCATCGGAACTGTCCGGCGATCCGGCAATACTGACCTGTAATCTGAAAAATTTTGAAGAAGTCGATGCGCTGCCCAAACGGGCGGAAGAGGCGCTGGACGGGCTGGATATACTGGTCTGCAACGCTGGTGTCACCAGAGATAATCTGGCGATGCGCATGAAGGAAGAGGAATGGCAGGAGGTCATCGATGTCAATCTGACCGCGACGCACCGCCTGAATAAAGCGGTGCTGCGCGGCATGATGAAACAGCGTGCCGGACGAATTATCAATATTTCCTCGGTCGTGGCGGTGATGGGCAATCCCGGCCAGAGCAACTACTGTGCCTCCAAGGCCGGGATGATCGGCATGAGCAAATCGCTGGCGCAGGAAGTTGCCTCACGCGGAATTACGGTGAATTGCATCGCTCCTGGTTTTATCAAAACCGCGATGACTGACGCGCTGGATGAACAACAGCAGAAAAGAGTCACCGACAATATTCCCGCCGCACGTTTTGGTCTGCCTGAGGATGTGGCTGCCGGTGCCGTGTTTCTGGCATCCGGCGAAGCGAGTTATGTTACCGGCCAGACCCTTCATATCAATGGCGGGTTGCTGATGGTTTAGGTTCAATCACCAATTAATATGAGGTTTTGCCATGAGACGAATTTTGCAGAGAAGTAAGGGCATTTTCGACAGCGTATCGGGATATACGGTGGAGAAAATGGCCGCCATTTATCGGCAAAATTCGCCATGGCCCTTTGGGTTGCGGCGAAAATCATCGCTCGCTACGTCGAGACACTTGAGCGATGAACCACATCGCACTGCGCATCTCTCCTTGCGAATCAATCATTTTCGCCGGCAACAAAATCCACTATTAATTGGTGATTGAACCTAACAAGGGTGACTTTTTTGCTGGTCAATCGATAGTCAGTATGATAGTGAGCCTGTTTCATAAACATATACCAACAACTAAAGGGAACACAGAAGCATGAGTGACATTGCAGATCGTGTAAAAAAGATTGTCGTGGAACATCTGGGCGTGGAAGAGGATAAGGTGTCGCCGGAAGCGAGCTTTATCGATGATCTGGGCGCAGACAGCCTCGATACGGTGGAACTGGTCATGGCGTTCGAGGAAGAGTTTGACGTGGAAATCCCCGATGAAGCGGCGGAAAAGATTCAGACGGTGGGCGACGCCATCAAATTTATCGAAGATAATAACAGTTAATCTGTATTTATTGGTAATTGTGAACGCACTGCCTTCCTATCGTAAGGGCGGTGCGTTTTAGCATGAAGGGACAGTTATGCGTCGGGTAGTCGTAACGGGAATGGGAATGGTCTCGCCATTGGGCACGACACTGAGTGCCTCGTGGGAGGCGCTGACGGCCGGCAAGTCCGGTATTCGCAACATTGGGCATTTCGATGTCTCCGACCTGCCGTGCAAGGTGGCGGCGCAGGTGGAGCGCAGGGAAGACGGCACCTTCGATACGGGCGAAGTCATCACGCCCAAGGAACAGCGTAAGATGGATGAATTCATCCAGTTTGCCATGGTCGCGGCTGAAGAAGCCATTGCGGATGCCGGCTGGAAGGCGCAGACGGAAGAAGAGCAACATCGCGCCGGTGTGATGATCGGCTCCGGTATCGGCGGTCTGCCGCTGATCGAACGTTCGGCCCTGTTGCTTCAGGAAAACGGCCCGCGCAAGATCAGCCCGTTCTTTATTCCCGCTTGTCTGATCAATCTCGCCTCGGGCCAGGTGTCGATCCGCCATGGCTTCAAGGGACCGAATCATGCGGTGGTTACCGCCTGCTCGACCGGCGCGCATGCGATTGGCGATGCCTCGCGGCTGATCCAGTATGGCGATGCCGATGTGATGATTGCCGGCAGTGCGGAATCGACGATTTGCCGGTTGGGCATTACCGGCTTTGCCGCAGCGCGTGCATTGTCGACCAGCTATAACGACACACCGGAAAAGGCGTCGCGGCCGTGGGATGAAGGGCGCGACGGATTCGTCATGGGTGAAGGTGCCGGTATTGTGGTGCTGGAAGAATATGAGCATGCCAAAAAACGCGGCGCGAAGATTTACGGCGAAGTGGCGGGATACGGCCTGTCCGGCGATGCGCATCATATTACCGCACCAGCGGAGGATGGTGACGGTGGTTACCGTTCGATGCAGATGGCGCTGGGGCATGCCGGGCTGAACCCGGACGATATCGGCTATATCAATGCGCATGGTACGTCTACACCCAAAGGTGACGAAATCGAGTTCGGCGCGGTCAAGCGCCTGTTCGGCGCTGCGGCGGAAACACTGTCGATGTCTTCGACCAAATCGGCCGTTGGCCACCTGCTCGGCGGAGCGGGCAGTGTGGAGGCGATTTTCTCCATCATGGCCATGCATACCGGCGTGCTGCCGCCGACATTGAATCTTGATAACCCGTCCGAATCCTGCACGGGCATCGATCTTGTGCCGCATACCGCCAAAGAAAAGGAAGTTTCGGCAGTATTGTCAAATTCCTTCGGTTTCGGCGGCACCAACGCATCACTGATTGTCAAACGCGTGTGATCGGCCTATTCTCCCTGCGCAGAGTGGAGGGATGCGATGAAACGATTTCTGCTATGGTTGGGCTCGGCCTTGTTTTTCGCGCTGGTGTTACTGGCAGCAGGGGTGCTGTATGTCGTCTACTGGTTTTCCTCGCCTGGCCCTCTGTCGTCCGACGTGACGGTACTGATCGAGCCCGGCACCGGTTTCAACCGGATTTCTGAACAGTTGCATGCCGCTGGCGTCATGGAGGACACCGTCTTTTTCCGCGGCATGGTGGTGCTGTATGGCAATCAGGCGAAATTCAAGGCAGGCGAATATCGTTTTGAAGCCGGAATAACGCCTGAACAGGTGATGCACACACTGGTGGCAGGCGAGACGGTCATTCATGCTATCACCATTGCCGAAGGTCTGACCTCCAGGCAGGTGCTGGAGAAGATACTCTCCGATGATCGTTTAAGCGGCGATATTCCCACCGAACTGGCGGAAGGCAGCCTGTTGCCCGAGACCTTCCATTTTCATCGCGGCCAGACGCGCCGGGACCTGCTTGAGCGGTTGCAGCGCGATCAGCAACAGTTGCTGGATGCGTTGTGGCAGAACCGCCAGGAGGGACTGCCGCTGAAAACAAAGCAGGAAGCGGTAATTTTAGCCTCGATCGTTGAAAAGGAAACTGGTGTGGATGGGGAGCGCGGACGCGTGGCGGCGGTGTTTGTCAATCGCTTGCGTAAGGGCATGTTGCTGCAGTCCGATCCGACGGTGATCTATGGCATCGAACTCGAAAAAGGCCCGATGAACCGGCTGTTGCGTAAAAAAGACCTGAAGGTGGATCACCCCTATAACACCTATCTACATGCCGGTCTGCCTTCCGGACCGATTGCCAATCCGGGGGAAGCGGCGTTGGAAGCGGTGTTGAACCCGCCGCACAGCGATGAATATTATTTCGTTGCCACCGGCAGGGGCGGGCATTATTTTGCCAGAACGCTCAAGGAACATAATGATAATGTGGCCAGATACCGCGCTTATCTGAGGCAGCAGCGGTAAGTGATGGAGCAACTGGCAGATGATGTGAGCATACGCCGTCTCGGCACCGATGATGCCCTGCAACTGCGTCAGCTGCGTCTGTTCGGGCTGAAAGAGTCGCCCACCGCCTTTACGGAATCCTATGAGGAACTGGCGGGGCTGGATCAGCAGGATTATGTCAAGGCCATCCAGGATGCCGCCTATTTCGGCGCATTTGTCGGGAGTGAGCTGATCGCGATGATGGGTTATTTCATCCGTCCGCATCATAAACAGTGCCATCAGGGAGTGCTGTTCGGCGTCTATGTCCATCCCGACCGACGTGGTCAGGGAATCTCCGGCCGGTTGATCCGGATCTTGCTGGAGGATGCGCGCCAGCATGTGGAAATGATGATATTGCAGGTGGCGATCAATAATTTTTCAGCGCGGCATACTTATCTGAATGCCGGATTTCAATCCTATGGGGTCGAACCCAGAGCCCTGAAAGTGGATGGTGACTATATTGACGAAGAGATGATGTGGCTGGATTTGGTGAAAGGAACACATAAAATACCCCCTTCTACCTGTTGACATCTATGTTATTCCGGATTCGTAATATGATAAGAAGTCGAATAGGCAGATATAGAGGGTATTCGCTATGCGATGTATTTATGCAACAGGTGCGTGTGGTAAAAGGGTTTTCAACGGGTGGCAAGCAAAAGCCTGTTGCAAGATAGCCGGAATTTTACCAAGAATAGCACCGATGTGGCTATGTGGCGAGCGCGTCATCATGGCTCATAGGTAGTAACATCTGGAGATTTAAGAAGGGTTTGAAAATGAAAACATTTGTAAAAATGACTCTTGCTGCAGCGGCTGGTGCCATGATGTTTGCAGGCTCTGCCAATGCAGAACATTATGGTCCGCATGATGTGGTGAAGGATGAGCGCGGTAATGTCGTCGTCAACACTTGGGGACATTGCGTTCGCACCAAATGGAAAGCAGGCCATGACGAATGCGGTGCCAATCTGAGCATCGAAGCACGGACGGTCTATTTCGATTTTGACAGTGCGGCACTGACGCCTGCGGCGAAAGCCAAGCTGGATTCGCTGGTCGATATCATCAAGCATTCTACGGAAGTGGAAAGCGTGAGCATCATCGGCTATGCCGATGCGATCGGTGCGGCGGATTATAACTATGGTCTGTCCAAACGCCGTGCAAAATCAGTTGAGCGTTATCTTGCGTCACGTGGATATTATGATACGTCATCTACCGATGTACGTGCATTTGGTGAAGATGTACCGGTATCCAACTGTGCCGGTGTCACGGGCAACGAGTTGAAAGCCTGCCTGTGGCGTGATCGCCGTGTAGAAATCGAACTGAATTTCTACCAGTAATCACACACCATTGATGATCGAGAAAGGGCCTGCAAGCGCGGGCCCTTTTTTATTGTACCGACTGAACGAAAAAATACAGCGTGATACAAGCGGCATAGGCAGTGATAGCACGCTTCAGCCAGTGTGACGGTATCTTCTTGGCCAGAATTGCGCTGTAATAGCCGCCAATGAAGGCGCCGATCAACATGATCACGGCAATATCCCAGATCACTGCACCAGCGGCGATGACAATCAATGACGAGATGGTATGAGCGGCGGCGGCGGCGGAGACTTTGATTCCGTTCATCACATGGATGTCTTTCATGCCCATCCACTGATACAGCGCCAGCATGAAAATTCCGATACCAGCGCCGAAAAATCCGGCATACACCGCAATGATAAACTGAAGAATATGGCCGATAACAGTTTGCAGGGGAGAGTTATGCTCTCTGGTCCGGTGCGTCCATTGGCGAATCCGGTTGCCGAAAGCGAAGCTGAGCGTGGCAAGCAGCATCAGCCAGGGGATGGTGGCACGGAACTGCTCTCCTTCGAGTGAGAGCAGCAGAAAGGTGCCGGCGCCACCACCCAGGATGTTGAGCGTCAGTGCCAGAGGCAGGAACGATCTGGCATCTCTGATTTCCTGAAGATAGCCTTTGATGCTTCCCACCGCGCCGAGCCACAGTCCGACCTTGTTGGTAGCATTGGCGGTAATCGGCGGAATGCCGAGCCATATCAGCGCCGGAAAGGTAAAAAAACTGCCGCCGCCGGCCACGGCATTGATCGCCCCGGCGAGCATGGCGGTCAGGGCAATGAGCGCATAATAAAGCGGATCGAATGTCATAAAACCGTCACACTATTTTGCGGTGGATTTGCTATAGTCATTTTATATTACAGCAACTATGGAGTATGACGTGGCACAAGAAAACAAAGAACAGAAAATCGTCCGCAAGCATTTATCTCGCCGCTATTCTCGCGGTTGATGAACGCATTTTCCTTTCCGCCCTGAACGGCGGCCCCTATTGGTCTCAGCGTGCTCATCTACGTCTATGTATATTGCGTGCGGTTCGCCTCGAAAGCCTTGTCAGAAAAAAAATCTAAAATATAGTCAGCGCTTAATCAACAAAAGGAGAAATGAAATGATTGACTCTGTTGACACACCAATCTGGGTGGTTCGAATGAATGAACGGCTGCCTGCCGGAATAGAAAATGATTACATTGCGCTTGGCTGGTCAGTGGCTGGCGACATCACCAAAATTGACGACTGGGATACGATGAAAAAATCGCTAAGGGATGCTTACCCTGAATTGTATCATAAAAGAGAACGCGCCTTGGGAGGGGCGGTTGGCTGTTTATGGCGGTTTATTCATGCCATAAATGTCGGTGATTGGATTCTTGTCCCGGATTACCGTAGCTTTCATGTTGCTGAAATTACAGGTGATGTATATTTCGACGCTGACGGTGCTCAGACGGACTCTTCTCTTCGCCGCCCGGTTAAATGGATTACAAAGGAACCTGTGCCTCGTGACCATGCTGTAAGAGGAGTGCGTAGTACAATGAAGGCACGTCAAACCTGCACAGAAGCCTATGCAACACGCGAACAGATTGAAATGGCAATAAACAAAACCTCTCCGATCGTTTTCTATGACGAAGTAACCGGCATGGTAAAAGAGCCGATCAAGCGTGTGTTATTGGAGAGTATTAATGAAAGAGGGTTAGAAGAGGTTGTCTGTCAATTAGCCAAAGCAGGCGGAGCAGAAGCATATATTTTAGCAACAAATCAGAAAGAACCCGGCGATGTGGATGTAATGGCGCATTACCCGGTTGATCTTGGTTGTGACCAAATCATTGTTAATTATGCCTTTCAAGTGAAGCAATTTGAAGGAGCTGCCGGACCAGAAGGTATTCAGCAACTAATTGATCGTATGGAGCATGATAAAGGCACGAATGAAAACCCTGAAATTGATAAAGGCGTATTGGTAACCACTGCTACATCGCTCACTGCCGAAGCTGAAAAATTACTGGAAAAAGCCGGTGATGATATTTTGGTTATACTGGTTGATGATTTGGTCAGCTGGATTCTCGAATCCGGACTGTCTGCACTCCGACCGGAAGAATCGTTTGTTGGCAAATACGTACCTATGGAAGAGCAGGCAGCATGATTTTTGTTGTTCCCCTGGATTCATACCCTTATAAGGCCTTATACTCTTATAAGGAAAACGCAATATCGTTAGCCTGACAGGCCGCCTGCAGCGTATTGCGAAGCAGGCAGGCGATGGTCATCGGCCCGACGCCGCCGGGAACCGGAGTGATGGCCTTCACCTTGTCTTTTACCGCATCGAAATCGACGTCGCCGACGAGTTTTCCTTCTTCATTGCGGTTGATGCCGACATCAATCACCACCGCACCGTCTTTGACCCAGTCCGGCCCGACCATCTGCGTGCGGCCCACGGCGGCGACCAGAATATCGGCCTGAGACGTTATCGATTGTATATCCTTGGTTTTTGAGTGGCAGATGGTGACCGTACAGCTTTCACCAAGCAGCAGCTGCGCCATGGGTTTGCCGACAATATTGGAGCGGCCGATAATCACCGCATGTTGGCCCGACAAATCATCTCCTAATACATCCCTGATCAACATCAGGCAACCCAGTGGTGTGCAGGAAACAAACGCGTCCGTCTGGCCGGTGGCGAGTTTGCCGCTATTGACGACATGAAAGCCGTCAACATCCTTGGCCGGATCAATGGCGTTGATGACGGCCTGCTCGTCAATATGTTCCGGCAGCGGCAGCTGTACCAGAATGCCATGCACGGCATCGTCATGATTCAGAATATCAATCAACTCAAGCAGTTCGTCTTGCGGTGTGGTAGTCGGCAGGTGATGCGAAAAGGAATTCATACCGACCGATTCGGTCTTTTTTTTCTTATTGCGGACATAGACGCCGCTGGCAACATCATCGCCAACAAGCACGACCGCCAGCCCAGGCACGATATCATGATGCGATGTCAGGCGGTAAACCGCATCGCTGATCTGCTCACACAGACTGGCGGCAAAGGCTTTTCCGTCGATAATCCGGGTCATGCCGGTACGCCCGTGCTGGTGGAATATTCAAAATGATAGGCGGTGTCGGGATAGACGATGTCACGGATGGCATGGGCGGCCATGGCGGCTTCGGAAAAACCGCACAGAATCAGTTTCAGCTTGTTTTTATACGTGGCGATATCGCCGATGGCGAAAATGCCGGGCCGGTTGGTCGCACAGGTCGCGGGATCGACCTCAATATGGTTCATATGCAGATTCAGCCCCCATTCGGCAATCGGGCCGAGTTCCATGGCAAGGCCGTAAAAAGGCAGCAGATAATCGGCTTCCAGTACGCGTTCCTCGCCATCCAGCGTCTTCACGCGCACGCCATCGAGCTGGCCATCCGCACCTTCCAGCCCGTCAAGCTGATAGGGCACGACCAGTTCAATGGCGCCACCCGAAGCTTTGGCGCGCATCTGGTCGACCGATCCAGGCATGGCACGGAATTTGTCGCGGCGATGCACGACATAAAGCTCGGAAGCGACATCAGCCAGGGCATTGGCCCAGTCCACCGCCGAATCACCGCCACCGGCGATGACCACCTTTTTATCGCGGAACTCTTCCTTGCGCGTGACCATATAGCGGATACAGCCGCTTGCTTCGTAGGCGTCTAGTCCCTCAAGTGGCGGGCGGTTGGGGCCGAACGCACCACAACCGGCGGCGATGATCACGGCTTTGCAGTTGATAACTGTTCCTTTCGAGGTGGTTACTGTGAATCCGTCATTTTGAGCGAGCCCGTCAGGGCGAGTCAAAGAATCTACTGCCGTATTACCGGATCCTTCGACTCGCTCCGCTCGCTCAGGATGACGAGTGATACTCGTCACCTGCTGCCCCAGATGATAGATCGGCTCGAAAGGAGCGGCCTGCGCTTGCAGTTGTGTGACCAGATCCTGCGCGTCAATCGTCGGATAGCCTGGGATATCGTAAATCGGCTTTTCCGGATAGAGTGCGGTGCATTGCCCGCCGATGGCATCGAGCGCATCGACGACATGGCATGTGACCTTGAGCATCCCCAGCTCAAACACGGTGAACAGCCCGACAGGCCCGGCGCCGATAATCACCGCATCTGTGGTATGTGTCTCAGTTTTCATATTTATTTTCACAAAAGGGTAACATTTTCTCTGCTTATCCTATGATATATTCAAACAGATAAACGGCAGCTTGGTAGTTGGTATAGGAGTTTTACGCATGACACAAGATAATACAAAAGAGGCGAAAAAAAATGTGACACCGGAAGAGGTGGCACAGACTTTAGAGGGTATATTTGCAGATTCGGTAATAAAGATAAAGCCACCAACTTCTTTAATTAATGGAAAGAATGGAGCCACAAGAAATAGAGCTGTATTTGTAGTATTGGGGGTGAAGCCGGTAAACAGTGAATATGATATAATAGGAACATCAGAAAGGGTAGCTAAAGCGGTCAGGGATCGGTTGAAGGAATTAGCTGAGAGCTGTGCCATGCCGGATGTGGAGACAACGGATTGGGGCGAAGGTGGAGGAGAAAGAACATTACAGTTTGTATTTGGTGGAGAGTCGGGAGATATGGCTGTTTGTGTAGAGCAGGTGGAAAATCTGATAGCCAACCAGGATATCATAAAAGACGCCATCAAAGAGGCCTCAAGAAACCCACAATATCCGCAGCAACCGGCAGGAGCAACAGCTGGCGACAAGCCATCTGAAACAGTACATGAATGTGTGCCTGGAGCAGAAGGAGGGTTGGATATGCCTCACTGCAGGGGAGGAATAGTAGAATAATAGGCGATTAGCATTACAGTTTTCCCTGTTCTGTTCATTTGGCCGTAGCGGTCTTGAAGTGGGGATGCTATACTCCTCGCCGTGACAGACATTTCAGATTATCCATGGTTAAAATCCTACCCGCAGGCGATTGAGTGGAACACCACCATCACTCCCAAACCGCTTTATGCCATTCTCGATGAGGCGGTGGCCAAATGGCCCGATCATCTGGCGATTGATTTCATGGGCAAGGAATATAGCTACGCCCGTCTCGGCGAAATGGTTGATCGTGTTGCCAAAGGGCTGCGCGGCATCGGTGTCGGCAAGGAAACGCGTGTTGGGCTGTTCATGCCCAACTGTCCGCAATATGTCATCGCCTATTATGCGATTCTCAAGGCCGGCGGTACGGTGGTGAACTTCAACCCGCTCTATTCGGAAAAGGAAGTGCGCCATCAGATCGAGGATTCGCATGTCGAGGTGATGTTCACGCTGAATCTGCGCATCCTCTATCCCAAGATCAAACCCTTCATCGGCACCAGCTGTCTGCGCAAGGTTGTGGTCGGGTTTTTCCAGGAGGCGTTGCCCCTGTCGAAAGCCGCACTCTATACCGTGGCCAGGGCGAAGGATCTGTATCTCGCGCCGCGCAATCAGTATCATGTGACCTTCAACGAATTGCTGAGCAGCGAGCCGATCACCGAGGAGGAGCTGATCCCGATCCTGCCGGGCCAGCATATGGCGGTGCTGCAATATACCGGCGGTACGACGGGCCTGCCCAAGGGGGCGATCCTCACCCACCGCAATTTGTATGTAAATACGGTGCAGTCGGGCCTGTGGATGGATGGGCTCGAGCCGGGCAATGAAATCATGCTGGCGGTGATCCCGTTTTTCCATGTGTTTTCGATGACGGTGGCGCTGAACCTGTCGATCCATAACGGTTTCAAGCTCATCCCTCATCCGCGCTTCGAGCTGAAATCGGTGCTTGCCGATATTCAGGCGAAAAAGCCGACCATGTTCCCCGGCGTCTCGACGCTCTATGCCACGATCAATAATTACAAGCATCTGGAGCGCTATGATTTGTCGTCGATCAAAATGTGTATTTCCGGCGGCGGGCCATTGCCGGTAGAGGTCAAGCACCGCTTCGAGGAACTGACCGGCTGTGCGCTGGTCGAGGGCTACGGACTCACCGAAGCCTCGCCGGTGACGCATTGTAATCCACTCAAGGAAGGCGGCAAGGCAGGCTCGATCGGGCTGCCGCTGCCCGGCACCATTTGCGAGGTGATCGACAAGGAAGACAAAACCACGCCGATGCCGGTGGGGGAAATCGGCGAAATCTGCATCCGCGGGCCGCAGGTGATGAAAGGCTATCTCAACCAGCCGGAAGAATCGGTCAATGTGCTGCGCAACGGGCGGCTGCATACGGGTGATCTCGGCTATATGGATGAGGACGGCTATTTCTACATCGTCGATCGCTTGAAAGAAATGATCATCGTCGGTGGCTATAATGTCTATCCGCGCAATGTCGAGGAGGTGATCTATACTCACGAAGCGGTGGCCGAATGCGCGGTGGTCGGACTCGAACATCCGCGCCGCGGACAGATGATCAAGGCTTATCTGGTACTTAAGGAGAAACAGTCACTCGATGTCACCGACTTCAAAAACTATCTGCGTGAGCGCATGTCGCGCTACTGCGTGCCGCATGATGTCGAAATCCGCAAGGAACTGCCCAAAAGCCCGATCGGCAAGATTCTTAAAAAGGAACTGATCGCTGAGGAGTTGGGGAAGGACTGATGCCTGACCTCTTGCAGAAACGGTATAATTTTGGTATATTTCCGGTATGGGGTTTGAATATGATCCGCAAAAAAGCCGGTTGAATCTGGAAAAACACGGGATTGATTTTGAAGAAGCGAAGCGGTTGTGGAAGGATGGATACGGTATTGAATTGCTGGCGTGTCTTGATGATGAGATCCGTTATCAACTGATTGGGCGGATTGATGAACTGCATTGGACAGCAGTCTATACCTATAGAGAGGATACGGTACGGATTATTTCGGTGCGAAGAGCACGTAAGAAGGAGGTAGCCATTTATGAAGGCTGAAGAATTTGACAAATTATTTGATGAAGGGGTCGATATGACGCCCTATCTCGATCTAAAGAGTGCGCGGCGTATCAATCAGGAAACCAAGCGCGTCAATGTTGATTTTCCCAAATGGATGGTCAAGGCGCTGGACAGGGAGGCCGGTCGTCTGGGGGTGAGCCGTCAGGCGCTGATCAAGCTGTGGCTGGCCGAGCGTATTTCGTCTTAACTTATTATTCCCCCGTCATCCCCGCGCAGGCGGGGATCTTCCTGCCGTATTTCGCTAAGATTCCCGCTTTCGCGGGAATGACAAGAATAGGGAAAAATCAAGTAAAATGACTCTATAGCTAAATACCCATTTCTCCCTGCGCCTTTTCATTTCTTCTCAGACGTTTCGGTTGCGGTACTGTCCCGGCATAGCGGTCTGACGGCAACGGCGAGGGTTTCCTTGATGAAATGGGCGATGCCCGTGATCATCGCTGCGAAGCTGATGCCGATGACCGCCTGAACCCACGGGGTGAGCTGTGAAAATTTATTCAGCAGATCGGCGGCGAAATGATAGTCCTGCATGGGGTCCCCCTTTGGTTCATTGTGAGCACAGGGCTACCGGTCCGAAGACTGGTAGCCGGGAGTACAAAACGTGGACTCAGAGAGACACGCACGGCAATCTTTAACCGTGAGGTCTGAACATGCATTGCCGTCTCCCGGCCGCAAGGTCGGAAAACGGCATCTTTGGCGCGTATGATTTGGAAAACGCACCAATCACGGTTGATGCCAACCGCTCTAAGTCTGAGGTTTTGTAGCCCCGGAATGGCCCTTTGCCATTCTGGGAAGAATGATACAGCCATTGGCGGTAAAAGTAAATCACTCTCTTATGCCTGCCTTATGTCTTCGATGGATGACATCTTTTTCCAAATCCGCTACACTGCGGTTCAACCTGAAATAACACTGATCCGGGAGCTTGAAAAATGTCATCAGCAGTGATTTGCGGCTTTGCCCGTTCCCCCTTTACCCCTGCGAAAAAAGGCGCGCTGGCAAAAGTACGGCCCGATGATTTCGGCGCTGCCGTCATCAAAGCGCTGATCGACAGGACCGGCCTGAAAACGGAAGATGTTGATGATCTGATCTGCGGCTGTGCCTTCCCCGAAGGTGAGCAAGGTCTCAATTTGGGGCGCATGCTGGTGTTTCTCGCCGGGCTACCGCATGAGGTGGCGGGTCAGACGGTCAATCGCTGGTGCGGCTCGTCGATGGAGGCGATCCATATCGCTGCCGGTAATATCGCCATCGGCAAGGGCGAGGTCTTTATCTGCGCCGGTGTCGAATCGATGACGCGCATTCCCATGGGCGGCTATAACCCGCTGCCCAATTCCGAACTGTATAAGACCCTGCCCGATGCCTATATCTCGATGGGGTTGACCGCCGAAAATGTCGCTAAGCAATACTCACTCGAGCGTGCCGATCAGGAAGCCTTCGCGCTCGAAAGCCATGCGAAGGCGGCGAAAGCCGACATGTCGGATGAGATCGTGCCGATCGGCGGAGTGACAGAGGATGGCTGCATCCGCCCCGATTCGACCGCCGAAGACCTCGCCGGGCTGAATCCGGCCTTCGATGTGTACGGGACTATCACGGCGGGTACTTCCTCGCCGCTGACCGACGGCGCTGCGGCGGTAATCGTCGCATCTGAGGACTATGCGAAGAAACACAAGCTGTCGGTGTTGGCGCGCATCAAGGCCTGCGCCGTCGCCGGGCTTGAGCCGGGGGTGATGGGGCTGGGGCCGATTCACGCTACCGGCAAGGCACTGGAAATAGCCGGGCTGAAGGTCGGCGATCTCGATGTCATCGAAATCAACGAAGCCTTTGCGGCGCAGTCGATCCCCTGCTGTAACGAGTTGACATTCGATATGAGCAAGGTGAACAAGGAAGGCGGGGCGATTGCGCTTGGCCATCCGCTCGGCGCATCCGGTGCGCGCATTACCGGCAAGGCCGCCAAACTGCTGCATCGCGACGGCGGCAATTACGCGCTCGCCACCGCCTGTATCGGCGGCGGCATGGGCATTGCGACGGTGCTGGAGAAGGTGTGATGCCGCTACTGGATGATATACGCGCCAAAAAGCCGGAGCTGGAAACGCTGGCGGCGCAATATGGTATTAGCAATATCCGCGTATTCGGTTCGGTGGTGCGCGGGGATGCAACTGAAAACAGCGATATCGATCTGTTGGTCGATGTATCGCAAGATGCCGGACTTCTGGACTTTGCGGCATTTCATTATGAAGCGAATCAATTATTCGCCCGCCCGCTGGATATTGTGGCGGAAGAAAATATCCATCGCCTGTTGCGTGACAGAATATGCAATGAGGCAATACCGTTATGACGCGGCATGACGACAAGGTGTATCTGGAGTTTATTATGGAATGTATTGCAAAGATTGAAAAATATAGCAGCGGCACCCAGCATGTGTTTACAGAGGTGGATGAGTTCTATGATGCTACGCTGCGGCAATTGCAGATCATGGCCGAATCCACACAGCGATTATCCGATGACTGCAAGGCCAGGGCACCCGAAATTCCATGGCATGCCTTGTCAGGATTGCGCAATATCTTGGTGCATCAGTATTTGGGAAAGATTTTTCCCGATAAGATACAACATTATATAGTAGAAGATGTGCCTGCATTGAAACAGTCCGTACAACGATTGCTGAAAGAAATGAAGGATGAATGAGATTCAAAAAATCGCTGTCTTAGGCTCCGGCGTGATGGGTTCAGGCATTGCCGCGCTATGTGCCAATGCGGGGATACCGGTGCTGCTGCTCGATATCGTGCCCAAGGATGCCAAGGACCGCAACATGCTCGCCAAAGGCGCGATTGCAAAGCAGAATAAAGGCAAAATGCCGGGCTTCACCCATAAGAAAAACGCCAAACTGGTGACGCCGGGTAATCTCGAAGACGATCTGGAAAAACTCGGCGAATGCGACTGGATCATCGAGGTGGTGCTCGAAGACCTGAAGGTCAAACATGACGTCTATCACACGATTGACCCGCATCGCAAAAAGGGTTCGATCGTTTCCTCCAACACCTCGACCCTGCCGCTGGAAAAGCTGATCGAGGGCATGCCCGAATCCTTCGATAAGGATTTCATGATCACCCATTTTTTCAATCCGCCGCGTTTCATGCCGCTGCTCGAGGTCGTCAAATCACCGACGATGGAGCAGGTGCGCTATGAGGCGGTTAAACAATTTGCCGATATCCGTCTCGGCAAGGGTTGCGTTGAGGCCAAGGACACGCCGGGTTTTCTCGCCAACCGTATCGGGGTGTACTGGCTGATGGTCGCGCTCTATGACGCCATCGAGATGGGCATTGCCGTCGAAGATGCCGATGCGGTAATGGGCAGGCCGATGGGTATTCCCAAAACCGCGGTGTTCGGATTGTTCGATCTGATCGGCATTGATCTGATGCCGCTGATCGCCAAGGCCATGCTCGATACTTTGCCGGAAGACGATGTGTTCCGAAAGGTTTATCATGAGCCGGAGATGATTACTAAAATGATCGCTGACGGCTTTACCGGCCGCAAGGGCAAGGGCGGTTTTTACATGCTCGATGACAAGCGCAAGAAGCTCGCGAAAAATCTGCAAAGCGGTGAGTATGCGCCGGCGAAAAAATCCAGTTTACAATCGGTCAAAGCCGGAAAGTTGGGGCTGGCGGCGGTGTTGGGATCGGAGGATATCGGCGGGAAATATGCCGCCTCCGTCATGCTTAAAACGCTGCATTATGCGGCATCACTGATACCGCAGATTTCCGACAGCATCGTCAATATCGATGAGGCGATGAAGATGGGCTATGCATGGAAATATGGTCCGTTTGAATTGATCGATCGGTTGAAGTGGGACGGCAATGAAGGCGCCGCCGTCTTTGCCGCCAAATGTCAGGAGGCCGGATTGCCGGTGCCGGACATCATCGCCAAGGCAAAAGGCCGTCCGCTTTACACCATAGAAGAGGGGGTTGAGCAGTTTATGGGGCTGGACGGTGCCTATCATCCGATAGCGAAAACCGACGGCCATTTGATGCTGAAGGATATCAAACTCGCATGCGGCAAAAAACCGGTGGTCAAAAATGCCGGTGCGTCCTTGTGGGATATGGGTGACGGCATCGTCTGTTTCGAACTCAACACCAAGATGAACACCTTTGATCCCGACGTGTTCAAGCTGCTGCATACCTCCATCGGCATCGTCGAGAAAGAGTTCAACGGCATGGTCATCGGCACCGATGCCGAGCGCTTTTCCCTCGGCGCCAATCTCGGCTTTTTCATGTTTGCTGCCAACAGCGCGAGCTGGTGGGCGATCTCCGACACTATCAAGGCTGGGCAGAATGCCTTCATGGCGTTGAAATATGCGCCCTTCCCGGTGGTGGCGTCATTGTCGCATATGGCGCTGGGCGGCGGCTGTGAGATTCTGCTGCATTGCGATGCGGTGCAGGCACATATCGAATCCTATCCTGGGCTGGTCGAAGTCGGGGTGGGGATTATTCCCGGCTGGGGCGGTTGTAAGGAAATGCTGGCGCGGCATCTGGCGCTGGCGGAAAAAGTGAAGGCCGATATCCAGTCCGGTAAACCGCCGTCGGCGATGATGGCGCATGGCCCCATGCCGCCCATCAGCAAAGCTTTTGAATATATTTCCATGGCCAAGGTCGCAGGCAGTGCGCAGGAGGCAAAGGAAATGCTTATTCTGCGGGAATGCTGCGGTATCTCGATGAACCGCAAGCGTGTGCTGGCCGATGCCAAGGCGCGCTGTCTGGCGCTGGCGAAAGACTATGCGCCACCGGAAGCTCCGGTCTTTCATCTGCCGGGAACGGCCGGGCGTGATGCGCTGTCTATGGCGGTTGATACCTTTGTCAAAAACGGCAAGGCCACCGCGCATGACGAGGTGGTGAGCAAGCATCTCGCACAGGTGCTGACCGGCGGCGAGTGCGACATCACCGACGAGTTGAGCGAACAGGACATACTCGATCTGGAGCATGATGTGTTCATGCGGCTGGTCAAAACCGAAGGCACGCTGGCGCGGGTCGAGCATATGCTGATGACCAATAAGCCGTTGAGGAATTGACGAGATTTTATTCATGAGCGAAGCGAATTTAGAAAATCCGTCATCCCGGAATTTGCAGCGCAAATATCCGGGATCTTGTGATTCTAGATTCCTGCTTTCGCGGGAATGACAGGAGAGACGCATGCCAGCCTACACCGCACCGACCAAGGAGTTTGAATTTCTGATCCGCGAATTTCTCGGACTTGAGGCCTATGGTGACGTGCCGGGTTTTTCGCAGGCACAGGAGCTGGTCACACCGCTGCTCGATGAGGCGGCGAAGCTGTGTCAGGATGTGTTGTTTCCGCTGAACCAGACCGGCGATCAGCAGGGGTTGGCCTATGAAGACGGCGAAGTAACCACGCCGGAGGGATTCAAAGAGGCTTACCGGCAATATGTCGAAGGCGGCTGGTCGACGCTGACCT
>JANQJY010000090.1 GCA_028281385.1 Rickettsiales bacterium | reverse complement strand
GTGCTTCGAGACGAGTGATTTCTTGATAAGCATAGATGCACTCTATTTTACCGGTAAAGAGTAAGCCTAGAAAAACTTGCCGACGAAGGAATTGACATGCATCAAGTCCGTATTATTGCTATGTTGCGCAGCCTGCGGTGTGCGGACGATATAAAGGAAGGTCAATATATTTAAATAACAATTACTTGCGTGGTGGAGCCTAGGAGAGGATCGCGTGCAAAGCATAATCTGTATTTATGTATTACAGCATATTAAGGTGATATTTGGCTCCGCTATTGTTGATTTTTGATCTTCTGCAACTCGCGTGAATCCTAGGGTCATTTTTCCTTTGTGGAACGTTTTTGATCTTCCCGACTAATATTAGAGCGTCTAAAGTATATAGATAGATATTGAAATCTTTGTGTCTCTGTAATACTTTTTTAATAAGTTATGTATATAATGAAGGGGTTACTATGAACTACAAAGCGTTAGTTAGGAAAAAAGACTATATGGATACTGATAGTTTTTCAGACATGAAAGAATTAGCCAAGCGCACACTTCGCATTAGCTTAGCGGGTTCTATGGATGTCGAAGAAATACCTGATGTGCTTCCAAGTCGTGATCGTAATTTAAATAGTCAAAGAAACATCTATAAAATTAAAGTCATTGATGACTAGTCACGACGACAGTGATGGAAAACCGCTTCCGCCTATAAAGTTGAGTGAATTTCCTCCTGAAGTAGCTAATGTGCTTAGAGAGCATATTGGTGAAGGTGATGAATTGATAATTAGCACAAGGCATTCAAATAGTCACCACTTATCAACGTTACCAGATAGAGAAACATTAACAACTATAGAGAATGCAGCTCCAGGTAGTATTCAAAAGTTGGTCGATGCTGAAGCTACATATGCCCGCACTGCTGAGTTGAATGCAAAGAATGATGGTAAGGTAATCGCTTGGCGTGGTACAATAATGTTTTTCTTCTCAACTTTGGCTTTTTTATTCCAAATAGCTATGGTTGCATCTGGTCTATATCTTCTTATAGAAGTTGCTCCAGAGCATAAATCGCCAGAAATCATCTATACAGTTTCATTGGCCCTTGTTGGAGCAGGTATAGGTGGAAGAATTAAAAAACTCATTCTTAATACCGATTAGGAAAAATAATCTACCTAATGCTGTTCTGCAAAAAGTTGGAATTGCGGAACGTTTTCTAGACTATTAAATTTGCTGTAACACGCTGTGAGAGTGGTGGTGGAGCCTAGGAGAGTCGAACTCCTGACCTCCTGAATGCAAATCAGGCGCTCTACCAGCTGAGCTAAGGCCCCACAAGGATAAGACTGGTGTTATGTTATCAGATGGCGTTCCTGTCAAGATGAAATATTGCTATAAAAACGGTGTCAGGAGCTACCTTTTGTGATTGAGGAATGGGTGCTGTTAGGGCATAGCCGTGCGATATGTGCCAACAGTTGTTCCGGGTTGACCGGTTTGCTTAAAATAGCGTCTATAGACGATTTCTCTACTTTGGAGCGCATTTCGCGCGTCACATCGGCACTGATGGCAACGATGGGTATATCTTTGATGATATCATCCAGTTTGCGTATTTCATTCACCATTTCAAGACCGTCCATATTCGGCATGTGAATGTCGGTGAGAATGATGTCATAGCGTCTGCTTTTGGCCAGTATCTCCAGTGCCTGCCTGCCGTCGCCTGCCATGTCAAAACTGAAACCCATGGTCTTCATTATATTACCAAGGACAAGGCGGTTTATCTCGTTGTCATCTACAATGAGCACACAAAATGCTGACTGTCCGTTATCGGCATCGTTTCCATCTGCTGTATTTCTGGGAGATGGTTTGTCGTCAATAGAGCAGGCTCTGTCCTCTTTGATCAGGGTGGCAACGGCAATCGTATCATGCAGATTCTTCAGGGAGACGGGTGAGTTGATACGTTCATCAAATAAGGTGTCATTTGTTTTCTTAATGGACGACCTGGTAATGGCGATGATAGCCGGCACATCTGTTTTCAGTCTGGAAATAGCTTCAAAAAGCGCGTCGTATTCCTCTCTGTTGCTTAGCAGAATGACATCATACAAGTCGGCTTTCAGCGCGTCTACGGCGTTTTCCATCGAAGATACGTCAGCAACGATTGCATTGGCCGTATGAAGATAATGTTTCAACAATTGGCGCCGTGGTTCCAGTGAATCATAAATCAGGATACGCATACCGGTAAGATCAGTGAGGTGCTGAGCCTGATGCGCACTTTTGTCAACGGGAAAGCGCATATCAATCCAGAAAACGGAGCCATGGCCAGGTTCACTGTCAACGCCGATCTCCCCTCCCATCATCTGCACAAGCTTTTTGGTAATCGCCAGCCCGAGCCCCGTTCCGCCATATTTACGGGTCGAGGTGGAATCCGCCTGGGTGAAACGATCGAATATCTGCTGGTGTTTGTCTTCAGGGATCCCAATGCCGGTATCTTCCACTTCAATGCGCACTATCACCTCACTGGACGTTTTCTGTTGCATGAGAATTTGCAGATAGACATACCCTTCGCTGGTGAATTTTGCAGCATTTCCGGCCAGATTAATCAGAATTTGTTTAATGCGTGTCGGGTCCCCCATCACGGAGACAGGAAGATCGCGATCGACATAGACCAGCATATCGACATTATTTTCATGCGCTTTGGGAGCGACCAGTGCACCGACATTCTCAGCCACTTCGCGCAGTGAAAACCCGATATGTTCCAGATGCAGCTCCCCGGCTTCAATTTTCGAAAAATCGAGAATGTCATTGATCAGTTCCAGCATGGTATCGCCGGACATGCTGATAATATCAAGATAGGAACGTTGTTTGGTGGTAAGGTCGGTTTTGGATAACAGGTCGGACATACCAATAATGCCGTTCATGGGCGTTCTGATTTCATGACTCATGGTGGCGAGGAATTCGCTTTTGGCCAGATTGGCGTGTTCCGCCATCTCTTTTGCCTGTTTATAGGCATTTTCAATTTCGCTGCGCTTTGCCTCGTTTTCCTGCACTTTGACAGCCAGCTTCTGGCCGTATAGTGTAATGATCAGAATAATGGCGAGAATGAAGCTGCCGACAATGAGTTCCACCAATTGCAGAATCTGTGCAATATCATCGGATTGCGACAGTTGTTTCTGAAACAGAGTATTCAGTGATTGTTGTAATGTATGTAGTGAAAATAAAAGCTGGTGCGCTACTTCATCCGGGTTCTTTTGATTCAGCTGAGCGGCCAGTGATGTCACGGCATTGAGCCGGTGATCAATATCAGAGGGCATCGTTGTCGGTGGCATATGCTTTGCCAGCCATGCCATGTGCTTTTGGATGGATACTACCGTCTTTTCACTGTGCGAGCCATGTGCGTCCTCCAGTTCGACAACATCACGGGAAAGCATAGAGATACGCTCAAAAAACAGATTCCATGCACGGATATCTTTAAGTGTGGTTTCATATTTCGATGCGATGTTGTGATTCAGATAAAAGCTGAAACTAACGGACAATAGTGTAAATCCAGCCATCACATAGTAAATCAAATGCCATTTTGGGTTCTGCTGTTCATCATCAGACTCAAGTGATGAAGCCGTATTACTGCCTTCAATGAGTAGACGCATGCGTGTTAACAGGGCGATAAGGAAAATGGTGGCGGTGATGATGCCGATCAGTAACGCGGTCTTGAGATTGGCGATATCAAGGGCAAGGGAAATGGTATTGGCATGGACAAGTGACGCGCCATGCATTGCCAGCATATGCTGGCCGCTCGTTGCTAGCGATACCATGAGTGCGGCAATCAGATGTCGCTGTGCATCTTTTGCTTCATCGATGAGCGGCTCATGGAATCCGAACCACAACCCGATAAAACTGCAGATAAATGCCAGCAGAATAGAGCCGACATAATAGCTGTGACTGAGCTGTATTTCAGTACCGGATACCAGCGAATATAATGAAAGGATGTGGGATATAATGAGTGCGACCGAAACAAAGATAGTGGCATGTGCGATGCGCGCTCTGGAAATATCGTCCTTGCTCAGTAGGTGAATGACCGGATAGCACAGCAGGCAGCTTGTAGTCCATGCCAGACATACCACGGCTATATCAAATTCATAAGCGAAGGGTGTACGTATCGCAAACAGATCGATATAAGCAGTGGCCCACAGCCCTGTGCCCATCACCAATGCACCGAGTATGGCATAGAGCAGGCGCTGGGAGCGTTTGAATCTGCTGCAGCTGCGGGCGATATCCTGTGCGGCGAAATTGGCCAGAATGACGATGATAAAGCCCAGCGTAATCAGCCATGGATCATGCATGATGTGAGTGGTATCAGCCGGTGTATGAGGCGTAAATACAATGGATGAGAAAGCTGTCATTATGGCCGTATGCTTTCATTGATATGTAACGCTAATGTAGCGAACTTTAATCGATTCGATAAGAAAAACCTATCGAATGAAATAAAGGGGGGTCATTTTCATCCACGTGTGAAGACAAGTGTAGCTTTATCTGATAAGGATTCGTTAAAACCATAGCCGTCTTTGTCGAAGGATAAAAGTGCGGCGAGAGACAGCTCCTTTTCGTTGATCAGGTGCCGTGCCATGCGGCCTCGCGCCTTTTTGGCGAACAGACCGACGATTTTATAATCACTGCCTTTCTTTTCTTTAAAAACGGGGGTGATCAGGGGCGTTGTCAGTTTTTTGGCATCAATCGCTGAGAAATATTCGTTCGATGCGAGGTTGACGATATGTTCTGCCTCTGTCTGTTGTGCGTTATCATTGACAGCATTGGTGAGTATATCTCCCCAGAATGCGTAGAGGTTTTTGCCGCGTTCGTTTTCCAGCCTAGTACCCATTTCAAGCCGGTAGGCCTGCATCAGATCAAGCGGGCGCAGCAGGCCGTAAAATCCGGATAATATACGAAGATAACGGCTTGCAAAGCCGACATTGTCATCGGACATACTGTCAGCATCGAGCCCGTCATAGACATCGCCGCGAAAGGCATAAAGCGCCGGTGCGGCATTATCGCGCGTGAAGGGAAAAGACATGTGTTGGTAACGTTCGACATTCAATGCAGCGATTTTTTCGCTGACTTTCATTAATGTCTGTAACTCCGCCGTACTGTATGTTTTCATAATGCCGAGCAGTTCTTGGCTGTCTTTCAGAAATGCCGGTCCAGTATAATCATGATGTTTTATATCACATTCCATTTTGAGGGTTTTGGAGGGAGAGAGCAGAATCGTCATGTCACGTCCTTTCCTTCATCGGCAAGCCGTATGTAGGCCAGCATCCAGCCGACGAACAGCCAGAAGGGCACGGCCGACCAGGCGGTGAAAAAGCTGGTGTTGGAGGCCAGCGGCCACAGCCGGATAAACAGGGTGATCAACAGCCCCATGAAAATGGGATGAGTGCGCAGAGTGCTGAAATGCCGGATGACGGAGCGTGACCATAACACAATCATCGCCAGATAGGCGCCAAGGCCGATGATACCGGCCTCTACCAGCCATTCGAGATACATGTTATGCGGATGCTGGTTGCAGCGTTGTTTCAGATTATGCGTTGGGCCATAAGCCGGATCGGGGCATAACTCGCGGAACTGGCGCAGACCGACGCCGGTAATGGGATAGTCTTCTACGATATTGATCGCGCTTTGCCAGATCATGCCGTAATCCGAGCCCTGGAATTCGCCGACGACTGTGCTGGTCGAATGGAAATGCCGCACGATCAGCCCTTCATTGAAATAGGCGAGGGCACCCATGGCCAGCATACCGGCGATACCGATGCCCAGCATGATTTTTTTGGAGATTGGCAGCAGGAAGAATGCGACGACGAATCCCAGCCCGCTGAGCAGTAATGCCATGCGTTCGCCGCTCATGAACACCACGGTCAGGAAGCCGATGGCATAGGCGATGCCGATCCAGAACGATCTGCCGTGCCGTAGTCCGCCGCCTTGCGCCATCAGCCAGTAGCTGGCCGCTGGAATCGCCATCCATACCAGCATGATGCCGATGCGCGGCGCGGAAAACGGGCCGGTCAGGCGCGGACTGCCCTCGGCAGGAATCGGCTCACGGCCCAGCAGTTCGATGCCGGCGAAATACTGAATGGCAGTATCGATGATCATAAATCCGACGGCAGCGGACAGCCCCATCATCAGCCGGTAACGTGCAGTGGCATCGGCCAGTATCCAGTGCATCAGCGCAGCAGCAAAGACCGGGAAGCGCAGCCAGGCCAGGCTCCGCCCGACGGCTTTGTCAGGATTTTCTGCCCAGAAGCTTAAGATCACGAGATAGAGCCATACCGCCAGTGCAATTTGTACCCAGCGGTGGCGCAGCCATTCCCAGTCTCTGGCAAGGATGGAATAAGTCAGAAATATCAGCACAGTGAGAACCAGCAACAGATCGGCGGCAAAACGGCTGACAGCACAGGCGGCCGGAATAAGGATCACACACCACTGCGCCCACCAATAAAGCGAATGATGCGGGCGGTCTCCGGTCAGGCTGTGCATCAGTGCATTCATGCGGCGATCTTTTTCCCCGGCGAACGTCCCATAGCGGCATCGCGTGCGTGATCCATCGTGGTGACGCAGGCCTCAATGGCGAATTGCTGTGCCTGTATTTTTGCTTTCTCCTGTAATTCCTGGCGATAGTTATCCTGTGTGATGAGTTTTTTCAATGCCTCAGCTATTGTCTCACCGGTAACGTCTTCTAAGATAATCGCGCTGTCGCCGACGATTTCTTTCAGGCCGCCGCGACCCGAAGTAATCACCGCGCAGCCATGCGCAATCGCTTCAATGCCGGTACGACCGAACGGTTCTTCCCACAGCGAGGGAATCACGACAATCTCCGACTCGGCGAACATCTGCATGGTTTTTTCATAGGGGTAAAACCCCTCGAAATGCGCTTGGCTGCCGATCTGCTCCATGATGGCAGAGACTTTGATTTCATAGTCACTCAGCCTCACCGATTCGGCATGTCTGCGCCCGCCGATCATATAGCCGTGCCAGTCTGGATGGCTGGGCAGGGTTTTCGCCAGCGCTTCGGCATATTCCAGCCCGCCCTTGTTCGGCGTCATCCGCCCGATAAAGGTGATTTTCTTTTGTTTAGGTGTGTGGGTATCCGGCAGGGTAATGCCGCTCCAGATGCGATGAACTTTTTCAGGACCGCGGGTGATGCCCTCCAGATAACGCGCTTTTACCCAGCCGCTGATGCAATAAATGGCGGAGAGCCTGTCAAGCAGAGCCTGACGCTCGGCAGTGGTTTTTGCGCATTTCATCTCCTGCGGATCATTATGCAGATGCAGGGCGATGGGAATATCGGGAAACAGTGGCAGCAGCTTCTGTGCGATCAGCGGGCGGTTATGCACTTCGATCAGCCCCGGCTGCAGCGCCTCGAGCCGTTCGCGGATCGCCCGCAGATAGGCACGGGTATTGGGTTCATACCAATGACGTTTGACCGGCAGCACCTCATAAGCTACATCACCGTAAGGCTCCTCATCGCGCATGCCGAACACGGTGATGTGATCTTTATATTGGCTGTAACGTGCAAAATCCCGCACGGACAGCGTGACCGCACCAAAGGCATGCGGGCTGAAGCCTTCGCGTGCCGGCAGAATGGCGGCAATCGGTTTCATTCCGCTCATGGTTTAAAAATCCGTACAGCGTCCGCCGACTTCCCAGTCACCGTAACGTGTCGGTTCCGCTTTGCCGCTGCCGCCGATTTCCTTTACCCTGGCTGGGTCGGCTTTTTCAGGCGCTGTGTTTTTTGCTTGGTTTGCCGGCGCGGTTTCTTTATCACGAGGGTTCATCATGGAACTGTTGTATTATGTCTGACTTTGCTTTGCAATCCCGACGATGTGTGGTCGCTATCATTCTGCGCATGCAGCAGGAGCTATTGATGCTGGATGAAGCGCTGGAGGAAAGTGAGGTGTTTGAGACGCTGGATGAACGCGACCGGCGTTTCGTCTATCATCTGCTGATGAGCTACTGGCGGCATAAGGGTGTGCTGGAACATGTGGTAGCGCAGTGTCTGGAGAAGAAGCTGCCGGCCAAATCGCAGGAAATAGCAACGATATTATCGCTGGGAGCATGTGAAATCCTCCATCTCGATACGCCGGATTATGCGGTGGTGAACAGCTATGTCACACTAGCCAAACAAGGTGGCGATGCGAAAAAATCAGGGCTGGTTAATGCCGTGCTGAAGCGTATTGCACGGGAAGGTGTGGACAGGCTGCGGGAGGAGATCGATACGCTTCAACTCAGCGTACCGGCCTGGTTGTGGCGCTCCTGGAAGGCAGCTTATGGCGAAGACAAGACCCGCCGGATGGTCGCCCAACAACAGAAACCGGCGCCGCTGGACTTGTCGGTGAAGGATGATCCCGACATCTGGGCAAAGCGATTGGGAGGTGAAGTGATTGCCGGACAGACGGTGCGTCTGCCCGCACAGCCGGTCACCGCACTGGATGGCTATGCGGAAGGTGAATGGTGGGTGCAGGATGTGGCGGCGGCTTTTCCTGTAGAATTGCTGGGAGAGGTAAAGGGCAAACGTGTGTTGGATTTATGTGCCGCTCCGGGCGGAAAAACCGCGCAGTTGGCGAGCCGGGGAGCCGAAGTCACGGCGCTGGATCGTTCGCTTGTGCGGCTTGAGCGATTAAAGGGCAATCTTGCGCGGTTAAAGTTGACGGTGGAACTGATCGAAGCAGATATTTTCGAGTGGCAGGCACCCGGCCTGTATGATGCGATTTTGCTCGATGCGCCCTGTTCGGCCACCGGCACGACGCGGCGCAACCCGGATGTGGTGTGGGCACGCCGCCCGGCGATGGTCAGGGAACTGGCGACGTTGCAACACAGAATGCTCAAACAGGCGGTTCAGTGGTTGAAGCCGGGCGGGCGGCTGATCTATTGCGTCTGTTCGCTGCAGCCGGAAGAGGGCGAAAAGCAGATTCTGCGTTTCCTCAATGAATGCAAGGATATGCAGTTGGTGGATATTGCTTCACTTGCAACCACGATACCTGATCCATGCATCACTAAGCGTGGTATGCTGCGCTGTCTGCCGTGTCATTTGGCGGAGCAGGGCGGGATGGACGGCTTTTTCGCGGCGGTTTTAACGAAAAAATAGTGTGATTGAATCACATCTACTTTACTCACTAATGCTTGATTTGATATTTTGACCAATAATATCAATGGCGCGTTGCTCAAGTATTTCTGACGCTTCAACCTTTTGCAGCAAGGCTTTCATATCCTTCGCACAAAGACATCCAATTGTATTGCTAAGTTTACTTTCTTCGTAATAAAAAACCCTGGAACAGGAAACATAGCTGTCATATTTTAAGAAGGTGTTGTCGGACTTATTTACAGCCATGCAGTCGTATATCGACCTGTTTTCGGAATTAATAAGGAAAAACCAGTTCCTCCGGTTACAGACACACAAGCTGAGTTTTTTCTTCGGCGGATAAATCTGATCATTCAGAGCAATATAAACGTTGCCGACTTCAATCATATGATCATATTGCCGGATATTTCACGTAACTCGTTTTTTAAGCTCTCATCTTCAATTAACAACTCAAAAGGGATTGCCTCATTAGGATGTTCTTCCCATGTTTTTTTCCATGCATCATGTTCATGATTCAAATCGCATAGTTTTCCAAAAGGCAAATGACCATATTTTTCAAAAGCGTGTTCCAAGCATGTAATATCTGATTTGGAAAAACACTCATTTTCAGCGCCCCTTTTCGCTGAAATATTATTTTTCTCAAGGTCATACGGTAAAGAACTGATACATTCTTCGCCAAGAGCAAATTTATTTTTTTCGATTAAATCTCTCACAAGGCTTGGCACCGTACCATACTGCATGGCGATATATTGATCGCCTATAATGGGCCGGCCATATTGGTTTAAATGCTCGACTTCTGCGTAAAAAAGCGCTTTGAGCAAATTATATTTGTTAATTTTGCCATTATTCCGGTTACAGAACCACAGAATGACCTCTATGGCTTTGTTGATATTAGGCTTAAATGTAATTTCCTGGAGCATAACCTTTACCAAACTATAGGAGTATATTAGATAGATCAGGACTATAATGCAAATAGTTGCTACCAGTAAGTTCGACTTCCGAATATTTCACGCTCACATTCATTTGCCGATTAAATTTGCTACGGCGCGTGGTTATTGCTAGTAACAACGCATGACACAGAAGGTTCAGATCGCCCCGTCCATTCTGTCCGCCGATTTTGCGCGGCTGGGCGAGGAAGTGCGGGCGGTAGGCGAGGCAGGTGCCGATGCGATCCATGTCGATGTGATGGACGGGCATTTCGTCCCGAACCTTACTATCGGCCCGCCGGTGGTGAAGGCCGTCAAACCGCATACGGATTTGCCGCTCGATGTCCATCTGATGATTGAGCCGGCCGATCCCTTCATTCAGGAGTTTGTCGATGCGGGAGCGGATATCGTGACGGTTCATATCGAAGCCGGGCCGCATGCGCATCGCAGCCTGCAGACGATTAAGGCGGCAGGTGTCAAATGCGGGATATCGCTGTGTCCGGCGACGCATGAATCAAGCATTGCACATCTGATCGATCTGGTGGATCTGATATTGGTGATGTCGGTCAATCCCGGCTTTGGCGGCCAGAGCTTTATTGCCTCGCAATTGGAGAAGATTCGTAGCATCCGGCAGATGATCGACGCTTCGGGCCGCGATATCATCCTCGAAGTCGATGGCGGGGTGAATGCGAATACCGCTAAAGAGGTCATTGAAGCAGGAGCGACCATGCTGGTGGCAGGTTCCGCCGTCTTTACCGGCAAGGCGGAAGACTATGCCGGTAATATCGCGTCATTGCGGAGAGCATCGTGAGCACCGCACAACAGATCGTTCAACAGGCGTTGGATCATCACATGCAAGCAGTCACCGGCTGTATGGAACTGCATGCCGGAACCATCATCACTGTGGCATCCGCACTGGCGGATAGTTTAAAAAATGGTGGCAAGGTACTCAGCTGCGGTAATGGCGGCAGCAGCTGTGATGCCATGCATTTTGCCGGAGAGTTGGTTGGGCGTTTTGTGAAAGATCGTGAGGCACTGCCCGCTATTGCATTGACGGCGGATACGGGGATCATCACGGCGGTGGGCAATGATTATGGATTTGAGCATATTTTCTCGCGCCAGGTGGAGGCGCTGGGAAATAAAGGCGATATGCTAATCGCTATTTCTACCTCAGGAGCGAGTACGAATGTATTGCGGGCGATCGAGGTGGCGAATGAAAAAGGGCTTGTCACTGTTCTGTTGACAGGAGAAAAGGGTAAGGACAACCGGGAGGCGCATCATGTCATCTGGGTGCCGGGGGAAATTACGGCGCATATTCAGGAAACCCATATTATGCTGTTGCAGCTTCTGGTCAACCTGACGGAGAAAGCATTGTTTGATATGTAGATGATGAGAGAAATACATAACTTTAGGTTTATATGAATAAACGTTCAGACAATTTTTGATTGACTAACCCTATTCGTGGTTGTATCAACGCGGGATAAAACAACCATGGAGAGGGGCATGCAAAACACAGTACTTATCGCACACACAGATAACGATATTTCCGAAAAATTAGCCGAAATGGCACAGTTGTTGGGCTTACATTCCGTCGTTAAATCCTGTGGCAGAGAAATTTTTGATTATATGGTGGTGGCGGCTTCTCACCGTCCGGATGTGATTGTGATGGCATCCGATCTGAATGATAAAACGCCGATGGATCTGATTCATATGATCCGGCGCACGGGAGAATGCATTCCTGTGATCATCTACGCCAATTCACCGGATGATAAGGATGCGTTACTTGCCCTTCGGGCCGGGGCGGAAGATTTTATCTATCCGCCTATGACGCTGGCACGGTTTCGTGTTACTCTCTTCAATGCGCTGGAAAATAAGGAAATGAAAAAACAGATGCTTAAACATGCTTGTTATGGGGATGAAGTCTCTGTCACAAAAGACATCATCGGCAGTAGTGCGAATATGGACGAACTTCGCCGGTTTGTTGCCGAAGCCGGCAAACAGTCTGGCCATGTAGCGCTGGTGGGAGAAGCCGGTGTGGGTAAAACAATGTGTGCCCGTATCATACACGCATTGAGCCACCCTCCTGAAGCGCCGTTCCTGGTGGTAAAGGCCAGTCCGTTTCCCCAGAAACAGACTTCCATTGCTTCGACGCTTGCACCCGCTATAGAAGCGGCTCAGGGAGGGACATTATATATAAACAATGCCGAGATATTATCCCATGAAGAACAGCTCTATCTTGCCGATGCACTTGACAGACAGCAGGGCTCTTCTTCCGTGCGCGTGATTATTTCCTGTCATGCGCCGCTTAAGTATCTTTATGTGCATGATACCTTCTGCAATGATTTTTATGCGCTCTTTTCCCAGCATCATTTTGAGATAGAGCCATTGCGTAAAAGGGCAGAGGATATTCCGCTACTTGTGCATCATTATGCCGGGAAAATATGTCTGGAAGAGCATCTTCCTCCATGCCCGCTGGATACGGACAGGGTGTCGCGGTTGAAATTGTTGCCGTGGATGGGCAATGTGCGTGAGTTATTGTTCGTACTGCGCAGGTCGTTGATTCTGCAGGATATGATGTTGTTTGAAGCTTGGGGATCAGACAATACAGTTCATCATCGTGATGCGGATTGCAATATCAGTAGAGAGGTATGGTCGTTTCCCGAGCCATCACAGAAAAAACGCAAGACAATTTCGTTGTTTAAAAATGACGGTACCATGAAATGCATCGATGATCTGGAAGCGGAAACCATCGCCTATGCACTGGAGCATTATAACGGTTGCATGTCGGAAGTGGCACGACGGCTCGGGATCGGGCGATCCACGCTCTACCGGAAAGTCAATGATTATAATATCTCGAATGCCGCGTGATGGAGGGGCGGCGACATCGCTTTACTATTCCGTCATCCCTGCGCAGGCAGGGATCTTTGTACAATATGGCACAAAGATCCCCGTTTTCACGGGGATGACGGGGGACAAAAAAAGTAAAGCGACGTCATTATAACTGCCGTGAGAACCAGACGATGCGTCCGATAATCTCAATATCATCCAATGGCTTTTCATGATGACCATACAAGCTATTGTCTGACGTAATTCGTACATAATCACCCGTTTCCTTTTTGACATATTCGATGCGTTTGGCGATCAGACCCATCCCGTCAAACAATACAAACAGACCGGGGGGGGACGGGATGGTTTGAGACGTATCAATCAGGATCGTGTCATTATGCTGCAAGGTGGGGTGCATGCTGTCACCGGAGATTTTTGCCTGAACGATATTCTGCCCGTCCGTGCCGAACTGCCGCGCGAACCAGCGTTGTGCGTAGCCTATGACATGGTCTTTGGGTGTTTTTCTGATGGTGATCATGCCTTTCGCCGTTTGGGTGATGTCGATATAATCGGGGAAGATAAATCCGCCTTCTATATTCCGTATATGAGGAAGCGTGGAAGGTGATTCCGTAGATACAGAAGGGGTATCGCCGGGTTCTACCAGTTGTGACAGGCTAACGCCGAGGCTCTGGGCAACGCGCGCCAGTTTGATGGAAGAAGGATTGGCCGATTTGCCGTTTAAGATGTCATAAATGAAAGACGGTTTAACCTGTGAGCGTTTGGCCAGTTCACGGGATGTAATTCTCCGGTGATGCATGAATTTTTTTAAATTGGCGACAATGTCGGATGATGGCATGATAAACCTTCGGTTGTATTCGCTCTTAAGCGGGGATCATAGTCACAGAAACTGTAAAATCAATATATATCAGAGCGTAATGAATAATTTTATATAAATTCGCAAATTGGTGTCTTCCTTTTAAGTTGTGTTTACGAAATCTTCATCATTTTGCGTCTATGATGGCATGAAAAGACATATTAATCTGTTGGAAATAACAGGAGGTGCCATGGAAAAGGATATCAAACTCGCGGAAATGCTATGTACGCGATTGTGTCATGATTTGACGGGACCGATCGGAGCGGTCAGTAACGGTACTGAGTTCATCGATGAAGACGATTTTTCATTGCAGCCCGAAGCGATGGAACTGATTATGTCCAGTGCGGATGAGGCCATCAGACGGCTGCAGTTCTACCGGCAGGCATATGGCCGAGTGAATGATCATGGCGAAGCGAATCTGAGTGAAAAAAAATCAGTAGCGGACGATTTTTTCAAACATACCAAAATTGAACTGGACTGGCCGGAAGCGCATGCGAGCGGCAGTGCCGTATCGATCAGTCAGAAATCGGCGCGGCTCTTGCTGAATCTGCTGATTATCGCCGGGGCGGTGCTGATCAAGGGAGGAACAGTTTCTGTGCGTATCGAAGAAGCAGAAGACGCTCATAACCGAATTGACATCAGCGCTTCGGGTGACATGCTGAAACTGGATGAAGAGATGGCGATGATTCTGCGCCGGGAGATTCAAATCACTCAGGTGGGGCCGAAAACAGCGCAGCTATATCTGACCATAAGGCTGCTTGATGATCTGGATGCATCGCTGGTGCTTGAGAGTGACGATAACCGTATGGCGCTGTCTGTGAAATATCCGTCAGCCTTGACGGAAGCAGCGTAAAAAACCGGCACAAATGCGACATATCTGTTTGCGAATCGGGAAAGCTGGGCTATGATGCGACTGCATCAGAAGAACAATCACCGGGGGGAACGAATTCAATGGATGACCTCATCAGCGAATTCATAACGGAAACGGCGGAAAGCCTTTCTGTGCTGGATATGGAGCTGGTCAAGCTCGAGCAGAATCCTAATGATAAGGAAATTCTGGGCAATATCTTCCGGCTGGTGCACACAATCAAGGGAACCTGCGGATTTCTTGGGCTGCCAAGGCTGGAAACCGTGGCGCATGCGGGTGAGAATGTTCTGGGAAAAATCCGCGATGATGAGATCGAAGTCACACCCGGTGCCATATCGATTGTGCTGGAAGCGCTTGACCGTATTACCTCGATTATGGATCATCTGGAGGCCAATGGCGAGGAGCCGGAAGGCAGCGATGAGGATCTGATCAACCGGCTGAATATTTATGCACAGGGCGGTACGCCGGAAGGAGAAGGGGAAAGCAGCCCCTCTGTGGCAGCGGAAGAAGAACCCGCTGTGGAG
>JANQJY010000070.1 GCA_028281385.1 Rickettsiales bacterium | reverse complement strand
GAATACCACAGGTTACCCCCCCCCTACTGAACAGGCGTTCAGATCTATAACACGTCATTCCGAACGAACCGACAGGTTCGGAGGAATCTTCTACCAGATGTCTCGTCGCGCTAACGCGCTCGCTCAACATGACGGTTTCTCTTTGGTCGAACTCTCCATCGTCCTTATAAAAAAATTCTGTCATTCCGTGGCGCGTGTTTTTGCAAAAGCAAAAACCGTGAACCCGGAATCTTGCTGCAACCAGATCCTGTGCTCGAGCGTTGCTCGCCACAGGATGACAAGTGGGTTTTCCCTCGTCGAATTAAGCATCGTACTGGTCATCCTCGGACTGCTGACGGGCGGTATCCTCACTGGCCAAAACCTCATCCGCGTCGCAGAGTTGCGGCAAACGATGACTAAAGCAGAGGAATTCCGTTTAGCGTATTACCAGTTCCGTGATAAATATTTTGCTGTCCCTGGCGATATGGCCAATGCAACAAGCTTTTGGACATGCACGGTGGTTGCAACTGATTATGGTGGTTTCAACCCAAATTGCGATGGCGATGGCAACGGACATATTAACTCGTGGCCGACTCCAGGTAATGCGTGGGAGCACGTGATTGCCTGGGAACATTTGCACCTGTCAGGCATGATCAACATTATTCGCGACCCAACCTATGGCATGTATCAATTTCAAGGCGATAAAATATTCTGGTTAATTGCCGCTATTGAAACGCCCATAGGTATGGATACGCACATCGATCATATAAGGTTGAGCAATACTGCGGCTGCAGGGGCACTTCATGCCGAAGATGTTTGGCAGATTGATACTAAAATGGACGATGGTATGGCCACTACAGGAAAAGTCCGAGCCTATAGGGATGTTGGTAACGGCGCTCTATGTATTGGGCTAGACCTTGATTATTTATCGGCAATCGATTTTAGCGATAAAGGCTCAAAAACCTGTATTGTTAGGTTTATATTATAAGATGGGTAAAGCATGCAACACAAGTTTAACTTAGTTAAGCCCTCTCTCCTCCTTATCAAAAACTGAAAAACGGCGTTGCTCTGATATCTTCCCGCCCCCGCTAACGAAAAATTAACCTTTTCCCCTTCATAATAGAGATTGCACCACTATATATAATAAGAAAGAAGGGAGCGTATGCTGGCGATTATCACAGCGTTATTTGTTTCTATTTCTACGGCCAAGGCTCCGCAATCGATTCTGGGCGATATTGAATATGCCGCAGAAGTCTGCCGCGCCATGGGGATCCGTTTCTATTATGACGAACGCTACATCCAGCCGTTCGATCTCAATAAGGACGGCATTAATGATTATATCATCGATGGCCGCGGCATGCGTTGCGGACTGATGACAGACAACATTTACGGCGGTGCATCGGGACTGCCGCTGTATGTCTATGTCTCCGAAGGACCCGATACATGGAAAAAAGTGCTGAACATTCAGGCCTTTGAATATCGCATTCAGGAGAAATACGGGCTGGCGCCGTTTTTCGATATCTGGGTGCGCGGCGATGTCGGCTATAAGAAGAATATGATGCGCCATCAGTGGGACGGTGAAAAACTATCCGTCGTCGAGATCGAATATGGTGCTGAGATTCCTCAGCAATTGTGGAAAAATCTCGACTAGCAAAGCTATATAGTCATTTCATTTTACAATTCCTTGTTATCCCCGTGTAAACAGGGATCTTTATGCCGTATTTCTCTGAGATTCCTGCCTCTCGCCGCGCAAGCGCTGGCGCAGCGGGTCGCAGGTATGACGGGATGTGTGGAAAAATATAAAATGAAATGACTATAGCTCTGGCCTTCCTGCCCGATTCCGGTTATATCCTTGGTTCCTATGAACAAAGACGACGCATTACAGCGGATCGACGGGCTGCTGTCTAACGCCAGAAAAACCGGAGCGCAGCAGGCCGATGCCGTGCTGTTCGACACTACTGATATTTCTCTGTCTCAACGTCTGGGTGTACCTGAAGAAATCGAGCGCGCCGAATCACATGGGGTAGGTTTGCGCGTTTTTATCGGTCATAAAAGCGCGGTGGTATCTTCGACGGATATGTCTGAAACCGCGCTGGCAGCATTGTGCGAGCGTGCCGTGGATATGGCCAGAGCCTCCACCGATGATCCTTATGCTGCACTGGCACCGGAGGAATTATTAGCAGGTGAGAATGACATTGATCCTGGCAAACTGGAATTATACGAGGAGGAAGAACCTGATTTACAATGGTGGCAGACACAATGTCACGAAACCGAAGACATAGCGCGCAGCCATACAGGCATTACCAATTCGGAAGGTGCCTCTGCGCATGTCAGCCGGTCACTCATTGCGCTTGGAACATCACAAGGGTTTTTGCAGGCCTATCATTCAGGCAACTGTTCGCTCTCGGTTTCGGTAATCGCCGGTGAAGGCAGTGAGATGGAGCGTGACTATGCCTATAGCGTCGCCCGCCATACGTCAGACCTGAAAACTGCACAGGAAGTGGGACAGGACGCCGCAACGCGCGCTGTAAAACGCCTGCATCCCAAAAAACTGTCCACACAGAAAATGCCGGTGATATTCGAGCCGCGTGTCGGTAAAAGCCTGCTAGGTTATTTTGCCAGCGCTATTTCCGGTTCAGCCATCGCACGCGGCACCAGCTTTCTCAAAGACCAAATGCACGAACAGATTTTCAATGACCGCATTCAGATTGTCGATGACCCGCATCGTGTACGCGGACTCGGCTCACGCCCCTTTGATGCGGAAGGCGTTAGAAACACTGCTTGCACATTGGTAGAGGACGGTGTGTTAAAACAATGGCTGCTCGATGTGCGTTCAGCCAATCAGCTGGGGCTCGTAACCACCGGTCATGCATCACGCAGCCTGTCCGGCACACCACATCCGGCCAGCACCAACCTGTATATCAAAGCAGGCGAGTTATCACCTGAAGCATTGATGCAGGATATCAAACAGGGACTTTACGTCACCGAAGCATTCGGCATGGGCGTCAATCTGATTACCGGTGATTACAGCCAGGGCGCATCCGGCTTTGTGATTGAGAATGGCGAGATTGCCTATCCGGTCAGCGAGTTGACCATTGCCGGGCATTTATCGGACATATACCGTTCACTCGTAGTGGCAAATGATCTGGCGTTTGAATACGGCACCAATGTGCCGACATTGCGCATTGATGAGATGATGGTCGCAGGGGCTTAACGCATGGCATCCTCCTCTGACGCAAAAGAACGGGCCTTTCATCGTACTCAGACGCATATATTAATCCGCCGCCTGTGGCATGACTATATCGCCAAACATACGGTTAAAATTATTCTGGCGGTGACATGCATGATGATTGCCGCAGCGATGACGGCCGCCAATGCCTGGATCATGCAACCGGTACTTGATGAAATTTTCGTTAATCAGAATAAAGACATGCTCACGGTCATTCCGCTGGCGGTCGCCGCCATCGCCATTATCAGCGGCATGGCTAATTATGGTCAGAACATCATTATGAAATTTGTCGGCCAGCGCGTCATCGCCGATATGCAGATTTCATTGTTCGATCATCTGATAAAGGCTGATATCGGCCTGCTGCATGAACATTCCTCCGGACGGTTAATTTCACGATTTACCAACGATATCACCATGATGCGTCACTCAATTTCAAATGTCCTGACCGGCCTGGCGAAAGAATTGCTGACGATGCTTTTTCTGCTCGGGCTAATGATTTACCAAAGCTGGGAATTGTCAATCATCGCCCTGGTTGCTATCCCGCTGGCGGTATTTCCGATTGTACGGCTGGGTCGCCGTATGCGCAAAATCTCCGATGGCACGCAAAAAGAGCTGGGTGAATTTACGGCTCAGCTCGATGAAACCTTCCAGGGCGCCCGTGTCGTCAAAGCCTATCGCCGTGAAAGCTTTGAGATCGAACGTGCCAGCAACTCCATCGAACGGCTGCTCGGCCTTTATTTCAAGGCTGCGCGCGTCCAGTCAATCGCCAGCCCGTTGATGGAAACGCTGGGCGGATTCGCCATTGCCATCGTCATCTGGTATGGCGGATTTCAGGTACTTTCCGGCCATACTACTCCTGGCGCGTTTTTCTCTTTCATGACCGCATTAGTAATGGTCTATAAGCCGATTAAAAGCATCGCCAATATGAACACGCATTTGCAGGAAGGGCTGGCTGCTGCCAACCGTTTCTTCGGTATGATCGATACCAGACCGGCCATTACCGACAAGCCCGGCGCCACGGACTTACAAGTAACCGACGCGCATCTGGTGCTGGATAACGTCACCTTTCATTATGGCGAAAAGGAAGCGGGTGTACGTCATATCTCCATGAATATTCCGGCGGGAAAAACCGCAGCGCTTGTCGGCCCGTCCGGTGGCGGCAAATCGACCATCATGAATCTGATTTTGCGGTTTTACGATATTGAAAAAGGTGCCATCACCATCGACGGACAAGACATTCGCAACGTCACGCTGGCCTCGTTGCGTGATCAGATCGCACTGGTCAGCCAGGACATTATTTTATTCGACGACACCGTGCGCGGCAATATTGCCTATGGCAATCCCGACGCATCGCAGGACGAACTGATCGAAGCGGCCAGACGCGCCGATGCGCATGACTTTATTTCCGCCTTGCCGAATGGTTATGACACGATGATCGGCCCGCATGGCGTCAAGCTTTCCGGCGGACAGCGCCAGCGCATTTGCATTGCCCGCGCCATGTTGAAAAATGCGCCGATTCTGCTGTTGGACGAAGCCACCTCTTCACTGGATTCCGAATCGGAACGCTGTGTGCAGGAAGCACTGGAAGCATTGATGAAAAACCGTACGACACTGGTGATTGCCCATCGTTTATCAACGATTCAGCATGCCGATGTGATTTATGTCGTAGCTCAGGGAGAAATTGTCGAACATGGTACGCATAAGGAATTGCTTAAACATAAAGGCCGTTACAAACAGCTGTATGATACGCAATTTCACCGGTAGACATTATCCCCATGAGCAAACCGTTCAGACTCCCGCTATATAAGCGCCTGTTGAATCATCCGGCGGTACAATATGTGCTGACCTTTATCGCCGCCAATCTGGTACGGCTGATATTTCTGTCCTGCCGCGTCACCCGCCATATTCCCGAGGCGTCCAGGCCCTATATGGAAGGAGAAAAACAGGCGATTTTCTGCTTCTGGCACGGGCGGATGATTGTCATGCCTTTTTTTGCTCCCAAAGGGCATGTGATGCATGTATTGATTTCGCATCATCGTGATGGTGCGATTATCGCCAGACTGATCGGCCATCTCGGCCTGAAAAGCATTCGCGGTTCCAGCAGCAAAGGCGGCATGCAGGCGACACGTGACATTATTAAAAAAGTCAAGGCAGGCGATAATATCAGCATCACCCCCGACGGTCCGCGTGGACCGGCACGCAAGGTACAGGAAGGCGCGGTGCGTGTCGCACAGCTTACTAGGCTTCCTCTCATCGCCGTATCCTACAGCGTCTCACGCGGCAAACACCTGAACAGCTGGGATCGGTTCATGATCCCTTGGCCCTTTTCGCATATTGTGCTAGAGGTGGCAGAGCCGGTCCATGTCAATCATGCAAAACAAAGTGAGATACCCAATGCAGCACATGAAATGCTTGAGATGGCACTTAATCACATTACTGATTGTGCTGACAGCACGGTAGGACGGTCACATGCTGCTTAAAATCTACCGGCTGTTATCCGCCATTCTTTACCCGGCACTATGGGTCTATCTGCAATGGCGTATTCGCCACGGAAAAGAGGAACCTGCCCGTCTGAAGGAGCGTTTCGGCCATGCCGGACTGCCGCGGCCTGACGGCCCGCTGCTATGGGTACATGCCGTCAGTGTCGGTGAATCCAACGCCATCCTGCCGCTGATCAACACTCTGTCCGAGCGTTATCCTGCCTTGCATATTTTGATGACCACCGGCACGGTAACTTCTGCGAAAAATATTCATTCGCGCCTGCCGGCCAACAGCTTTCATCAATATATCCCGGTTGATACCCCATCAGCGGTAAAGCGCTTTGTGCGTTATTGGAAACCCTCGCTGGCACTTTGGGTCGAGTCCGAATTATGGCCCAATATGCTATGCGAAATCAGCGCTCGCGATATCCCGCTTTATGTGGTGAACGGCCGCATGTCTAGACAATCCTTCCGGCGGTGGATGGGGCTGCGTCACAGCGCATCACAATTATTCTCCGCCATCACCCATATTTTTGCTGCCAGCGATGAAGATGCCAAAAAATTTAAAAATCTCGGCGTATCGCAAGTAGAAAGTGCCGGAAACATTAAATATGATGCACCGGCGCTGACGGCCGATCCTAAAATCACCGGCGATATCCTCGCTAAAATGGGAGATCGCCGATTATGGCTTGCCGCCAGTACCCATGGCGGAGAAGAAGCGATTGCCGCCGATGTTCATCTTGGATTGAAAGAGACCTTTCCTGAGCTACTGACAATGATCGCTCCGCGCCACCCCGACCGACGGGATGCTGTTTTAGACATGCTGAAAAAGAAAAAACTGACGGTCAGCTGCCGCAGCAAAGAACAGATTATCCTACCTGAGACCGACATTTATCTGATCGATACGCTGGGCGAGTTGGGTATTTTTTATCGCCTGACCGGCGTCGTTTTCATGGGAGGGTCGATGGTGCCGGTGGGCGGCCATAATCCGATTGAACCGGCCTTTCTCGATTGCGCTATTTTGTGCGGACCGCATATGCATAACTTCAAAACTGTCGTCAAAGACCTGACCTCCGGTGGAGGGATGATGAGTGTGACCACCGTTGCCGAACTGATCGAGCGTGTCGGTGAATTGCTGCGCGATCATGACAGGCAGGAAGAGATTGCTCGCAAGGCGCATGAGGTGGTTGAAAGCCATGCCGGCGTGTCCGAACATGTGCTTAACGCACTTGCTCCTAAATTACACGCATTATGCCCATCCGCCGATTCACCATCTGAAACGCAAGCTGTGCAGCAAACGGTGTGATATCGCATGTATGCCACCCCGCTATTCTGGAATATGCGTACCCTGACCAGCTGGCTGTTACTACCGGCCTCCTGGTTTTACAGAATGCTTTACCTGTTGCGGGTTTCGCTTATTACACCACAGCAGATATCTGTCCCTGTCATCTGCGTTGGCAACACCATTGCCGGTGGTGCCGGTAAAACACCGACAGCCATTGCCATGGCTAAACTGCTTATCGAGAAGGGGCATTCGCCGCATTTCATCAGCCGCGGCTATAAAGGTCAGTTCTCCGGCACCAGACAGGTCAATCCCGACACGGATAATGCCGAAGAGGTAGGCGATGAACCTTTGCTGCTGGCACGCATTGCACCCTGCTGGGTATCCAAACGCCGCATTCCGGCCGCACACGCTGCCATCGCTGCTGGTGCCAGCTGTATTATCATGGATGACGGGCTACAGAATCCGTCGCTGGTCAAGGATTTTACCGTGCTAGCAATCGATGGCTCCTACGGTTTTGGCAATGGCTTCATGCTGCCTGCCGGTCCCTGCCGCGAACCGGTTGCTTCCAGCCTGAAAAAGAGCGACGCCATACTCATTTATGGTGCAGATAAGGCTGACATCCATTCTCATACGGCAACCTCCGGTCTTCCCGTCTTTCACGCTACTCTGGAACCGGATCGGGATTACGATCTGAAAAACAAAAAACTCCATGCTTTTGCTGGCATCGGCAATCCCGACAAGTTCTTTGATATGTTACAAGCGCTGGGAGGTGATCTTGTGCTGAAAAGCCGCTTTCCCGATCATCATTACTATACGCTCAAAGATAGTGAACGGTTACAAAAAGAGGCAGAAGACGCAGATGCCACCTTGGTGACGACCATGAAGGATTATGTCAAGCTGTCACCCTCTATGCAGGAAAAAGTGACCGTAATTTCGGTTGACGCCGCCATTGAAAAACTAGATAGCTTTGTCACTTTACTAACCCAGTCAGTAACAGCCAGCGAACGGATGACATGAAACAACTGCGATATAGTATCGAAGCCTTTTTATCGAGCCTGCTCTATCGAGCCTGCTCCCGCCTGCCGCTCGATACTTCCTCTGCCCTGTTCGGCCGCCTGACGCAATGGGTAGGACCCTGCATGGGCGCCCATAAAACCGCTGAAAGAAATCTGTCACTTTGCCTACCGGAATTATCACCGCAGGAACGCAAGGAGATTCTGCATCAGATGTGGGATAATCTCGGCCGTGTTTTCGGTGAATATCCGCATCTGGCGCAGGAAGAAATAGCCTCGCGCATTACTGTCGCTTCAGGGATGGAGCATATTGAAAGCGCCCGGAATTCAGGTAAATCCATCCTATTTATTTCCGGTCATTTCGGCAATTGGGAACTGGCGCCGGTACTCGCCCACCATCACGGCATGTCGCTTCATTTGCTGTACCGTGCTGCCAACAACCCGCAGGTGGATGACATTGTCCGCAGGATCCGCTCCGGCTACAGCGCCGGGCTTCATGTAAAAGGCACGGTCGGTGTGCGCGAAACACTGCGCGCTATCGAAAAAGGCGAACATGTCGGCATGCTGGTCGATCAGAAAACCAATGACGGTATTGCCGTGCCGTTCTTCGGAAGAGATGCTATGACCATGCCGGCCGTCGCTCAGTTGGCACTGAAATACGATATCATTGTGCTGCCTGCCAAGATTGTGCGCATAGAGGGTGTGCATTTTGCCGCAACTATTTATCCGCCGTTCGAACCGACACGTACCGGCCAATTGAAGGCTGATATTATCGATACTACGACCCGCATGAATACCATGATCGAAGGATGGATTCGCGAAGATCCGTCGCAATGGTTCTGGGTGCATAATCGCTGGCCAAAAACACAGGGAACACAGAATGCCAAGCCGCCTATCCATCAGGAGAATACTGCATGAAACCGTCCTGGTGGCTGCATATGATTTTTATCGTCGCGCCGCTGATCATTACCTTTGTGTGCATCATTCCTGCCTATATCGGCATTTACGTTGCCGTGTATGTGATCTACAGTGTCGATCCCGCCCAGGCAGGTACCGTGGCGGAGTTGAAATACCATATCGGTGACATCTGGCGAATTTACCTGAAGCTGATCGAGCATTGGCAGGAAAGTGATCATCTCGATTTTCAGCATTTCACCCTGCCGCTGTTCGGCCTGCCGACACTCGGCATCGCGATTGCCGCAACGGCAAGCTATAAATGGAAACGCTTTATCCGCCGCACCTTCTTTGAGAAAAAATATTACGATTAATGATACGCTGTCATCCCGCGACTTGATCGCAGAATCTCTTACCGCACAGCAAGTGGGATGAGATTCCGGATCGCGCCATCTAACGATGGTTTGTCCGGAATGACGATATCGTCAAAACAGGCTGCTTTGCGAATCATCGGCTTTTTTAGAAGCCATTTTTTTAGTTGCAGACGTAGACGCTTTTGGTTTTGTCACCGGTGCAACATCCAGTTCACCGTCATGAAACTGAAGTTGCAGCATGGCCTGTTGCCCGGCCTCGGATGCGTTTGAAACCAGGGCACCGTCTGCTGTTCTCACTAAAGCAAAACCGCGCTTTAATATCTGCTGATAATCCAGATGCTGCAGCAATTGCGATAATGCATCAATACGCTGTGTCTGATCCTGTAGCTGATGAGTCATGATCAGATTCAACCGCTTTGCCTTATGCTCTATATCACGTTCACAGACATTAATCTGCTGCATGATGGCCGCCGGTTTCAGCTGTGCCATAATCAGTTGCAACTGCCGTTCGCGCTGCTGCAGATAAAGTGGTGGAGACTGTGATAACCTCTCTGTCCAGTCATCCAGCCTTTGTGACGCAAACTGGATGAACTGCTGTGGGCTAGGCAATGCCCGCGCCAGTGACAATACCGTCTCTTTCTGCTGCGAAAGATAACGCGTAAGCGCATTATCGAGCCGGACTGCGGAGTCGCGTACACTCACCTGCCATTCCTCGCGTACCGGCACCGCCATTTCCGCTGCGGCTGTCGGCGTCGGCGCACGCTGATCAGAGACATAATCGATCAACGTCGTATCGGTTTCATGGCCGACCGCTGAAATGACAGGAATAACAGACTCCGCCACTGCCCGCACGACGATTTCTTCATTAAACGCCCACAAATCCTCCAGTGAACCACCGCCGCGCGCGACAATCAGCAGATCGGGCTGCAACCCGTCATCCACCACATTAAATCCCTGCACCGCTTCGGTCACCTGTTCCGCCGCACCCTCTCCCTGCACCAGCACCGGCCACACCAGCACATGCACCGGAAACCGATCGGCAATACGATGCAGAATATCGCGGATCACCGCACCGGTGGGCGAAGTAATCACCCCAATCCGCCGCGGCATGAAGGGTAGCGGTTGCTTACGCTCGGGATCGAACAACCCTTCCGCCGCCAATTCTTTTTTACGTTTTTCCAGTAACGCCATCAGCGCGCCCAGCCCGGCCGGTTCCATCGATTCGACGACCAGCTGATAGTTCGAACGGCCGGGATAGGTCGACAACTTGCCGCTGGCAATTACTTCCAGCCCATCTTCGGGTTTGAAACTCAGCTTTGCCGCATTGCCACGCCAGCACACCGCCTTCAACACCGCCTTGTCATCTTTTAGATCCATATAGAGATGGCCAGAGGCGGCGCGTTTGAATCCGGACAATTCCCCGCGCACGCGCACATAGCCAAAACTGTCTTCTACTGTGCGCTTGAGCGCCTGCGAAATTTCGCTGACTGAATATTCCGGTTGATTATGCGTTGCTGAAATCTCTGGCATACGAAACCATCTTGCGTTAGTGAAGAACCGTTAAACCATAGAAACTCAGTGAGACCAAGAATGAAAATACTTGTTATCGGTTCCGGCGGACGTGAACATGCCATCTGCAAAGCGCTGGCATCCGCCGCATCCAAACCCATGGTCTATTGCGCTCCCGGCAATGCCGGCATTGCGCAGGATGTAGAATGCGCCTCGCTCGGCGGATTTGGCGATATTACGCGTTTTTGCGCGGAACTCTCCATCGACCTTGTCATCATCGGGCCAGAACAGCCGCTGGTGGACGGCCTGAGCGATCATCTGCGCAAACATAAGGTTACCGTGCTCGGCCCATCGGAAAACGCCGCCGCGCTGGAGGGGTCGAAATCCTTCACCAAAACCCTGTGCCAGAAATATGATATCCCTACCGCAACATCCATGACGTTTGACGACGCACAATCGGCTATCAGTCATGTGCAGATGCAGGGCGCGCCAATCGTGGTCAAGGCTGACGGGCTGGCCGCTGGCAAGGGCGTCACGGTGGCCATGACCGTACAGGATGCCATCGAGGCGGTCGAAGACTGCTTCGCCGGCCGGTTCGGTGATGCCGGCACACGCGTGGTCATCGAAGAATATCTGGAAGGCGAGGAAGTCAGCTTCTTTGCGCTGTGCGATGGTGACAATGCGATCTATCTCGGCGATGCACAGGATCATAAACGCGCCTTTGACGGCGATGAAGGCCCGAATACCGGCGGCATGGGCACCTATTCCCCCGCCCCCATTGTCGATGACGCCATGCGTGAACAGATCATGCAGACCATCATCCTGCCTGCCATCAAAGGTATGAAAGCACAGGATGAGCCGTATCAGGGGATTTTATTTGCCGGACTGATGATGACCAAAGACGGTCCGAAACTGATCGAGTTCAACTGCCGCCTCGGCGACCCTGAAGCGCAGGTGATTCTGCCACGTATCCAGAATGACATGGCCGAGTTACTGTATAAGGCCGCTAGCGAAGGTGTGGCCGGTATAAAGGTTGAATTCACCGGTGATTCCGCCGTCTGTGTGGTGATGGCTACCCAGGGCTATCCCGGAGACTATGACAAAGGCAGTGTAATCCGCGGTCTGAAAAACGCAGCAGAGGATGCATCCGTCACCGTCTATCATGCCGGCACCCGCGAGGAAAAAGGTGAGATCACCGCCGCCGGCGGCAGAGTGCTCGGTGTGACGGCCACGGGTCATAATTTCGAAGCCGCCAGAGCATCTGCTTATAGCGCCATTAAAAAGATCGACTGGCCGCAAGGCTTTTATCGCAACGACATCGGCTGGCGTGCGATGAAAACGGACAGGTAATATCCCGTCTGGAGCCGGATGGATAAAATACCATTTAAAATTAACGATTTTTTTAGAAAACTATGCTATCACTATAAAAAGATACGCGAGAATAGGTTATGCTCATGAATACCACAGGTTACCCCCCCCCCTACTGAACAGGCGTTCAGCCCTGTTGAATCAGGCGTAGTTCTCATCGAAAGAGCAGCGTCATTCTCGGGCTTGACCCGAGAATCTATGAAACATGGCAATAAGATCCTCGCGTCGGGCGCGAGGATGACGACATCTCATCACAGGGACGAGGGGCGCGGGATGAGGGACGAGTCATTTTATGCTCGTCTCTCGCCCCCCGCCTCTCATCCCTCACAAGGCTTCAGCCTTGTGGAGTTAAGCATCGTACTGGTCATCCTCGGACTGCTGACGGGCGGTATCCTCACTGGCCAAAACCTCATTCGCGCCGCGGAGTTGCGCAGTGTAGTGGCGGAGTTTCAAGGCTTTCAGACTGCTATTCATACCTTCCGCGATAAATATTTCGCCTTGCCGGGTGATATGACCAATGCCACACGGTTTTGGGGTGAAGCACATGCCGATCCTGCCACATGCGAAACCACGGTTTCCACCGGCACCGAAACCTGCAACGGCGACGGAGACGGCAAAATTGTCGGTTCTGCTCCCAATTATAATGAACGGGAGCGCTTCTGGCAGCATCTCGCCAATGCCGGGATGATCGAGGGGCAGTATATCGGGGTAAATGCAACACTGGTGGGATATACGGATTGGTGGGTTCCCGGTATCAATGTACCGGCATCCAAACTCAGCAATGCTCTATGGATGATCGGTTGGGTGCCTGAAAATGTCGGCAGTACCACCAATTTTGCCTATCCCGCGGGCAATACCCTGAGAATCACATCATTTTCGAGTACCACCATGACGCCTGAGGAATGCTGGAATGTGGACAAAAAACTCGATGACGGGCTGCCGGGTTCCGGCAAAATGAGGGCCTTTAAAGGCAACGCAACCTTTCCGGTGACCACCGCAGCCGGCATTGCTCCGCCGGGGGATACAGGAGCTACTTATGATTTCTCGGTTACAGACAAAGTCTGTAATCCATGGATGTATTTTTAGGAAAAAACTAACAAGCCGTTCGCATCATGCCTTCTATCCTGAAAACGCCCTTATTCGCATAATGACCTTATTTCTAAATAGAATGAATTCTGCAACAAACGATAAAAAAACTAAAAAAACCACCAGACCTTAACGCTTTCTTTACCACTTATCCCCAGAATAACCCATCGCTGTTGGTCATTTTATGGTCCGGCAAGGAGAAAATACGCTGTTATTTCCTTTTTGCTGAAAATATGTTACCAACATGATTGAATAATACATAGTCAATGGGGAGTTACCATGACACAGAAGGAATTGGAGGGCACCAAAGTCCTCATTGTTGAAGACGAAGTCGCGATCGTCACCATGCTTCGTTATAATCTCGAACAGGAAGGCTTTGTCGTCGTCGCTACCGGAGACGGGGAGGAAGCGATGACATTGGTCAAGGAACAAAAGCCGGATATCATCGTACTGGACTGGATGCTGCCCGGCATGACCGGCATCGAGGTCTGCAAACAGCTGCGCTGGAATCAGGATACCAAAAATATTCCGATCATCATGCTCTCAGCGCGCGGTGAGGAAGGCGATCGTATTCGCGGACTGGATACCGGTGCCGATGATTACATGGTCAAGCCTTTTAGTCCAACCGAGTTGATTTCGCGCATCCGCGCCGTTTTTCGACGTATTCGCCCATCACTTTCCGAAAAATTGCTGGAATTTTCAGGCATTTTTCTCGACATCACCTCACATAAAGTGACGCGTGATGAAAAGGATATTCATTTAAGCCCGACCGAATTCGGTCTGTTGCGCTATCTGATGGAACATCCGGGCCGCGTTTTCTCGCGCGAACAATTACTCGATGCGGTATGGGGTCACGATATTTATGTTGAGCTGCGTACGGTAGACGTCCATATTCGTCGCTTGCGTAAGGCATTGAATTATGATGGAAAACAGCCTGATCTGATCCGTACTGTCCGCTCTGCCGGCTATGCGCTGGAAGAAAACCCTGAGGGACAGAATTATTCCAACCCCGAAGGCAATGAGAACGGCGAAGACGAGCAGAAAGCGTAATCAGGCTTCAGAGTTTGATCATTAGTGAAAAAGCTGTCATTGTGAAGAACGCAGTGATGAAGTAATCTAGACAGCGCCATAATGGTAAAGCATGGATCGCTACAGCACTTACATGCTTCGCGATGACAATCACTGAATACCAAACTCTGAATACTGACTACTAATCTTCACCAAACTGTCACACGCAGTCACCCTTGTATCTGCTATGATTTTACTCAATTAGATAAAATTAAAACTATTATGTTAGGGAGTATGAATCATGAGTTGGGCCAAGGTATTTAATCCGGACGGCAAAAAAACAACAAACGTCCCCACGGAAACCATACAGCATATCACCGAACTCGCCTTGCGCCGCTATTTCACTTCTCTTGTGGCAAATGCGAATAAATACTCTTCCGCAGAAGCCCGTTATGCTGCCGGAAGCCCTGTAGAAAAAGTCACAGATGAATTGCTCAGAGGAAGAGCAGATAGCGTTCATGAACGCGCCGCACAGTTAAAAGCACGCTATGGACATGACAAATTACCTTACTTTGCTAATTTCGTGACTAATTTTCATGCTGAATACAAGTCCCGCTACGGTGCAGATTTATACAGCCTGGCCCCGCCGAACGACAATCCGGTCACTAAAGACGACACGGCGAAAGAAGCCAGGGCAAAAAGGGCGGAATATAATGCAAAAGTCAAAGGACATATACTCGATACTATGAATGGCATCATTGATGACGTTGCAAAGGACCGTATCCACGATATTGGCATTTCTGACCATAAGGATAAGCGCTTGATGCGTAAGGAAGTGGACGCCTTAACCAACATACGTGAAAATTTCACCGAAGCAGCCTTACAGGGAATCGTCAATCTACGGTCTGATAAAACAGTGAAACATGGAGACACAACCTTTCCCGCCAAGGAATCGTTAGGCCGGGTTACTGGTCATATGCAACAGCTGGCCAATCTGCCTTTCGGTGGCTCAGAAGATAAGCCGACCAAAAACGCCATGGAAACCATCGATGGCATTGTCAAATCAAGCGCTCGGGTGGACCACAAATACCCTGCCGTGATCAGTCGTACAGCAGGCACACATGTCAGGGGAATCGTCCAGGATCACGGTGAAAACGGCATTAACGACATCAGAGCAACCGTGAAAGACATAGTGTCTGACCTAGACCCTCATATCAACAACATCACCGGAAAAACAACCATTCAACGTGGTGACAGCCCGGCTATCCGCCGCGACACCGGAACCGGAAAAACCACCAGAGCCAGCGCATCAAAAGACGATAGCAAGGGAGAAAAAATATCTTTAGCACATGTTAAAAAAGTTCCCGGACTCAGCCAGGAATCAATGACATTCCTTAAGGAAATAGCCGAAAACAAAGATAAGTTTTTTACCGATAGTAATGCAAAGCTAACTGCTCTCCTATTAACCTCTGCGGACAAAACAGAATCAGCTGCCCGTTCTATGTAGTCCTCTTTACATTTGCACCATGGCGACCTACATAAAGAAATGATGCATGATCGTGATCCCTTTTCAGCTGTTCTGACACGGCGGCTTAGCCGGCGGAGCTTTCTCTGCGGCGTCTCAACGCTGGCAGCAGCGACAGCATTGCCTGCCTCCTCTTTCTCTGAGGTGCCATCCAGGGTCAGGCGCCTCTCCTTCACGGAAGTCCCGCGCGGCAATGACGCGCATCATCATATCGCTCAGGGCTATCAGGCCGATATGCTCATTCGCTGGGGCGACAAAGTGCTGAGCGATGCGCCTGCCTTTGATCCGCATCACCACAGCGCCGAGGCGCAATCAAAACAGTTCGGCTTCAACAATGATTTCACCGCCTATTTTCCCTACATGCGCAGCAGTGATGATTCCGGCCATGGCCTGTTGTGCGTGAATCACGAATATGCCGATTCCTATCTGATGTTTGACGACATTTCGCAACAGGAAGCACTGGAAAAAACCAGTGACGAACAGCAACGCATCAATCAACAGGCCGTCGGCGCCAGCGTGATTGAAATTAAGAAGTCGGGCAACCGGTGGCAGATGGTTGATGGTATCTATAATCGTCGCATTACCGCCACCACGCCCATGCGGATTTCCGGTCCGGCGGCAGGGCATGAGCGCATGAAAACCTCGGCCGACCCGACCGGCAAGCACGTGCTTGGCACCCTTGCCAATTGTGCCGGCGGCGTAACACCCTGGGGCACTTATCTGACCTGTGAAGAAAATTTTGACGGATTCTTTACCCTGCCCGACGATACGACCGAGCAACGCGATCACCACCAAAGTTACGGCATCGGCATCAATCATTTTCACCGCTGGGACAAGGTTGATCCGCGCTTTGACGTCAAACAGGAACCGAATGAGCCCAACCGTTTCGGCTGGGTGGTGGAGATCGATCCGTATGATCCGCAGTCCACACCAATCAAACGCACCGCGCTTGGCCGCTTCAAGCATGAAAGCGCTGCACCGATCATCGCGGCGGATGGACGTGTGGTCGTCTATAGCGGCGATGATGAAAATTTCCAGTATCTCTACCGTTTTGTTTCACGGGATGTCTATGATCCGACCGATCGCGCCCATGCGATGACATTGCTGAATCACGGTACTTTATACGCAGCGAAATTCCAGGATGACGGATCGCTCAACTGGCTGCCGTTAATCCATGGCGAAGGGCCGTTGACGGCAGAGAACGGATTTCACTCACAGGCCGAGCTGCTGATCGACACCCGCCGTGCCGCAACGCTGCTTGACGCCACACCGATGGACCGACCGGAAGATGTCGAGGTCAATCCCGTCAGCAGTCATGTCTATCTATGTCTCACCAACAACAGAAAACGTGAGACCGGTAACAGCAGCAACACGCGCAGCCCCAATCTTTACGGTCATATTCTGGAGTTAAAAGCACCGAAGCTCAACGGTAAGCGCGATCATGCCGCCGATTATTTCTCATGGCATGTTTTTCTGATGGCGGGCGATCCGGACAATCCGAAGCATGGCGCGCACTATCAGGGCAAAGTCTCGGAACATGGCTGGCTGGCCAATCCGGACAATATCGCTTTCAATCCGTATGGTGATATTTTCATTACCACCGACGGCCAGCCGAAAAGTATCGGCGCAGCTGATGCGGTGTATGCCGCCAATACGGCAGGAGACGGCAAAGGCATCACCCGATGTTTCTTCCGCGGCCCCACCGGCTGCGAGATGACCGGGCCGAGCTTTACGCCGGACGGCAGAACCATGTTCCTTTCCATCCAGCATCCGGCCGATGATAAAGGCTCTACCTTTAGCAATCCGTCCACCCGCTGGCCTGATTTTGATGACGATATGCCGCCGCGCCCGGCTGTGATTACCATTACCAAAGACGATGGCGGAGTTATTGGCAGCTAAATTTCACGGACATTGTCATCCCGCATAAGCAATCAGGAGATTGCGCATTGCGGGATCCAGTGGAAGTAGATTTTGGTCAGAAGACCAAAATCGTATTATTTGGACGACCTCGCCTTCCGCCGCCGCTGCTTCGCAGCTTTGGCGAGACAGGACTGGCTCCAGTCTTTTCTGGACCCCGTGCTCAAATGTCTCCTGACATTTTCCACGGGGTGACAAACGAAAAACTATTTTATTCACCAACGCTCTGCAATAATGCCTCTTTCGACAACTGATACTCCGACGCTTCCCATTGTTCTTCCAGCTGTTTGAGCAAGGCCCCCAATGCCGGTCCCGGCTTGAATCCAAGACGCTTCAAATCCGCCCCACGCAGCGGAAATTCCGGAATCGGCCAGTTCTTCGCCAGATCAAGCATCGGTGTATATTCCGCCATATCCACTCGAAGCTGCACAGCCGATTTTCCCACCGCGCCTTCAAACAATGCGCGCCCCAATCTTCGCAGGTATGTTTTCTGATCCTTTACCGCCAGTGTTGCCTCCAGCACAGGCGCATCCGCCAGCGCCCGTAACCGCTGTTTCTGCTGATTCGACATTTTCCATCGCTCGATGATGTGCTGCACTGCCTCTTTTTTGCTGTGTATCAGCACAATCAATCGTAATAAAGGATCTCTGCCGATCATCCCCGAGCGTTCACCGGAGATCAGTGACGCCAACCCGTCATGATCCATCACCTCAGACGCCAAAACTATCTGGAATAATCCGATCTCACTGCCCTGGCGGATGGCATAGGCCGGATCGGCTGCGCCCAGCAGTTTCATCATTTCCTGATTGATCCGCTCACCCGACAAGCTGTCCAGCATCGCCAGATGTTGCTTACAGGCGGCGAGCGCCGCCTCGTCCGCCGGTGCACTGCCATGTGTGGCAAGAAAACGGAAAAAGCGCAGCATGCGCAGCCCGTCTTCCTGAATGCGCTGTGACGCATCGCCGATAAATGTCACCCGCCCGGCTTTGGCATCTTCGATACCGCCGAAAAAATCGGTGATATGCCCATCCGCATCCATATACAGCGCATTCATGGTAAAATCGCGGCGCGAGGCGTCCTGCTGCCAGTCATCGGTATAGCGCACTTCAGCATGGCGGCCGTCACAGGCCACATCCTTTCTCAGTGTGGTGATTTCAAACGGCTGATGCTCCACCACCACTGTGACCGTCCCGTGATCCATGCCGGTGGGAATCGCCTTAAACCCCGCACCGGAAGCAATCTCCGCCACTTTCTGCGGCAACGCCGACGTCGCCAGATCCATATCCGTCACCGTTCTGTCGAGCAAGGCATCGCGTACACAGCCACCGACAAAGCGCAATTCGACCTGCTGTTCATGATAAGCGGCAAGCAACTGCCTGACCGGCCGCGCCTGCATCCAGCTGAGCGCATCCAGTTGCATCATTCCAGACTTTCCGGAATCAGTTTCCCGCCCTCATAGCGTTTGGGCGTATAGCCAGTTTCCCGATTGCTATCCGCCGAAAGCGCGAGATAGATAAATCCGCCAATCAGCAGCAACAGACTTGCGATCACCGCATAGGCCCACGGCCCGTCACGCCAGCCGGGCACCTCCTCTCCCTGTTTTTTCGCCTTACGCCGCCGGACATAGAGCCACAACAGATACAACAGGATGGGAATAAAGGCGGGCCAGAATTTGGTGATAAGCAGTTTAATCATGACATCACTTTAGGTGCCTTCAACGGCCTGTGTCAACCGTGTGCGAATCTGTTCGAGTTTATTCGGATGGGTTATCTGCAGCCCAAAGGCATCCTTGACGTAAAATACGTCGACTGCCTTTTCGCCATAAGTGGAAATATGCGCGGTAACGAGGGTGAGTTTCAGCTCCATAAAAGCGGAGGTGATATCATATAACAGCCCGATGCGATCACGCCCGTTGACTTCAATCACGCTGTATTTCTGGCTGATATCGTTATCGATAATCACACGCGGTGCCACTTTCAGCGCCTCGCTGCTTTCACGATAGCTGGCCTCCTGTGCACCAAGCGCCTTTTCACTGAGTTTCCCTGCCATTGCCTTTTCAATCAGACTGCGCAGACGCTCAAGCCGTGCCGTATCATCGAACACTTTGTCCTGACGGTTCTGGAGGCCAAGCCGTGCCACAGCAATGCCGTCCTGCAGGGTAAAAATACGGGCATTGACGATGTTCGCACCAATCTGGGCAGTTGCCATCGCAATATGGCTCATCAAGGCGGGATGACCGGGCATACAACAGGTCACATTGGTAATGGCATTGAAAATATCCGCCTCGTAATGAAAGGCGAATGGCACCTTTCCACTCCACAACGGCGGCAACATATATGCCAGCTGCACATGGGTATCGATATCCTCTGCCAGCCAGAAGGCCGGGAAGCCTACGGTAAAATAATGCTCCCTCTGATCATTCGGCCAGTGTTGCAAATGTTTTTCCATCTGTTTCCTGAACCGATGAACGCGTTCCTGTTCAGAATCATCCTTACCCGCTCCCATCCGCTGCATGGTCCGGTAATAGAGCTTGCGCATGAGCTCGCCCTTCCAGCCATTCCATATGCCGGGCCCAACGGCACGCATGTCCGCCACCGTAATCGCCAATAATTTTCTCAGCCGTTCCGGTGACTGAACACGCGCGATAAAATCATCAATGGTCTTGGGGTCATCCAGATCACGCTTGAAGGCAATTTCCGGAATCAGCTGATGTTCCCGTACCAGCCAGCCGACTTCTCTGATCTCCGCATCGGAATAGCCGAACCGTTTCGCCAGCGCAGCGGCAATTCCTTCGCCCAGATGGGTGTGATTGCCGCCGCGTCCCTTGGCAATATCATGCGTAAACATCGCCAGATAGAGAATGCGCCGCGAACCGATATCCTTCATGATCCGGCTGGCAAGCGGCAGCTCATCCTTATAATGACCACACTCAATATCATGCAGTACACCGACCGTATGGATGATATGCTCATCCACCGTGTAAATATGATACATGTCATATTGCATCTGCGCGACGAGCTTGCCGAAATCCGGAATGAATTTCCCGAGCAGACCGGCTTCATTCATCTGGCGCAACAGTTTCTGTGGTTCTTTTTCATGCAGCAGCATTTTCAGAAAAAGGGCATTCGCTTCTTTTTGCTGTTGAAATGCATCATTGATACAATGCAAATGCCGTGAAATCGCACGCAAAGCTTTCGGATGCACGCTCAGCCGATGCTCATGCGCCGTCAGAAAAATGTCGAGCATCCTTATCTGTTCGGCAGCCAGATCGGTTTCTTCGTCAAAATTCAGATACTGTCCTTCGATGTCGTAACCCGGCAGTGATAAAAAATGCTGGCGCAGATTAGCAAAACTGAACGTCGGTACGGATTTATGCTCCGCCTCCATGGCCGCACACAGGGTCCGCACGGTATTACCGATTGTTTTCGCCACCTGGAAATAGCGCTTCATAAAGCGCTCAACCGGTTTGTAGGCATTATGCGTACGGTATCCGAGCAATTCTCCGATGCGCTTTTGTTCATCGAAGGTCAGCCGTTCCTGCGGGCGTCCGGCTCCCAGATGCAAATGAATGCGTACTGTCCATAAAAAACGCTGAGCATAAAGGATATTACGATATTCCCGCAGCGACAGCATGCCCTGATGCTGCAGCTCCTTCAACGACTTCACCCCATAAACAAATTTGGCCAGCCAGAATACCATCTGCAGATCACGCAACGCCCCCTTATTTTCCTTGATATTCGGCTCGAGCAGAAAGCGTGAATCACCATGTTTCTTATGACGCTCATCACATTCGGAAAGTTTGTCGCGGATAAAACTGCCAACCAGTTTTTCTTTTATGTCTTTATGATATCGCTCGGACAGCTGCTTCGACAATTTCTTGCTGCCGACCAGATAGCGCATATCCACCAGATTGGTCGCCACCGTGTGATCCTGCTTCGCCAGGCTGATCGATTCCTCCACCGTGCGGATAGCATAACCAAGCTGCAGCCCCAGATCCCACAGCTGATACAGCATACTGTCAATCGCCGATTTCAGACCGTCATTCCATTCACCTTCATAGAGGAACAGCAGATCGATATCGGAATGGGGGAACAGTTCCCTGCGGCCATAGCCACCTACCGCCAGACATGCCACTTTTTTCGTGACATCCGGGGGTGATGCGTCAAACACTCGCCTAAGCACCTCATCTATCAACATCGTATGGTCTTTCAGATAGGTAGCCGCCTTGCCATGCTCAAGAAAACGGACGGCAATCTCACTTTTGCTGTTCTCCACATAATCGCGCAGCGCTTCGCCCTGCACCGGTGGAGTGGTGACGGCCATCGGCATCGGTCATGCACCTCACTGGTTGATGTTCTGCCTATCCTAGAGTAAACACGCGGCGATGTCTTCTTATTCTGCACCCAAAACTGCGGTGATTCACGCCATTTTATTCATGATCGCCAGCATGGCCTGCTTTTCGATGATGAATATCTGCATCCGCTATGCCTCCTTTGACATGCACACCACGCAGATTGTCTTTCTGCGCAATCTCTTCGCCATACTGCTACTGTTGCCGTGGGTTTGCCGCCAAGGGGTAAGTTCATTGCACACCGAGCATGGCTGGAAACATTTCTGGCGCGGCACCATCGGCGTGCTCGGCATGCAGACCTGGTTTTACTGTATTGCCGTCATGCCGCTGAATGAAGCCACGGCACTGAGCTTTACCGCGCCGATTTTTACTACCCTGTTCGCCATCCTGTTTCTAGGGGAGCGGGCGGGGATGCATCGCTGGGGCGCCGTTTTGTGCGGCTTTATCGGCTCGATGATCATCATCCGCCCTGATAGCGGGAATATTGATGAAAACGCCTTCGCCGTGCTGTTCGCCACCTCAATGTGGGCGATTGCGGGGATGCTGGTCAAATCGCTCACCGCAACCGAACCACCCAACCGCATCGTCTTTTACATGTCGTTGTTCATGGCGCTGTGGTCGCTACCCGCAGCAATCTGGTTCTGGCAGACACCGGATATCGAAATGCTGGCGCTGATTCTCGCTGTTGCCATAACCTCTACCGTCGCACATCTATGCCTGGTCAATGCCTATGCCCGTTCGGACATTACCATCCTCACCCCGTTCGAGTTCTTTCGCCTGATCTTCACCGCCATACTGGCCTATATCGCTTTTCACGAAACCGCCGATATCTGGACCTGGCTCGGCGGTGCCGTCATTGTCGCCAGCACCGCCTATATCGCCCGGCGTGAGGCGCTGGCAAAGCAACTTAAATAACTCAAATACTGCTTAAAATTAACGGCCTGTTTACCCGGATATGCTAATATTGTATAAAAGGATAAAATAGGAGCTATATAATGAAACACGCCTTCTCCCTCGTTGAATTAAGTATCGTCCTCATCAAAAGAGCAGTGTCATTCTCGGGCTTGACCCGAGAATCCAGGCAACATGACAATAAGATCCTCGCATCAAGCGCGAGGATGACGACGTCTCATCACAGGGACGAGGGGCGTGGGATGAGGGACGAGTCATTTTATACTCGTCTCTCGCCCCTCGCCTCTCATCCCTCACAAGGCTTCAACCTTGTGGAATTGACTAGCCTTTCATTAGCGAATGTAATGAGCTTAGGAAAGCTGTCATACCGGCGAAGGCCGGTATCCACAGCAACCCTCAGTTGGACCCCGGCCTGCGCCGGGGTGACGAGTGGATTTTCGTTGGTAGAACTTTCCATCGTCCTCGTTATCCTCGGTCTGCTCACCGGCGGAATCCTCACCGGCCAGAATCTCATCCGCGCGGCGGAGTTGAGAAGTGTGACCACCGAATTCGCTGCCTTCCAAGCGGCCGTTAATACCTTCCGCGATAAATATTTCGCCCTGCCGGGCGATATGACCAACGCTGAAGATTTTTGGGGCACGATGACCAATTGCGGCGCAGCCAGCCCATCTGGCACCGGCACCCAAACCTGTAATGGAGATGGCGATGGAACGATTGATGATGCCGCTGCCGCATCACAAACAGGTGAGAATTTCACTTTTTGGCAGCATTTAGCCAATGCTGGACTGATTGAAGGTAGCTACACAGGCATCGCTGGCCCAGGTTCGGTAATCGATGTAGAGTTTGGTCAAAATACACCACGCGCAAAAGTGAGTAACTCTGGATGGGCAGTCGGTACACTTGGTATTTTCCCAGGTAATGCAGACATGTATGCAACTGACTATGGCAGCTACTTTACTTTCGGCACAGAAACCACCAGTGGTTCTAATGGTAATCCGACTATCACCCCGGAAGAGGCATGGAATATAGATACGAAGGTAGATGATGGCAGACCAGGATACGGTAAGGTTATTGCGCGTCCTTGGGGAACAAATGTGGCTGATAACAAATGCAGTATCAATGCAGCAGACGAAACTGACTTAGAATCCGATTATAATCTGACCTACGATAGCATTGCTTGTGTGCTTTATTTCACAAGGATATTCTAGGTGCGTATCATAAACCCGCCTTCTCCCTCGTCCGACGCTAACCCCACAAAATCCGTTTGACCAATTGCCCGGCGCTCTTTAGGTCTTAGCGCATGTGGGCACATCGTGCATTACTCTGGCAATTAACCAAACGCGACATCGCCGCGCGTTATCGCGGCTCGATGCTCGGCATCGTCTGGTCGATCATCAACCCCTTATTATTATTGTCTGTCTATACCTTCGTATTCACCGTGGTGTTCAAAGCGCGCTGGGGCGATGCCATCGCCACCGAGAATGATACGCTAACCTTCGCCTTCAATCTATTCATCGGGCTCATCTTTCACGGGCTGCTTGCCGATATCCTCACACGCTCGCCTTCCCTGATCCGCGAGAATAAAAACTATGTCACCAAAGTTATCTTTCCGCTGGAGATTCTGCCCGTCATGGCTGTCGGCAGCGCTTTGTTCCAGGCTTGTATCAATCTCCTGATTCTATTTGGCGCGATGCTCCTGTTCGACTTCCCCATTATGGTCACCGCCTGGCTGATTCTGCCGCTGATGCTGATCTTTTCGCTGTTCTGTCTGAGTGTCGCTTATGGCCTGTCGGCGATCGGCACCTATATACGCGATCTGCAGCAACTGATGGGGTTGGTTGCCACACTGTTCCTGTTCTTAAGCCCGGTCTTCTATCCGATTGATGCATTACCTCTGGAATGGCAGGGCGTCATCTATCTCAACCCCCTCACTCCCGCTATAGAATATGCCAGAAGCCTTGTATTTATCGGCGATATTCCTCCTCCTGGCACGCTGTTTTTCTTCCTCGCCGCAGCAGGCGGGTTGTGCGCTATCGGCTATGGCGGATTCCACCTGATGCGACGCGGATTTGCCGATATTCTGTAATTTTCCGGCACTCAACTGTGGCATTGCAGCAACAGTTGTGCAGGGATACAGCTTTCCTTGTTTTTGCACGTTTTAAGCCGTTGACAAGCGACACAACACGTGGCTTAAACAGTGCTATCGGTGCGATGCGAGGTATCGCGTCGGTTTGTGTGTGAACGGTCACTGTTTTTTGCTTGCATTAGCATTGACCGCGCATATTAATAACCAACGTAGTGGGGATACTTATCGTATTCGCATCATGATTCACAACGTAGGAAGAGGTTAGTAAACATGACTGCTTTTGACTTTTCACTCGTAAAGAATACTTCTTTTGCATTTGATGCGACGGCAGATTCTTTAAATTTAGGCGCGATTGACGCTTCATCTCTGAGCGTCGGCAGCGATGCCAATGGTAATCTGGTGATTACCTCCGGTTCTGATTCAGTTACTCTGGAAGGCGCAACGGCCGGCCAGGTCACAACGTCGAACATGCTTTTTGGTACGGCAACCGATCGTTCTTTCTGGGTCGTTGGCGACAATGAAACCGGTACAACATCTGATATTACCGGTAACACCATCAACCTGACAGATGCTTCTATCATCGCCAACACTAGCGATGATGCAAACCACCTTGTCTACGGTTTCGGCGGTAACGACGCTATTACCGTAGAAGATGGTAACAACTTGGTATTCGGTGGTACGGGTGCTGTTGACTCTACCGACGGTGCCGATGCTATCGTTTTGGGTTCTGGTGCTAACACCGTCTATGGTAACGCAGGGAACGATGTGATTACTTTCGGTACGGTCACTGCTTCCGGTAACACTGTCATGGGTTATCTGGGTTTGGGTAACGATAACTACACCTCAGGTGCAGCGGCTGGTAACCTTGTTCTGGCAGGTAACAGCGGTGCAGATACTCTTACCCTGACCAACATGACCGGTGACGCTACCGTTTATGGCGGTAACGGTATTGTAGACGCCACCGATGATGGCGATACCTTTGCTCTCGGTCAAGGAAACCAGACCATCTATGCTAACTCCGGTGATGACACGGTGACCATGGATAATCTGGATGCCGGTAAGACATTGAACCTGTATCTGGGTGTCGGTAACGACTCTCTGACCGGTGCGGCAACCGCAGATGCAACCGCAACCGCCAACATTTACGGTAACACTGGTGACGATGTGTTGAACTTTGCCGCATTTGACGGTGATGCCACCATCTTCGGCGGTAACGGTACCGTGGATACGTCTGACGGTGCAGACACCATCACCAGCGGAACCAATTCCAGCACGATCTATGGTAATGCGGGTAACGACTCCATCACCCTGAGTGCGGTTGGTGCAGCTGATGACAATGTGAGCGTTTTCGCCGGTGCAGATGATGATACCATCGTTTCTACCGCCAATCACACTGCATTAGCTGATATTTCACTCGCCGGTAATGGTGGTAACAACGTGTATCAGATTGATGCATCAAGCAATGCCGACTTCCTGATCACCGACTTCACCACGGATGATATCGCGCAAGTGACCTTCACCGGTGGTGCAGCAGCTGTGATCGTGTCCAACATGGGCATTGCTCCCGAACTGCTGATCGACGGTGGTGGTACTGCCAACGTATACGATAACGCAGCGGACGAGCGTATCGTATTCTCCGGTTTCTCAGGTGATTTTAACGGTACTATCCTTGATTTCGGTGCTGGTAATGGTGATCTGCTGACCAACTTCAGCGGAACGGCTGGTTCTCTGACTGGTAATGCAGGTGAAGCTGACCAGTTAATCTCTGGTACAACCGGTGATACGCTGACTGGGGGTGAAACTGTTGCTGCTGCCGCGTACGATAAGTACGAAGGTAACGAAGGTGACGACACCATCCAGCTGGACGATCTGGTGGCAACTGACCTGAACAATGGCACGACTATTGCCGGTGGTGCCGGTACGGATACGCTGGAAGTAACCGGTGACGGTGCAGTTACTCTTGTCAACGCTGACTTTACCGCTGACATTACGAGCGTAGAAGTTCTGAAGTTGAGCAATGTTACCGGTCATAGCGTTACACTGGGTGCGGGAGCCGTTACTGCCGGCTTGACTACCATTGACGTAACGGGAATGACCACTGCAACCAATGCAGTAACGGTTGATGATGATTCAGCTTTCGCGTCTGCGTTGACTTACAGTGGTGGTTCCGGTGTGGATACGGTGACTCGTGACACTGCTGCTGACCAGAACGATAACATTGCTTTGGGGTCTGCAAATGATACATTGACAATGGTCACAGCGATCATCACCTCTAACGACACCATTGATGGTGGCGCGGGTAATGATACGTTAACCATTACTGATGCGATCAGTCTGACAGATGCTGACTTCACCAACATCACCAATCTGGAAACCATTGTCGGTGGTGACAATGACGGTCAAACCCTGGTTCTGGGTGCAGAAGCGTCTGAGTCTGGCTTGTCTCTGGTTGATCTGTCTGCTGCTACCACGGGTGGTAATGATGCGTCTGTCGACGCTTCCAGCATGACCACGGGTCTTTCCATCATCGGTGCGGTTGATGGTGACACCCTTACTGGTGGTTCCGGCAACGACACCTTGAACGGTGGTGGTGCTGCAGCAGCTGATGATGATCAGCTGACCGGTGGTGACGGTGATAACGAGTTCCGTATCAATCAGCTGACCGCTGACGATGTATCAGACATTCTCGACTTCACCAACGCTGGTTCAACCAACAGTCTGACCTTCAATGCTGCCGTTCTGGGTGCTCTTGGTATTTCCAATGAGTCTCTGGACACGGAAGCCGGTGTTGATGGTGGTGATGACGATGACACCATCGTTGTCGTAACCGACCAGAGTTACAACGATTATGACGCTGCCTATGCTGCGCTGGATGCCAGCACGAACAACAGTGGTGGCGAGTGGATCGTTGGCTTCCTGGATGCTGATGACAGCATCATGACCTTCTACTATGACGTTGACAATAACGACAACGCCAATGAGGTTCTGATTGCTACCATTCAGGATATCAACACACTGGCTGAGTTGACGGCTGAGTTCACTGGTGGAACAACGTCAATCAACGAAATTGCAACGTTCGCTTAAATAGAACGTATTTCATTCCTATTGAAGGGTCGGCCTTGTGCCGGCCCTTTTTCTTTGTAACATGGTGAGTTTTCTTGACTCCCCGCTTGAAATCCGCTCTATAGACGCGACATACAGACTATGAATACAAAAGCGACACAGCCCCAAACTTCGAAAGAACCGACAGAGCTGGCGAAAATATTTCGCCAGTGCAAACGTGCGTTGCTGTATGCCGCCATATTCAGTCTGTGCATGAATTTCATGCTGTTGTTACTGCCGATCTATTCCCTGCAGGTATTGGACCGGGTCATGTCGAGCCACAGCATTGACACTTTGATCGTGCTGACTTTTATCTGTGTGGTGGCATTTGCGTTTTTCGGTATTTTCATGCTGATTCGCTCCTTCATCCTGCAAGGTATTGTCGAATGGCTAGATAATAAATTAGCGCCCCTCCTGCTACAGATTGCCATCGTCAAATCGTCGTTAGGCGCACTGCCCAGTGCCGGACAATATCAGCGTGACCTGATGATGATCAAAAATTTTATCAATAGCGGTGTTGCCATTCTGCTAGACGCGCCCTGGTCTATTATCTTCATTTTCGTGATTTACATGATCAACCCCATCCTGGGTTTCCTGGCTGTGTGCGGGGCAGTTATTCTGATCGCTTTTGGCGTCATCAATGAAATGGCGACCAAAAAACCGATCGAACAATCTCAGGAAAATGCTATTCAGAGCACCCATCTGGCCGATGTTGCCAGCCGCAATGCCGAAGCGATCGAAGCCATGGGCATGATGCAGAATATTCTTCGCAACTGGACAAAACATAATGATGTCGGGCTTGACCTGCAGAATATAGCCTCCAAGCGCAGTCATATCATTCAGTCGATCTCCAAATCCATACGGATGATTATTCAAATTGGCGTCATCGGGATCGGCGGCTATCTGACACTACAGAATGAAATGACCGTTGGTGGCATGATTGCCTGCTCGATTCTAGTCGCGCGTGCACTTGCACCGTTCGAAGGCGCCATCAACATATGGAAAAGTCTGGTCGGTGCTCGCGAATCCTATCACAGACTTGATCATGTCATTTCAAATGTTCCCAAAATGCGCGGTGATATGGCTTTGCCGAAGCCAACAGGCAAGCTCACGGTCGAGAATTTATATTTCCAGCCTCCCGGCGGGCCGCCTATCATTAAAAACGTCAATTTCAGTCTCGAACCCGGAGAAAGCCTTGGTATCATCGGGCCAAGCGCGGCGGGAAAATCAACGCTGGCTAAACTGATTATGGGAATTCTTCCCCCTACTCACGGTACGGTGCGACTGGATGGCGCAGAAACCTTCAAATGGAATCGTGATGATTTTGGTCAGTATGTCGGCTATATGCCGCAACAGGTTGATTTGTTCAACGGCACGATCCGGGATAATATCGCGCGGATGGATCCGGAGATAGATGATGAAAAGGTGATTACTGCGGCTAAATTCGCCGGTGCGCATGAAATGATCCTGAAACTGCCCAATGGCTATGAAACCGAGTATAACTTTGGTAATCAGGGGCTTTCGCCCGGTCAACGCCAACGTATCGGCCTAGCACGCGCTCTTTATACCCATCCGACCTTTGTGGTTCTGGACGAACCAAATTCCAATCTCGATGGCGAAGGCGAGCGCGCCCTGCTTGGCACCATGAAACGCATGAAACAAGCCGGTATGAGCATCGTCATTGTCGCGCACCGCCCTTCCATTGTCGGAACAGTCGATAAAATCCTGATGTTGCGCGGCGGTGTGATCGAGTCCTTCGGCCCGCGCGATGAAGTATTGAAAAAATACACCACACCACAAAAGGCAGCACCTCAGCAAGAAAAAGTGAGTTCAGGATAAACAGATGACAGACGAGAAATCACAACAGGACAATGCTCAGGAACCGGATCAAACGGCGCTGCCCGTGCCAACACACGGGGTTGATCATTATGTCGAATCCTTCCAGCAATTTGCCGAGAAAGCCACGCAGCGCTTCGATACGCTGGCCAATTACATTGCGCCGAAAAATCAGGAAGAAGAGCTCGCACCTGAAAATATTGCACGCATCCCTATCATATTCGGCATGTTCATGCTGGTTTTCCTGTTTGTCATTTTCGGGCTGTGGTCCGTTCTGGCGCCGATTGACAGTGCCGCCATCGCCAGTGGACAGGTTGCGCTGGATTCGAATAAAAAAACCATCCAGCATCTGGAAGGCGGCATTATCGAGACGATTTTGGTGACGGAAGGAATGTCGGTCAAAAAAGGCCAACCATTGATCCGGCTGGATGATACGGCCGCCAAGGCGCGAATGGATCTGTATCGCGGACAATATATCGCAGCCCGCGCTACGGAGGCCAGGTTGATTGCCGAACGCGACAATGCGGACAATATCGACTTCCCCGAAGAATTGCTGGCATTGGAAGAAAAGGATGAAGAAGTCCGCGCCAACCTGGACAGCCAGCGCCGCCTGTTCAAATCCCGCAGAGACTCGCTAATCGGACAGATTGATGTGTTAAAACAGCAAATCAAGCAGCGCGAAGAAGAAATCAACGGGCTGAATGAGCAAATCAAATCGGCTGATGATCAGATTGCACTGCTTAACGAAGAAATCGATGTGGTGAAGATATTGCTGGAAAAAGGCAATGCGGTCAAACCGCGCCTGTTGAGCCTCGAGCGTAACGCAGCGCAGATTAAGGGGTCGCGGGGGGAACAACAGGCAATGATTGCCCGTGCGGAGCAAAGTATTAACGAAGCGAAAATTCAGATGTATAATGTGAAGACCGAAATGCTCAATCAGGTCGTCCAAGAATTGAAAAACACACAGGTGGAACTTTCCGATCTGGAGGAAAAGCTGCGCACGGCGGAAGATGTCGTTAACCGCATCGTGGTGGAAGCGCCGATTTCCGGCGAGGTGACCGGTCTGGCCGTTCATACCAAGGGTGGTGTTATTTCTCCTGGTGAACGGCTAATGGACATCATCCCCTTTGATGACAAGCTGATTATCGAAGCGCGTGTGTCTCCGCAGGATATTGACATTGTCCGCCCGGGACTGGTCGCACGCGTACGATTGCTGGCCTATAAAGTGCGTAATGTGCCGCCAGTGGAAGGAAGCGTGATTATCATCTCGGCCGACCGTTTCGAAGATGAGCGCACCGGTGAGGCCTATTATGTCGCGCGGATTGAAATCCCCGAGGAAGAACTGACAGCATTAGATGAGGATATTATGCTGACTCCCGGCATGCCGGTCGAGGTATTAATCGTGACCGGTTCACGCAGTCTGTTCAGCTATCTGATGAGCCCGATCAGTGATTCTTTCAACCGCTCCTTCCGCGAACAATAAATAATAATTACTGCTCTGCCTTTTTCAGGCCCAGATTCAGCGGTTTCCAGTGCTTTGGTGGAATATCCAGTTCGTCCGAGCGTATCGGGCGGCCTTTCACCAATATCTGCCCGGGATGCGGTGTGCGCGCCATCGGAGGTATCGGAGGCAATGACTCCAGACGTTTCTTATCATTATTCGCTACCAACATGCGGTTGACGCGCTTGGGATGATTAAACGGATATTTATAGCCGGACGCCCACAGATCATAATGTTCGCGGTTGGCCTTGATATTGGAAAAGCCCGCATCCCGCAATTTTATCGCCAGCGTTTTGGCGGTGAACGCCGTATGATGCGCCATGAAAAGATTGCCACGCGCCATGGCTCTTTGCAGCCCGAATATGATATCCATCGGGGTGATCGGACCGGCCGGCGAATCATATACCGGCTCTTCCAGCCCGCCCCGCGCCACGTAACCGGCAATGGTTTCAATATCCGGAAGCGTTACAAGGATAAACCCGCCGATCTTGAGCACTCTGTGAAACTCTTCCATGGCCGGCACAACTTCATGCGGATAGAGATGCTCCAGATTATGCGACGACCACACCGCATGCACCGCCTCATCCGGCAAAAACGATAAATCGCGCATATCAGCCAGCACATCCGGTTCTACATCCGGATCAATATCCAGACGCACTTCAAACCAGTCTTCACCCCGAAAGCTTTTGTGAAGAGAATTCTCATTCCTAGGGCCACATCCGATATGCAGGCAAAGTTTGCGACCTCCGGCTTCTTTCACAATCTCCGCCCAGGGGCGGCCTTTATAAATGTTGGAAGCCATCGCTATTTTTCCGGGTGCCTTTGCCTGTTTTTTGGCTTTCATCTGTGCTTTGGTCGGCTTGCGTCGTTTGGCATTCATGGCTTACGCAGCTTTCTTTGATGGTTTGTCATACAGTGCCATAATTCTGTCATGCGTGGGCGGTGGAAATTTTTTCTCCGCCACATCGCGCACCAGATCCATATGCAGCGGCAACAGGCGATCCAGATCATATTTTTGCACAATGGATTCACGCGCCGCCACACGCATATCCGCCATGCGATCCTTATGATCGAGAATCTGATAGACTTTCTCCGCCACTTCTTCCGGCGAGAAGAAATCGGCCAAAAGTCCCGTGACCCCGTCTTCTACCGCTTCCAGCACCGGCTGTGTGCTTGAACTAACCAGAGCGCAGCCACAGGCCATCGACTCCAGTGTCGACCAGGACAGCACAAACGGATAGGTAAGGTAAATATGTGCCGCACTGACCTGCAGCATCTGAATCAGCCGGTCATATTGCAGAGTGCCGACAAAATGAATGCGGTTATGATCGAGCTCGACCTTTTCTCGCCAGATTTTACGGTAGGTCTGTCCTTCGGGCAGACGCCGGCCATAGCTTACCTCATCCGCGCCACAAGCAATGATATGACAATTCGGCCGGTCTTTGAGAATCTTCTCCGCCGCCTGCATGAAGGTCGGAAAACCACGATAAGGTTCAAAATTCCGTGCGATATAAGTCACCACCTCATCACCGGGGCGAAATACCAGATCCTTATTCACACGAAATTCCGCCTCAGGATTCGGGCAGGCTTTTTTCGTGTTAATGCCGTCATGAATCACCGAAATCTTCGACTGAAACTCCTTCGGATGCAGCGAATGCTGCCAGAAGGTCGGGGTGATGCCCCAATCCGTATCAACCAGCCCGACCAGATGATGCATATTCTTGGCACGCACCCGCGCCTTGTCATCATTCTCGATCGGATCTGCCGGATCAAAGCCGACATCGGCCCCTGTACTGTGATAATAAAACTCGAAAAAACTGAGCTGCGGCGTATCCGGATAGACATCCTTCAAAAACAGCGCATCTCCCCAGCCGGGATGACACACCATCACATCCGGTACAAATCCTTCTTCTTTTTTCAGACGATGAAGCGCACGCCATACTTCCTGCCCCTTGAGCACACCGGTCTCAGCATGGCTCAGATAACGGTGCGTATGCGGCGACGCTTTACGGCGCGCTTCATACATAACCTTGTGGATGCCCGGCAGCTCCGCCTGTTTATTCTGAGTGACAAAAACGACCAGATTCTCCGGGTCTTTGGCAAAGGCAGGTGCCAGATGTTTATATTGCCCTGGCATATTCTGATGTAAAAACAGTATTTTCATATCTATCTAACGTGTAAAAACAATCATTCTTTACGCATGTCACAGCGTGTTTTACAAAAAATTTACTTTTTGTAAATATAATATCCTGTAAACTCCAGAAAAAGACGGAATTCCCTTATGTGTTTTATCTGCGTGAGTGCACGCCTGAACCCGGCAGACAATCCGAACCATATTCCTATCAATGAAGGCGTGAGTATTGCGGCATTCAGCAGCGGTTCCACCAACATTGACGCGTTGCTGGAAGATTTCTCCTGGACCGGCACCACCGGACAAAGCACAACAGTGAATTATTCTTTCGGATTCTCCGCCGAAGGTGGAAGCGTCTTTAACAGCACACAACAGACGCAGGCGCTCAAAGCCATGGCGGCCTGGTCCAACGTCACCAATATTACTTTCAACGAAGTCAGTTCCGGCGCTGATCTTACCTTTTCGCAGACTGATCTTGGATTCGGCACGGCAGGGCTTGCCGTTACCTATTTCAGCGGGACCACCATCGCTTCTTCCGAGGTAATGATTGATGATTCCATCACCGACTTGTCCGAAGGCAGTTTCGGCTATCTGACCCTGCTGCATGAAATCGGCCATTCGCTTGGCCTCAAACATCCCGGAAACTACGGCAGCAGCGATGTTGCACCCTTTTTAAGCAGTGCAGAAGATACTATACAAAATACGGTGATGTCGTATAATAGTAGTAATTTGGTGAATGAATTAAGCAATCCGTCAGAGTCTCCGATGCTCTACGACATTGCCGCCATACAATATTTATACGGAGCAAATACAGGTTACATGACAGGTGATACGACCTACAGCTATGATGGTTCGACAGAAGTGGTGACGCTTTGGGATGCCGGCGGAACGGATACGTTAAGCGCCAGCGGCGTAGCCGGCAATGTTCGGATTTCGCTCAAAGCCGGTGATAGCGATGAATATTCTCAGATCGGCAATACGCTGGTGTGGATTGCCGAGAACACGCGGGTAGAACGTGCTCTTGGCGGTGACGGAAATGATACCGTGACCGGCGACGATGGGGCGAATGAATTATTTGGCGGCAACGGTGCAGACTCGCTCAGCGGCGGCGATGGTAATGATACGCTTTACGGCGGTAACGGCATTGTCGATACCAGTGCCGATGCCGATACCATCACCGGCGATGATGGTGATGATCTGATTTACGGCAATGCCGGTAACGACTTTCTCTATGGCGGTGAAGGACTTGCTGATGCCGTAGATGGCAATGACACTATTTTCGGCGGCGGTGGCGAAGATTTCATCACCGGCAATGCCGGAGATGATTCGCTTTCCGGCGGCGGCAACCGGGTCGACCCGAGCGATGCGCAGGATACGGTCTATGGTGGTAAAGGTTCCGATATCATCTTCGGCAACGGCGGCAACGACGTGCTTTATGGCGGCGGTTCGCTGGCCGATCCGGACGATCAGGCTGACACGATCTATGGCGGTGTCGGCGATGATCAGCTATTCGGCAATGGCGGCAATGATATATTGTACGGGCAGGACGGCAATGACGTGCTGCATGCCGGTTTTGGCGACGATATCTATGTCTTCTCCGGCAGTACTATCGGCGGCGATGTAATCTCCTTCTTCGAAGGCGCTGGCAGCGCCGGTGGCGATATCATCCAGCTGGAAAGCAATTTGCTTGGCTCCGGCATTACCACAGCGGAACAGGCCGTCACCGCGCTGTTTTACAACGGTGCCGGCGATGCGTTTTTGAATTTCGGTGGCACTAATGTGATTACCGTCTCGGATGTTGGCATTAATGCACTCTCGGCGGATGATTTTCAGATTATCTAGCCTCAAATCCGCTTTAACGATTTAAAAACACACTGAAATAGTGTATTCTCTCAGAAAAAACAGGGAAATACGCTATGAGTTTTATTCATGTGCCCAATGGCGTCAGCAGTGGAACCGACCCCAATCATCTGAATACTTCCTCCGATCTCGATGTAGTACGACGAGCTTTTACCGATACAGAAGCATATATCGATGCCCTGTTAATCGGAGCATCATGGTCCGGTGATATTGATACCGCTGCGACAGTCAACTATACGTTCGGTTTGAGTACCCTGGAAGGCACCACCCCTTCTTTATCTACGCAACGCACATATAAGGAAGCACTGGAGGAGTGGTCCAAGGTTGCCAATATCACCTTCACGGAAGGCACCATCACAAGCGAAATTCGCCTTACTATAAGAGATTTGGACGGCCTCGGGTTAGACGGTGACGATATTTCAAGCTATTCTTTTCTTTATTACTCCGGAACGTTTTTGAATACGTTCGAGGCCCAGTTGGATGATGAGATTGCACTAGAACAAATAAGTCAGGGCGAGCTCGGTTTTTTCTCAATGCTTAATCGTATAGGTTTCGGTATCGGATTTAAGGAGCCGGAAGATACGACTAGAGGAACGGGAAATGCCCTCGATTCAACTTTAGATTCCCTTGATTACACTGTGTTGTCAGATAATGACGGGGAACATGCAAACAGCGAGCTTTATCCTTCTACGCCCATGCTGCTGGACATAGCTACGGTACAATATTTATACGGCGCAAACACATCTCATAATTCCGGCGATACCGCCCATGTCTATGACGGTACAGAGACACAGCTCTTCACGCTCTGGGATGGCGCGGGCAACGATATCATTGCCGCGAATGTTTCCGGACAGGATGTCGTCATCGACTTGACGGACAGTTATCGATTCGACAATGAATCTATCGCTGAGGACATCACGCCCGGACTTAATCAGATCGGCAATACGACCTTTTGGGTTGCGCTAAACAGTAATATCGAAAGCGCACAGGCAGCTGACGGGAATGATCTTGTCTCCGGTAACGATAATGATAATCACCTTGTTGGCCATCTGGGCTCGGATACGCTCGATGGATGGGAAGGAGATGATATCATCTTCGGTGGACGCAACATCGCCGACACGAATGACAGTGCAGACATTATCCGCGGTGATCTTGGTAATGATTTAATTTATGGCAACATGGGGAATGATACCTTATTTGGTGGTGGCGGTATTTATGCCGGTGATCCTATCGAAGATGCCGAAGGTGAGGAAGAAGTTGTACGGGAAGAGCAAGGTACTAAAGTACTCAATTTTGACGATATAACCATTAGTATTTTTAATCTGGAAGAATCCAGTTTCTTTCTTAGCTTTTACCGTGACCCTGATGATGGTGATGATACGGTATATGGCGGCTATGGAAGTGATCTCATTTTCGGTAGTGCCGGAAATGACTCATTATTGGGCGGCGGTTCCATCGCAGATCCCACCGATGTGGATGATACGCTGATAGGCGGCGATGGCGATGATTTGCTGGCTGGCAATGGTGGAAACGATTTACTGGCCGGCGGAAACTCTGATTATTTTCCTGTCGATGAATCCGGGGAATCACTCTCTTATACGAGAGAATCAGGTAACGACACCCTATATGGCGGCTATGGTGATGACACGCTGGATGGTGGCAGTGGCGACGATATTTTATGGGGACAAAATGGGAATGATTTTCTTGATGGCGATAGCGGCGCCGATGCTTTTATGTTCTATAGCAACAATGGCAATGATGTTATCCGCTCTTTCAGCCACGGAACAGATATCATCATGGTACAGGAAAATATCAACAATACGGGGATTTCCACTGCAGCAGATGTAATCAGCCGCATCACTTATTCCGGAACGAGTGCGAGCATTGATCTTGGTAATGGTGACACTGTAGCTATTTTTGGCGTAGAAGACAACGCCTTCACTGAAACAGATATTGCGCTTTTCATTATTTAATTTTCAATCAGAATACCGGCGCATCTAAGCGGCAGCCGCCGGTACATCGTCTTCTTTCTTACTATTTGCCGCCGGGTTACCCTCAGTCGTTTCTGCTTTCATATCGCTACGCCTCTGCATGATCACCCCATACCAGCCAAGCCCATCATAATCCTGATAACCGTTGGTTCTGGCATAGGCGATCAGATTGCCGCTGTCATCCACATAGCTCCCCTTCTTTCCGAACTCCGTCTTAAGGGGAAAAGCCTCTTGTATTTGCGAATGATCAGATGAGGCAATCACACGATATCTGGAATCCAGCAACATCACCTGGGTTTGCCTCCATTCTTCTGCAGAAAGTGCGACATCATCTTTAACGATTTTCTTCGACTGTTGTTCCCATTCAATAAACACTGCCAGCACGCCCAGTACATCGGATCCATCACTTCCTTCCCTGTGTACAGCCGTTGAGAACGTCACCACTGGCTCATCGTTCAGCAACACTTCCCGGTGCAGGTCTTCGGCAAAATAATCATCTTCATGCTGGCTTTTTACCGCATTCATAAACCACGCCTTTCCCGACACATTTGCGCCTGCTATCTTGGGAAAACGTGACGGAGCAGAACTCGCCAGCACTTTCCCTTCCTTATCTGTCAACACAATACTCAAACAGGCATTGTAATAGCGATTCATGATGGCAAGACGGGCATTTGCCTGTGCGATCATATCATCCGACGGATCATTCAGCATCTGCTGAAACAACGGATCCCTAGCCCACCAACGTATATCAGCCGTTCTTTCCTGCAGATGCCGTACCGCCAGCTGCACAATATTCTGCGACATATCAGTCAGACGATCACGCTCCTTGCCTTCGAACTGCTTTGCCAGCTCGTCGGTTTTTTCACGTATTTTCTCCAGCACCGTCGTACGGAATTCCTTGGAATTACTGGCGGCCTGCGTTGCCAGTGACTTCACTTCCGATGCAACCACAGCAAACCCTCTGCCATATTCACCGGCACGGGCCGCTTCAATCGTCGCATTCAACGCCAGCAGATTGGTATGGCTCGCAATCGTTTCATTGGTGCGTGCGAATTTCTGAATTTCTTCCTGAATGGTTTTGATAATATTCTGGATATGGACGCTTGACATGACTTCTCTCCCCGCAGCCATTTATTTAGGTGATGTTTGTGATATATCACAGAGGCTCCCGCCTGTCACACGCTTTCTACCGGAGGTGTTATTCTGGTCGATTTATACGCGTTATACAACGTACCGGCAATAATGATTACCGCGCCTGTCAGTGTCCAGATATCGATCAACTCGTTAAAGAAGAGATAGGCAATGATCGACACGAACACAAGCTGCAGGAAATTCAGCGGAATCACCGTCATATACGGCACTTTTGACAATGCCTTCGCCACGGCAATCTGCTGCGAATAAGCCAGAAACCCGATAAATGCCAGCCAGCCCCATTGTTCCAACGTCGGATTCACCCAGTGATACAGTCCGAAAGGAAGGGAAATCATCGTACTCATCGACAACATGTAAAAGGCAATTTTGGTTGAATCCTCGGTTTTGGTAAGCAGTTTGATGGTAATCGCACAGAGCGAAAACCCCATCGCCGCAAGCAGGGCGAAAATAATCCCGATATTGAACTCGGTGATGCCCGGGCGCGTCACGATCAACACCCCCAGAAATCCGGCCGCAACCGCCAGAACAGTATGGGGCGATGCATGTTCTTTCAGAATCAGAATCGCCATGATGGTGCCGAAAATCGGCGTAATAAACAGCAATGCCGTATGCATTGGCAACGGAATCATGCTCAATGCGTAGAATGACAGGGAAAAGGAGCCGAATTCCAGTACCGCACGTATGGCATAGAGTTTATGGCGTGTGGTCTTGATGCCATCCCATTTGTACTTAATTAGCCACGGAATAAAACACAATACGGCAAACCCGTTATAGGCCAGCACCATTTGAAAAGTGTGAAATTCCGCCGACAAATGCCGGACAATACCAATAATCATCGCCACCGTAAGCAACACATAGATAAACAGCCAGATGGCCTGCACGGTCTCTGAGAGATGAAAAAATCTAGTCAACAAACTGCTCCTTAATGATGCGTTCTTCAAGAATATGCTCGGGATCGAACAACAGCGACAACGTGATGGCTCGTTCTTCATCGATGGATACGCTGACCACATCCCTGATTTCGGTAAAATCCGCCACGGCACTAACCGGCCGTTTCTCCGGTTCCAGTACTTCAAACACCGTACTGGCGGTATGCGGCAGCAACGCACCTTTCCAGCGCCTCGGGCGAAACGGCCCCATTGGCGTCATCGCCAGGACGTTTCCGCTCAAGGGAATAATCGGCCCGCCGATGGAAAAATTATAGGCTGTGCTGCCCGCAGGCGTCGACAGAAGCACACCATCGCAAATCAATTCATTCAGACGCACCACATGATCGACCGTGACGCGAATCTTAGCCGCCTGACGGCTTTCGCGGAACAATGACACCTCATTAATCGCCAGCGCATGCTTCTCGCGGCCATCGATCGTCTGCGCATACATGGAAAGTGGATGCAACGTAGAGGCCCGCGCTTCATGGATACGCTCTTCCAGATTATCCGGCGAATAGCTGTTCATCAGGAAACCGACCGTTCCACAATTCATGCCGTAGATCGGTGTGCTGCGATGCATGAATTTATGCAATGTCTGCAGCATGAAACCATCCCCGCCCAATACGACAATCACATCCGGTTTGGTGCGTTTTCTCGTCAGCTCCACAAATTCATAGCGAGCCGAAAGCTCTTTATACGCTTCCTGCGCTTTGTCCGAATTATCCGCCAGGCAGGCGATGCGCATGCTTTCTTCCATAGACATTCCGATAGACGAGGTTATCAAATCATGTTCTAACAGGTTGTCATGGGATTACAACAAGGATTACACCACGTCCAAGCTCGCACAGGCGAAAATTTTCCGGTGGCTTCCTGGCTACTGCCGGAAGCGGCGCGTGCCGATATTTTCGCTTTTTATGACTTCGCCCGTGGCGCCGATAATATTGCCGATCATCCCGATATGACCTCGCAGGAGAAGCTGGAAGCACTGACAGCGCTTGAAACATCCCTCCATAAGGGCCATGCTAACACGCTACCTCCCTGGGCGAAGGGCTATGCCAAACTTGTCTCATCCGCTGCTCTTTCGCCGCTTCATGGCCGTGATCTGCTGATTGCCTTCAAGCAGGACGCCGAAACCTCTCGTTATCAACGCTATGAGGATGTGCTGGACTATTGCCGCTATTCTGCCGCACCGGTCGGACGCGCCGTCCTCGAATTATGTGGAGAAACCAAAGCCGACACCGCCAAGACCGATGCACTGTGCATGCTGTTACAGCTGATCAATCACCTGCAGGACATAAAAACTGATTATCAGCAATTAGATCGCATTTACCTGCCGCAGAATCTGATGACACATTATCAGCTATCCGAAACGGATCTGGCGGCTGACAGCTACAGCCCCGCACTGCGTGCTCTGCTGGATGACATGCTGGAGAAGATGCAGGCATTGCTGCTACAGTCACAGCATGGCTGGGATAATATATCATCGTTTCGCCTGCGCCTTGAGGTTGCCTGGATCTGGCAGATCGCGGCCTGTCTGCTTGAAGCGCTCAAACGGCATGATCCCATTGCAGGTCCTGTGACCATCTCCAGGACAACCGCCCTGTTCTGCCTGTTGCCTGCACTGAGGGAAGCATTATGAACAGTGCCATTACCACCGGTCATCCCCTTCCGCCTTTTTTTACCGATCGCGCTCTGATCTCCAGTTCTTTTTTTCTGCCCATTTTCCTCATGCGCGGCAGGCAGCGCCGCGCCATGCAATCGCTTTACCATTTCTGTCATGCCGTTGACAGCTGCGCCGATGATATAGCAAACAGGGTTGAGGCACTGGCCGCATTACATCAATGGCAAGAGATGCTCGATGACTGGCATCATGGCCGGCCACTGCCTAAAGGCGCAGAGCGGTTCTTTGCTCCTTTCGCCGCCTATGAGGACATTTACACTGACCTGAATGAGATTCTTGCCGGTGTGCGTATGGATAGCAAACAGACTTTCTGCATACCCTGCGAAGCGGAACTGGAACGCTACAGCTATCAGGTCGCCGGATGCGTCGGGCTGGCCGCCATCAAACTGTTCGACTGTACGCATGAGCAAAGCAAGGCCTTCGCCATTCACCTCGGCCATGCTTTTCAATATACCAATATCGCCCGCGATATTCTCGATGATGCCAAGCGGGGGCGTATCTATCTGGCCAGAGAGTGGTGTAACCGGTATGCGCTGAATGATCTGACGCCGGAGATGATTCTAACAGAACCGGCGATCATAACCCCCGTGCTGCAGCATGTATTGCAGCTTGCCGATCGTTATTACATATTATCCGAAACCCTGATTCACCCCGATGATCGCAGGGCGTTATTGCCGGCACTGATGATGAAACGCGTCTATCACCGCCAACTCAAACGCATGATGCAGTATGACAATCACCTCACCGAGAACGTGTCCGTGAAACTGTCTTTTCCGGAAAAACTATTGGCCTTACTGAGCAGTCATTAAGCGTTATTCTGACGGATCAGGGCAATGATATAGGGCAGATTGTCAACTTCTCTGCCTTCGGCCATTTCAAGTACATGGCCGACAACGTAATTGGCATAAGACGGTGTATCCGGTTCTATGTTTTCCCCTGCCGTATTGCGTATGGCATCCAGTACCAGCCGGACAGCCTCAAATGTACTTTCAGGCAGTTGGGTTTTTTCGTATAGCGCCTTGAAGCCCAACTCACCTCTGTCAGAGATAAGCGTTCTCGCATTGGCAACAGGAATATCCGCTAGTTCGGCCAGCGCGATTTCAAAGAACCGCAGGTAGCCACGGCACAGGCCCTGCAAAACCACCGACGGTGTTAGGCGACCCTGTTCACGCATCTGGATGACCATCGCCACGATCGCGTCATCATCCCTTACATCTTTCAGCAATGTCAAGGATAGCGCCTCACGTGTTCCTTCCGCGTGCTGCCTGATATCTTCCTCTGAAAGATCATATTGTTGTTTTAACGCCTCGGCAATGCTGTCTGAGACGTGATGAATCAGTTTCTCGACAATAAATAATGGCAGACCACCACGTTCCACCAATGCAGCCGTCACATTCTCTTCATAGGAACATTCCTTGATGATCGCTTCAAAGGACTCGTCGGAAATAGTCGCGCCTTCATTTTTAAGCAGTGATTCCACCACCTGCGGATAATGCGTCTCTACCAGCGCTTGCGATACACGTTCCGACACTCTGTCTCGTCTTGAGATCGCCAGCAATTTGTTCATTTCACGCGAGGTCTGAATGATTTGAATCAGATCAGCATCGCTCAACACCACCGATGATTCAAGCACCGATATGGCAACTTTTTCCACATCCTGTGCCAGATGCAGAATAACATCGCGCGGAATATCTGGATTATCTTTGACATGCTGGCTTAATATTTCACGCACCCGCTGCTCGGTGTCTTTCATCAGGATACGAAAAATTTCCTCCGCAATCAGAAATTCACGTTGCTGGAATTGCTTTTTGTCATATTGGTGAGAGATTTTTTCCAACACGCCGATACGCGAATCCGCCGAACTGTCATGCAGCAGGCGGTCTACATCTTCCGGCGTCAGGCAGATACCCGAACTAGTTTGTCTTTCCAATATATTCTCAGTGTAAGGTTGGTACATCTTTGGTGCTCCGCCCGAGAATAGACAAGAGATACGATATGTTTTCAATCTTTTTATCGTAACCCTCAGCGGTAATACGGTCAATCATACGCTGCGCAAAGTCATAGCGTTGATACCGTCCGAAAGATGTCTCTTCCGATGCCAAGCGATACAGCAGCTTAACCGATTGCAGAAATGATTCCGGCATCGGGCTGGCATTATAAAAAGCTTCAAATCCTAAATCTCCCGGGTCCATCAATAAAATACGCGCATTCGATACCGGCACGCCAACTAGTTTGGCCATCGCCGTTTCGAAAAAGCGTAAATCGCCGATGCACAGGGAACGAATCACGACTGAATAGCTCAACCGCTTATTTTTATACATACTGTCGACCAGTCCTTCGATATCCTGCTGACTCATCCAGGGAGAAAGGAACTGCAGCGTAGCCGTCTCCCGCGCATTTTCCGTGACATCATCAACCACATGAAGCGGCAAGCGATAGCGCTTGGTCAGATGCTTCTTCAGCTTGTCCGATACGAGTGAGAACAACTTTTCCGCCGTTTCATAGGGCAGACCGCCACGATAGACCAACTCTTCCATCACCGAATTGTCCATGTTATATTCTTCCAGCAAGTAGTCATAGGTTTCGTTACCGATATGCGCTCCCCTGTTTTTCAATACCGTTTTTGTCACTTGCATTTCACCGGTTTTAATCAGCGCATCGCTCACCGGTATGGATAGCGTGTTGCGCTCCGCAATCGCTTTCAGCTTTTTCAGATTATGGGTCGCTTCCACAAGATTCATCAGATCCTGTTCGGTCAGCACAGGAGAGTATTCCAGCACTTCACAGGCGACCATGTCATGGTCATTTGCCAGCATGATGACCACATCGCGCGGCACATGCGGTGTGGTTTTCAACTGATCTGCCAGCACCTTTCGCACACGGACTTCCGTATCTTCGAGCAGCAGACGGAAAATATCCTCTGCGATCTGGTTTTCCTTGTCGCTATATTCCTCATGATGGTAACCGACGCAGACCTTCTCGGCAATATGGGCGCGTACCGCTGCAGATGGCTCATGAACGAGTTGGTCAACATCAGCACGGGTAATATGGACGGACATTTTTGCTCTCCTTGTGACTAACCTGCTTTCACTTTAATATTATTCTAACGTGCTATTGTTAATATGCCACGAAATCGTTAACAATTGATTAATTTCTGTTAAATTTCTGCTTATTTTTGTCTGTTTTTATCACAAATTTTACGGAAAGCATGTTATATTTTTTCTGGAAATTCCCTTCATATCATGTACATCCTTTGCTGAACATTATTTGATCATTTTGAGGCACCTTATGAATAAATTATATCCCAATGCGAAAGATGCGCTGCAAAGTCTGTTAAAAGACAATATGACGATCATGGCCGGCGGTTTCGGCCTGTGCGGTATTCCCGAACATTGCATCGCTGCGATCAAGGAATCCGGCATCAAAGGGCTGACCATCATTTCCAATAATTGCGGCGTCGATGATTTTGGCCTAGGCATTCTGCTGGAAAACCACCAGATCAGAAAGATGGTCTCCTCCTATGTCGGAGAGAATAAGACTTTTGAGACCCAATACCTCAATGAGGAGCTGGAGATTGAATTCAACCCGCAGGGCACACTGGCCGAACGCTGCCGGGCCGGTGGAGCAGGTATTCCGGCTTTCTATACCAAAACCGGCGTCGGCACCCAGGTCGCCGAAGGAAAGGAAACGCGCGAATTTAACGGGGAGACTTATGTGATGGAAACCGGATTGAGGGCCGATCTGTCGATCGTCAAAGCCTGGAAGGCCGATGAGTTGGGCAATTTGGTCTACCGAAAAACCGCGCGCAATTTCAACCCGATGATGGCCATGGCCGGTAACATTACCGTGGCAGAGGTGGAAGAGATTGTCCCCAGCAGCGAGCTAAGTGCCGACCAGATTCATACGCCGGGCATTTTTGTACAGCGCATGATCAAAGGCGATCATTTCGAAAAACGTATCGAGCAGGTCACCACACGGCCTAAAGCGGCGTAAGCGTAAATATAAGGAGACGACAGCATGACATGGACAAGAGAAGACATGGCCAAACGCGCCGCCAAAGAGTTGCGTGACGGTTTTTATGTGAATCTGGGCATCGGTATTCCGACCCTGGTGGCCAATCATATTCCGCAGGGCATGCATGTGACCCTGCAAAGCGAGAACGGCATGCTGGGGATGGGTCCTTTCCCTTATGAAGGCGAGGAAGACGCCGATCTGATCAATGCCGGAAAACAAACGATTTCCGAGCTGGACACCAGCGTCTATTTCGACAGTGCCCTGTCCTTTGCGATGATCCGCGGCGGACATGTCGATCTGACGATTCTCGGCGCCCTTCAGGTCGATGAAAGAGGCGACCTCGCCAACTGGATGGTACCGGGCAAAATGGTCAAAGGCATGGGCGGTGCGATGGATCTGGTTGCCGGGGTGAAACGGGTCGTGGTGATTATGGACCAGGTGGCGAAGGACGGCAGCCCCAAACTGGTCAAGCACTGCACTCTGCCGCTGACCGGACAGAATGTCGTCGATATGGTTATTACCACCCATGGCGTCTTTGAATTCATCGACGGCAAACTCACCCTGGTCGAGCTGGTCGGCGGCGTCAGTCTCGACGATATCAAAAACACCACCGAAGCGGACTATGTGGTGAGTGAACATCTGGTGGCCAGCGCGGCCTGAGCTAAAACAGGGTTAAAACGGGGTCACGCTTTTGGAATAGGCGATCCATTGGATCATCCACAGATGCAGCACATAATAATGCAGCGCATGGCGGGAGATATGTTTTGTCACCGCTCCCGCAAAGACGGGCGCTCCACTGACGTCCCGGCGCGAGAAATGGCGTAATCCGAACACCGTGACCCCGATCACGGCGGCCACACATAACTGCTGGATCAGCACATAGTCCAATGTATTGACCTCTATGGCAGCATGCAGCATGGCGGCAGCGGCCATGGCGCCGTTTACATATGGCTTTGCATAAGCATGGCGCATCATATAGCCGCAAAGCGCAAACACCAGCCCCATCAACCCGTAATTCAGAAAGATGAAACTGACGGGCAGAAACACCGCGCAGGCGATGACAACACTCCAAGGTTCTTGTTTCAATAACTGCTTCTTGTGAATCAGCCCGAGCAGGAACACGGTACATAAATAGTTCCACAGAATGTCCAGCGGCAACAATGACCAACCGGTCAGCACATCCAGCAGGATCATTAATGCCGCGCCGAGTGCCACATCCGCTCTCAATGAAAAATTCGTGCGGTAGCCCGCCAGAAAGAACCAGATGGGAAATGCCACACGCCCTATCACGCGCAGCCATAATTCGTCCTGATATAAAAATGCACCGACATGATCGATCACCATGGTGATCAATGCCAGACATTTCCACAAATCCTGTGTGTTTAACGCACCATAATCCGGCCGCGTTAACGACAGCATCAAACAGAGCCTACTTCAGCTCAAAGGTGGCATCGACCTCCACCGCCACACCAAATGGCAGGCCACTGACACCGACGGCAAAGCGTGCATGCTTGCCGGCATCGCCCAGCAGTTCGACCATGAAGTCGGACACGCCGTTCGCCACTTTGGGATGATCGGTAAAATCATCGACGGCATTGACAAAGACGCCCAGACGCAGCAGACGGCTGACATTATCGAAACTGCCGCCGCAAGTCGCCCTCAGATGCGCCAGTATGTTCAGCCCGCATATTTTCGCGCAGGCCTGAGCATCTTCCATCGACACCGTCTCGCCGACCTTGCCGACATAGTGCGGTTTGCCGTCCTGCATCGGCAACTGACCCGAAATAATCACCTGTTTACCCGAAATAACTGCCGGAACATAATTGGCCGCCGGCAGGGCCGCTTCAGGCAACGTTAATCCCATTTCTTTTAATTTCGCATCAATATCAGTCATTTACCTCTCCTCTGGCCGTGTGGTTCCATCCACAATAGTAAAAAAAATGCAAAAAATGTCAGTTTTATGACGGATTGTAAAAAAACTGTCACATTTCTGTGCTATAAAGAAAACACTTAATGGTGTAAATGTTATTATTCGGCATGGAGGCATGCCACCAACTAGGGAGAATATTGATTATGGTTAAAGATCTCATGAAAAAACCCTGGCTTCTGACCCTTACCGTGGTCGTTACCCTCGGTATTATGATGGTGCCCGAGTTTGCATTTGCTATTAACACCATCGGTAACGTACTGTGTACCGTGGTAGGGTGGTTCACCGGCCGTGTAGGTAAGGCAGTGGCAACGCTTGCCATCATCGTGATCGGTATCGGTGCCCTGATGGGTAAGGTATCCTGGGGTATGGCCATTATCGTCGGTGTCGGCGTGGCCGTAGTCTTCGGTGCGGAAACCATCGTAGAAGAGCTGGGTACTAACTTCGCAGGCGGATGCGCAGCGTAAGTCTGGTTTACCAACAATTGTAAACATAATAAGCGCCGGTTTCTCCGGCGCTTATTTATTTCTAAGCCCTGTTTTTAAGTAAATTTTAACGAAATAGTAAACATTTCACGCTACACTGTCAAAAAACTGTCATATTTCTGTGTTACAGTTATATGACAATGGAGTAGTATGCAATATAGGGGGTAAGGCAAACCATGGGTATCACTCTCATGGAGAATAAACATCTTGAAATCTATCGGGATATCACGGACGATGTCATCGAGTCTGATTTCGTTCCCTATGCCTGTTTGATCAATCCGCATACCGTGCTGACCAAAAACGGTGAGTTGCTGCAAACCATTAAAATTACCGGCTTTACCTATGAAGCGATTTCCAACAGCGAAGCTGATTTACGCGCCGTGATACGAGACGCCATTACCGACTGTATCGACACGAACGACTATGCCATATGGATTCACACCTTCCGGCGTAAAAAGAAACTGTCTCCCGATGGCGATTATCCCGACGAATTCTCAAAATATGTTCATGAACAATGGAAAGAGCGCAATAGCTGGGATAAGAAATACATCAATGAACTGTATGTCACCATCGCCAGAGAATGTCAGAGTGCAGACATCGTCAGCCTGACCAGTTTTTTCGAGGGATTGATCCCCCAGGTTGACCGGAGAATACGCAACAATTACCTCGATGCCATTGCCATTGAACTGGATACAGTGGCGGACGCCGTGCTCCATACTCTGCAAGAATTCGGAGCGAAACGTCTGTCGATGGTCAAACGCGGTGATGGCATCTACTATTCCGAACAGATTGAATTTCTCGAAAAGCTCATCAATCTGCAGGAACGCCCCATGCCGGTGGAAGAAATCGATTTATCGCATTATCTCACCAGCGGTGAAATTACTTTCGGCTTCAATGCGATGGAAGTACGCACCGCCGAGGGAGAACGACGCTTCGGCTCCATTTTGACGCTCAAGGAATATAAGGAAGCCTCGCTCTACAGTCTTGATAACTTTCTGCAGCTGCCCTGCGAATTCATCATCACACAATGTATCGACTTTATCAATGCAGGCAAGGCGCTCGCCGAATATGAAAAACAGAAATATTACCTGTCGGTCAGCGGTGAAACCAAATTGATGGAACAATGCGAACTCAACCGTATCCTGGAAAATAACAAAAATCGCATTACCGATTACGGTGAGCAGCAAACGATGATTTTTGTGATTGCCGATAATATTCGTGAGCTTGAGACCAATCTGAGAAAAGTGCGGGAAGAATTAAGCAAGCTTGGCATTATTGCCCTGCGTGAAGATCTGAAGTTTGAAGAATGTTACTGGGCGCAGTTGCCTGCCAATTTTGAATTTTTGAGCCGGTTGTCTTACATCGATACCAAACATGTCGGCGGCTTCGCCAATATTCAGAATTACCCGGCCGGCAACGTCAAAGGCAATCCATGGGGACCGCCTGTCACCGTGTTCTATACGGCCGCCGGCACGCCTTATTTCTTCAATTTCCATCTCGGCACTTGCGGGCATACCAGTGTCGTCGGCCCGCATGGGTCGGGCAAATCAGTACTGATTAATTTCCTGATCTCCGAAGCGCGGAAATTCAATCACCGCCTGTTTTATCTCGACGCGCACGGCAGTGCCGAAACCTTTATCCGTTCGATCGGCGGCCATTATTATGACCTCGCCAACCCCGAGAGCGATCATTCTCTCTCACCACTCAGTCTGCCGGATAAAAAAACCAACCGCGAGTTTTTAACTCTATGGCTGACGACCCTGCTCGATCCGACCGGTAAGATGGTGGATGCGAATATGCGCAGTTATTTCGTCAGCATCATTGACTATCTCTATACCCTGCCGCAGGAAGAGCGCACGCTGCAAAACATCGCCGAGCATATCCGCACCGCACGGCCCGATATCGCCGATCGCTTATCCCCCTGGCATAGCGACGGTGAGCGCGCTTTTTATTTCGATCATGCTTCTGAATCAGTGCAACCTAAAAACGGCATTATCGGATTTAACGTCAATGCGCTGATTGACCATCCCAGCCTGCTGGTGCCGGTTACCAGCTATCTGATACACCGCATCACTATGACGATGGATGGAACACCTGCCATTTTATTCCTCGATGAAGCCTGGCGCATTCTCAACACACCATTGTTTGCACCGCGTGTCAAAGCATGGATGCAGTATCTGACCGCTAAAAATGCACTTGGTATTTTTGCCACCGAACTGGTCGAACAAACAGCAGAGTATAACTTCAGCAAGGAAATCATTACCAACGTATCGACACAGATCTACATGCCGGATGAAGATCCTGATAACGCCTATCAGGACATCTTCGGACTGGATGACGAAGAATTTGCCTATCTCGACATCATGAATACCGAATACCGCCATTTTCTGCTGAAACGTGCCAACGAGACCATTGTCGCCGAACTGAATCTCGGCGGAATGGATGACATTGTCGACATCCTTTCCGGCGAGCCTGCCAATGATGATGATGATGACACAGAAGAAGAGATGGAGCAGGTGTCATGATCGTCATTGCTCCGCACAACCTTGAGAAACTGCGCTTCGTATGGTGTTATTGCGCCGTGTTCATAGCAGCGCTGGCAGCCTTTTTCGTGCCCGGTTTTTTTGAAAGCGCAATGGCGCAGGTCAATCCGACCGGTTCGGGATTCAGTTGCCAAAACGGTCAGCCGGTAGGCGATCTGTTTGCCGCTGCTCCCTGCGGCGGCGGGCCGGGAGAGGGGTTTATCTTTTCCTCCTTCGTCTGTGAGTTCGAAGATATCATTCGTGAAACCATGAAACAGGTTTATTGCGCCATCGTACAAGAAGCGATTGAGCCTGTACAAGCCGCACTCACACTGATGATTACCATCACCGGTGCAGCGTTTCTGATGGGTGTCACCCCGTTTACCGCCAAGGAATTGATGATCATTCTTGGCAAATTCACCTTGGTACTGGCCTTCGCACTACAGGCCGAATATATGATCGGTATCGGCTATAACCTTTTCATGGCCGTAACCAAAGACGGTATTTCCATCGTACTCGGCCACCTGTTCGCTGGCGGAGGTGCTGGTGGAGGTGGTGGTGGATTTGCTACCAGTAACGACGTGTACCGTTTCTTTGATCAGGTAGCGCAGGGCTTTCTGGATAATGTCGCGCAGGACACCGGAGAAGGAAGTCAATGCAATAATGCTATTTTTGCTCTGGTAACCCTCACCATTGCCACCGTCCCGCCTTTGTTTGCCGTCGCATCCTATTTTGCCGCAAAATTATTATGGGTCATTCTCCGTGCTGTCTTCGGATATTGTCAGGGCATATTGGGGGTCACATTTCTCGTCACCCTAGCACCGATCTTCGTTTCCTTCGCCCTGTTCAAGCCCACGCGCGCCTTGTTTGACAAATGGGTACAATATCTCATTTCTTTTTCTTTCCAAATGGTGATTGTGTTTGCATTTCTCGGTATGGCGTTTTCCATCATGATGGAAATGGCTGACGGCCTTGGCGATTACACCGCCCTAGTAAAACCCTATAAGGTTGATTCGCGCGATCAGTCCCTCGCCATGCCATGGGATGTCTGCGGCGTATGCGAGATGGATAAGGTACGTCCGGGCGAAAAACCTCGCTGTGCATCAGACCGTGTGATTCCACCGGGCGAAATGGTCGCCAATGAAGACTTTCTGCATTTTGCCACGGTGAAAACCATTGGCATGGTCATTATGTTCTATCTTCTTGATATCATGATGGACTTTGTGCCGCAAATGGCGCGTCATCTTGCCGGGCCGCGCTATGCAGGCCAGCTTGGCGGCGGCGATACCGGCGGTGTCGAGCAGGTGGATATGTCCATCCCGGGCGAGAAAAGCATGCGCCAGGCCCTGGGCAAAGGCGGCCAGGCCTTCAACCATGCGGCCACCAAACATACGCTTGACGGCGTACAACGTGCCGGACCGGCCATTGCCCGGGAGCTTGGCAGATCTGCTCAGGAAGAAATGGGTAATATAGGTCGTGGAGTTACCGCTGGCGGTGTTTACACAGCATTGCGCGGAGCAAGTGGCGGAAAAGTCCCGGGTCCCGGAGGAGTGCCTATTCACAAAGGAAGAGAACCTCTCGGCACCATCAGAGGAATAACCACTACTACTTCCGCAGATCCAAGACTTACCCAGGTTGCAGGATTTGTAGAAAACCAACTGAAACCGGGCATGAGCTATGAACGTGCCCTACAAGTCATTGATGATGCGCTTGCCAATGTGCAGGGTGTATCCCGGGATGATGTGATTCAATTATTGCTGGCACATGGTAAAAATGATGCCTCCAAGATATTCCGCGCTTAATGCTTTTTCTAACCTCTGAATATCTGGGCGAGGATTCTTGCAATCGTATCCCCGCAAATATAGTGTATGATACTTTGCTATAAGGCTATGCATAGTATTGCTATACAAACATGAAATTACTGACAAAATTACTCGCCAAAATCGGTATCGGCAAGGATACTGCCGGAGATGAAGGTAAAAACTGGTACAAGGATAAATATCAATATGTGCTTGTACAACGGAATATTCTGGCGGTTATTACTCTGATGGCATTATTCGGTGCCGCTATGTCGGTTTTTGCCGTCATGCAGCTGACACCGCATAAATCGGTCGAACCCTTTGTCATCCAGATTGACGAAAAATCAGGCATTGTCGAGCGAGTCGATCCGGTGACACGCTCAGAATTTACCGCCGATGAAGCTATTGATCGCTACTTTGTCGCCAAATATATCCGCGCGCGCGAGTCTTTTATTTCCAGCGTGTTCAAAGATCATTACAATGTTGTCCGCGTGATGAGCGAACCTTTCGTGTTTGGACAGTACCGCCAATTCATCAGCGAACAGAATCCGGACAGTCCTGCTGCCATTCTGAAAATCGACGGTACGCGTGCTATTGAGTTTAAATCGCTCGTTTTTATTAAGAAGAATGATAATCCCAACGGCATTAAAGTAGCGCAGGCACGTATCACGCTCACGGATGACAGCCGACGCTTTCCGGTCCCGATGGTCTATCACAATATCGTGACCGTCACTTACCGTTATTCAAAACTGAATCTGAATGAAAAAGAGCGTTACCTCAATCCGCTGGGTTTTCTGGTCACCGAATATACCGTTGAACAAGAGGTGATCGAATAATGGCCTGCCTGCCACGCTATCTGTCCTATGTGTCCCGTCTGTTTGTCGTCATATGTGTTTTGTCGGCAGGCACCATGGCCTATGGACAAGCCAATATGCCTATTGTCACCGACAGCCGCATCAAGACCTTTGTTTATAACGAGAATGATGTGTTTCGTATTCTCACCCATTACGGCTATCAGTCCAACATCGAATTCGGCAAAAGCGAAAGGATTAAAACCGTCTCCGTGGGAGACCGCGTTTCCTGGCAGATTGTGCCGGCTGGGCGCCGGCTGTTTATCAAGGCGCTGGAAGAAAAAGCACATACGAACATGACGGTGGTGACCAATAAGCGTGCGTATCAATTCGACCTGCGCGCCAGCGACGCCCAGCCGCTGCATCCGAATGAGGAGTTGGTCTATGTCGTACGTTTCTTTTATCCGGATGAACAACCCGTTACAGCCCAGCCACCGATTTACACCGATCATGCGCCGCCAGCGCCACCTGTGTTCGAACCGGCACTGACCTTTGGCTCCGCGCCAAATGCCGCGAACTATATCAATTATAACTATACCTTTACCGGCCCGTCGGAAATGGCACCGGTACGGATTTACGATGACGGAAAAGCAACCTATTTTCTGTTCCCAAGCGATTTGCGTAGTGTGCCTTTCTTCTTTGTCGTCACGCCGGACGGACGAGAAACCCCGGTGGATGCATTCATCAATGCGCAAGGGTTGACCGTGGTGGGTACTATTGCTCCGCGTTTTTCCATCCGCCATGGTTCGCAGACCATTACGGTGTTTAACGAAAGCCATCCGATGAACCGTCTAATGTAGCGAATGTGAAACCTGGATCATATGGCCGATAAGTCACCACCTCCTCCGCCTCCACCTCCTCCGCCACCGGGAGACATGCCACCACCGGATGATCCCTTTGCCTCACCCGATCCTTACGGACCGGGAAGCGCGGACGAGTCTCCTCTGGAATCGGGTGCACCGTCTGTCGCCTCTGCACCGGGCAAAGTGTTTATTATTCTCGGCTTTGCGGTAGCGGTATTTACCTTCATGCTATTCAACATCTTTGTCTTCACCGACGATGATGAGGTTGATCCGCTTGGCGAGGAGCCGCGTATCGTACAGGAGGAAGACGCGCCGGAGATATCCGAGCTCGTGACCGGTATTGAACCGCCTCCGCCGCTGACCATCGTCCCGCCACAGTTGCCGACCGCTCAGCCGGCCCCCATTATTGAACAGGGAGGCAGCGGACCGAGCAATGAATTGCTGCGTCAGCGGATTCGTTCTCCCATGGTGATTTCCGGCGGCGGCGGCGGTCCCGGATTACTGGACAGCCTCACCGGTGAAACACCCGTAGGCGATGATCCCAATTCGCAATTCGCTTCCAGTGTCTATAGCTCACGCTCTGAAAAAGCTGTCGCAACCAGCATCGGCAACCGCAGACGCGTCGTCGCGGAAGGGCGGCTGATCCAGGCTGTGCTTGAGACGGCCATCAATACCGATCTGCCGGGAAATATCCGCGCTATTGTCTCACGCGATGTATTTCCGGAAGCGGGTAACGATCCTATCATCCCCAAAGGCTCTCGTCTGGTCGGACGCTATAATTCCTCGATTCTCGGCGGTCAGAAACGGGTATTTGTCGTGTGGACACGGCTGATTCGTCCCGATGGCGTGGATGTTCAGGTTAATTCTCCGTTAGTGGATCAAATCGGTCAGGCCGGTGTCGAAGGTTCGGTGGATACCAAATTCGCACAAATTTTCTCCCGCGCAGCACTGGTCAGTATTGTCAGCATTGCCGTCGCCGCCGTAGTGGATGAAATTACCGGTGATGAAATTACCACCACCACCTCCGGCGGTGACACCACCACTAATACCACCGCTACCAGCGAGGCGACCATCGAATCGCTGGAGCGTTTCGGCAGTATTGCCGAGCGTTATCTGGAACAATTCATTAATGTCGAACCGACGATTATCGTTGATCAGGGCAGTGTGGTGAATGTATTATTACAACGGGATCTTATTTTCCCGAACCAAACAGCAGGGACGCGATTTATTGAATGAAAAAAAGTGGTAGTTTAACGGCACTAGAAACCTTCCTAAGACCGCTTAAGGCGTTCTTTGAGCAGGAGGGTATCACCGAAATTTCCATCAACCGCCCCTATGAAATCTGGATTGAAAAATATGGCGAGATGGTCCGCCATGAAATTCCCGAATATGACTTTGAATATTTGCGCTCGCTCGGCCATCTGGTCGCGCAGTCGACCAACCAGATGGTCAGTGAAGAAAAACCGCTCTTATCGGCAACATTGCCCGACGGCTACCGGATTCAGGTGATCTTCCCTCCGGCCTGCGAACCCTTTACGGTGGCCATGTCGATCCGTAAACAAACTGTTCTCAATCTTGATCTCGAACAATATGAAGCAATCGGCGCTTTTGAAAGCACCATTGTCCGCCAGGGAATCAATGAAGATGATATCATGCTGCGTAAACTGCTCGATGCCGGCGCCATACGTGAATTTATCAGCAAGGCCGTCAAACTGCGTAAAAACATCATCGTCAGTGGCGGAACCTCTACCGGTAAAACGACCTTCATGAATGCGGCACTCAAGGAAATCCCGCTGGATGAACGGGTGTTGACGGTGGAGGATGCACGCGAAGTCAATATCGAGCATCTGCCCAACCGCGTTCACCTGGTCGCCTCACGCGGTGAACAGGGCCGGGCTCTTGTCACCACTCAGGATTTGATCGAGGCCTGCCTTCGTCTGCGGCCTGATCGTATCATCGTCGGCGAGTTGCGCGGCAAAGAGGCCTTCAGCTACCTGCGTGCTATTAATACCGGCCATCCGGGCTCGATCACCACTTTGCACGCCGATTCACCGCCACTGGCGATCGAACAGCTTATTCTAATGATCATGCAATCGAATCTTGGCCTGAAGCGCGAGGAAATAAAGGAATATGTTCAGACCATTGTTAATGTTATCATACAGCTGAAACGCGGCGTGAAAGGCAAACGCTTCGTATCGGAAGTCTATTTCCGGGAGTTGGACACGATATGAACGATAACTTACAGAATATTCTGAACCGGTTTATCGTATTCCTGGTTATTTTTCTGGCACTTTTTCTTCCGGTGTCATTCGGTGTATTCATCGGTTTTGTGCTGGGGCATCAACATATGTATACGATTCAGGGCAATGTGCCGCCCCCTGCTTCGGATTATCTGCAGATGATGGCCGACCCCAAAGGCGTGGTGACCAATTACAAACAGATTCACGATACCGCCAGCTACTACAAGCCTTATCCGCAGTATCGCGAGCATTATTTCAATATCGAGTTCGATTCCAAATTTTACGGACCGCCGGCAGGCGGACTGATCTTTGCGCTGATATTGCTGTTTTTCATCCGCGCGCCGCTGATGGATTTCCGGCCATTGAAGAAAAAAGAAAGCCTGCATGGTGATGCCAAATGGGCCAGCGAAGAAGAAATTCGCGAGGCAAAACTGCGCGCCAAAAAAGGCATTCTGCTTGGCCGCACTGGTGCGAGAAATTACCTGATTGCCGATGATTTTCAGCATATTCTGCTGTTCGCACCGACCGGTTCGGGTAAGGGTGTGGGGTTTGTGATTCCCAATCTGCTGTTCTGGGAAGAGTCGGTGATTGTCCATGACATCAAGATGGAAAATTACGAACTGACCAGCGGCTACCGCAGCCAGAAGCTGAATCAGCCCTGCTATGTGTGGAATCCGGCCGATCCGAACGGTGTCAGCCATTGTTACAACCCGCTTGACTGGCTGTCGGATAAACCGGGACAACTGGTCGATGATGTACAGAAAATCTGCAACCTCATTCTTCCGGAGCAGGAATTCTGGCAGAATGAAGCGCGTTCTCTGCTGCTCGGGGTGATTCTGTATCTGGTCGCCGTGCCGGAGAAAATCACCTCCTTCGGCGAGGTAGTGCGTACCATGCGTTCGGACGATGTAGTGTACAATCTGGCTGTGGTGCTGGACACTATCGGCGGTAAAATCCATCCAGTGGCTTACATGAATATCGCCGCCTTTCTGCAGAAAGCCGATAAGGAACGCTCCGGCGTGATTTCAACCATGAACTCAGGTCTGGAACTGTGGGCCAACCCGCTGATCGACACCACCACCGCCACCAGCGACTTTGATCTGCAAACCCTGAAGAAGCAAAAACAGACGGTCTATTGCGGCGTTACACCGGACAACCTGCAACGTTTGGAACCATTGTTGAAAGTATTTTACCAGCAGGCATCCGACTTCTTAACGCGCAACATGCCCAAGGATGACGAACCGCATGGCGTGTTGTTTATGATGGACGAGTTCCCCTCACTCGGTGAAATGCCGCAGTTTCAGGTCGGTATCGCCTATTTCCGCGGCTATCGCGTCAAACTGTTCCTGATTGTGCAGGATACGCAGCAACTCAAAGGCATCTATGAAGAAGCGGGCATGAACTCATTCCTGTCCAACTCCTATTACCGGGTTACCTTCTCGGCCAACAACATCGAAACCGCCAATATGATCTCGCAGCTGGTGGGGAATAAAACCGTCGATCAGGAATCGCACAACAAACCGAAATTCCTCGACTTCAACCCGGCGGCACGTACATTGCACGTTTCGGAAACCCAGCGCGCGCTACTGCTACCGCAGGAAGTCATCCAATTACCGCGCGATGAACAGATTATTCTGGTCGAATCCTTCGCACCGATCAAATGCAAAAAAATCTTCTACTACAAGGATTCCACCTTCACCAAGCGTCTGCTGCCGCAGATCGACCTGCCGATACAGGAGCCGTATGATCCACGTAAGGAGAACACTAAAGTCGAAGAAGCGCCCGATCCGGAAGAAGAGAACCAATCAACCAGCGGGGAATCCTCCGGCGGCGTGCCTGCCACAGCATAGTCTACTATAACCATTTCACTTGATTTTCCTTATTCTTGTCATTCCCGCGAAAGCGGGAATCTTAGTCATGTTGCACGAAGATCCCTGCCTGCGCAGGGATGACGAGGAATAGTTAAGTGAAGTGGTTATATATTACAGGATAAGTGCAGGGTTTTGCTTTCCGCTGCGTATAAGCTGAAAAACAACGGAGCAAAGCCATGCAAAACCACCTACTGTGCTGTGTCGCAGGTGCCGGGCTGGCGCTGGGTATTATAACAGCCGCCAACGACGTGCAGGCACGCACCATTATCATTACCGGCAAGGACCGGCCATCCTGCTGCTATCCCTACATCAAAAACAAAACATACCGGCGGCGTTATTGCGGCACGCGCTATTATTATCCGACGCGAAACCGCTTTGGTTATTATCCGAAACAGGGGCTGTCTACCCGTCTGCCGGGCGTGTCTTTTGTCGTGCGGCGGTGATGTTGCCTTCTTTCGGCGAACTGGCGACGGCATAATCGCGCCTGGGCATGCGACCGGCGAGATAGGCCTGACGGCCAGCAGTAACCGCATGTTTCATCGCTTCGGCCATCAATACCGGATCATCGGCTTCGGCAATCGCTGTATTCATCAGCACGCCGTCACAGCCCAGTTCCATGGCAATCGCCGCATCCGAAGCCGTACCGACACCGGCATCGACAAGAATTGGCACCGAGGCATTCTCGACAATCAGTTTGATATTGAGCGGATTCTGAATCCCAAGACCGGAGCCGATCGGCGCTGCCAGCGGCATCACCGCACAGCAGCCGACTTCTTCGAGCTTTTTCGCCACCAGCGGATCATCCGTCGTATAGGCCATGACGTCAAAACCCTCTTTTACCAGTATCTCCGCTGCCTTCAACGTTTCGCCTATATCGGGATAGAGCGTATGCTCATCGCCGATTACTTCAAGTTTAACCAAGCTCCACCCACCCGCTTCACGTGCCAGCCGCAGGGTCCGCACCGCCTCTTCGGCGCTGTAACATCCGGCGGTGTTGGGCAGATAGGTGTAGGTATCGGGTGAGATGTAATCCTGCAATCGTCCCTCACCTTTTTCAGTCAGATTCACCCGGCGCAGCGCCACCGTAACGATCTCGGCGCCACTGGCTTCGATCGCCGCTTTGGTCTCGGCAAAATCCTTATATTTGCCGGTGCCGACCAGCAGGTGCGAAGAAAATTCCCTGCCGGCAATGATGAGCGGATCAGACGCCATGCTCACCCACCTCCGATAAATTCGACAATTTCAATTTCATCGCCCTCAGTCAGCATGGCGTCCTTATAACGCGAACGTGCAATGATTTCACGGTTTTTCTCAATCGCCACCTGCCGGATATCGAGCGCCAGCACATCCACCAACTCTGCCACCGACAGGTTGTTGTCAAAATCCTGTTTTTCTCCGTTGATTGTCACCTGCATATTGCGTACCTTAGCATTGTTTTTAAACCATAAGGGTAATCTTTATGAGCCATTCACTCCTCATTCTAGGCGGCCCCAATCTCAATCTGCTGGGCACACGCGAACCGGAGATTTACGGCTCAGATACCCTAGACGACATCCATCAGCACTGCCGTGAGCACGCCTCTGCCTTATCTATAGAAGTAGATGCGCGCCAAAGCAATCACGAAGGTGAGCTCGTTACCTGGATTCAGGAGGCCGGACGCGATTTTGACGGGCTGATCATCAATGCCGGTGCCTTTACCCATACCTCAGTTGCCGTACATGATGCGATTGCTGCGATAGATGTTCCGGTGATTGAGGTGCATCTGTCCAACATTTATGCGCGTGAAAGCTTCCGCCATCATTCCTATATTTCACCGCTGGCGTTAGGGATTATTTGCGGATTCGGCGCAAACAGCTATATTCTAGCGCTTGATGCCATGCACCATCATCTGGGAGGAAATTGATTATGGCAGAACCCTGGGTTATCGCCCATCGCGGCGGCACAGCTTTCGGGCCGGAAAACACCCTGCTCACCATGCAGAAAAGCATCGAACATGGCGTGGACGGCATTGAACTGGATGTGCGCTGCTGCGCGACCGGTGAGCCGGTGATTATCCATGATGCAACGATTGAGCGCACAACAGATGGCATCGGCGAAATCGGCAAACTGACACTGGATCAGCTCAAAGCCAAGGATGCCGGAGGTGGCCAATCGATCCCGACCCTGCTGGAAGTGCTGCGCAAGATTGATCATCGCACCCGCCTGTTCCTCGAAGTCAAACATCCGAAAGCCGCCTTGCCCGCCGCCAAGCTGGTCAATTATTATGTGCAGGAGAAAGGCTGGAACTATACGCAGCTGATCATGATCTCCCGTTTCCACCAACTGCTGGTGCAGATTCATCATAAATATCCCAAAATCATCCTTGGCGCGAGCTTGGAGAATATGCCGGAAGGGCTGGCCGCTTGCGGCGAATATACCAATTCGACCTTCGTATTGCCGAAGATCGATATCATCACCCAGGATTTCATGGATGACGCGCATAAGCGCAATCTGGATGTAATTACCTGGACCTGTGATGACGCAACATTGGTGGAACGTGCCAGAGCCTGGGGTGTACGCGGCATTATCACCGGTGATCCGGCTTTGGTGAAAAAACAAGATGCGGCGTGAGTGATACCGTTACAACGGATGATCTGCTTAATGCCTATGCCTCCGGTTATTTCCCCATGGCCGAAAGCAGAGATTCAACCGAGCTTTACTGGTTCAACCCGTCAAAACGTGGTGTCTTGCCGCTGGATACGTTCAACATTCCGCGTGGACTGAAAAAGACCCTAAGCGCCAATCCTTTCACCATCCGGGCCGATACGGCATTCGAGCAGGTCATCCGCTCCTGCGCCGAGATTAATCGGTCACGCAGGGAAACTTGGATCAATAATGACATTATCACGCTCTATTGCACATTGCACGACATGGGACATGCACACAGTGTCGAAAGCTGGCAAGATGATAAGCTGGTTGGCGGGCTGTATGGCGTATCGCTTGGCGGTGCGTTTTTTGGTGAGAGCATGTTCTCACGCGTCAGCGACGCCAGCAAAGTCGCACTGGTGGCACTGGTCGAAATACTGAAGGACGCCGGCTACAGCCTGCTCGATACGCAATTCGTCAATGATCATTTGAAACAGTTCGGCGTGAAGGAAATTACCAAACGCACTTATATGAGAAGATTGGATAAAGCGCTCCAGCTTGACCCCAATCCGTCGAGCCTTTTTTCGACTTCCGCCGTGCGCAAAGGCTTTGCCGCCTCATCCAAAACGAGCGATACTTCATTATCAACCACCAGCGACGCATGATGCAGATTGCCGGCATAACCGCCTGACAAATGAAATGCCAGATGCATCGCGTGGCCCAAACATTTTGCCCATAAGCGCTCACGTTCATCGAGCAATGCAAATTCGGCCTGATCCTTTTTCCATTTCCGGTGATAGCGATAATAAAGCGCCAGCGCCAGCATCACCCGTTCCTTATGGCTCAGTCCCTTAAGCGAGGATTGAATCACCCGGTAATAGGCCCATTCTCCACGGAAATTGGGATCGATCGTCCAGGCAAGTTCACCTAAAATACATGCGGCCTTGCGCAGACGTATCTGCGCGTCCGTATCATGCAAAAATAGCGGCGCGATCCAGGCAAACAACTCTTCGGCATATTCGCCCTTACGGCCGGTCAGTGCTGCCAAATCACTGACAGACGCTATCAGCGGATCCTGCGATTTCACATTATCCGGCAGGCTGTCATAGAGATAACCTTCGCGAATACCGCTAACACTGAAATAGACCATATCCATGCCCGCATGATGCATCACCCGTTCAAGCGTCACCGCTGCCGGCAGCACCATGGTTGCACGTTTGCGTGACATGCCGGGCAGATCGGCAATCTCTGCAATGGACAGACCACCCAAATAGGCCACTTGTTCTTTCACCGTCCTGGCAGACAGGTGATATTCATGCAAAATCTTTAACGGATAGCCGGTAGAGCGCATGTGCCATTTCGCCAGACTGCGAAAACTACCGCCAATGGCATAAAGCTGTGGTGCAGTTACCTTGCCCAGCCAGTCGATAGTGCCAAGATGTTCATCGATCGCCTGTGTCAGCGCTATTATATCTTGGCCGCAGGCTTCCATCAAACGCAATACTCCCGCTTCCAGCGTCGATTGTTTGATGATGCTGTCGCGGCGCAGATAGGCCAGCTCCATACTACCACCCCCCAAATCAGCAGCAATGCCATGCGGCGCATAACTTGAAGCGATAATGCCCTTTGCCGCCAGCGCTGCTTCCTCTTCGCCGCTGATAACATGAATGGTAACGCCGTAAGCGTTCTCCAGTTCCGCCACAAACTCCCTGCCATCTTCCGCATCGCGAATCGCTGCTGTCGCCATAATATACAAATGCTGCACATGCAGTCGTTCGGTCATCAGCAGAAAACGCTCCAGCACCTGACGGGTCTTGGCCTTTGCTTCTTCATGCAACCTGCCCGTAGCAGCCAGTATTTCACCCAGCCCACATAAATATTTCTCGTTAAACAACGGCACCGGCACCCGTACCGGTGCATGATACACCACCATGCGCACCGAGTTCGAACCGATATCGATAATCGCCTGCGTATTAGCCGGACTGGGGGAAAGCGCTTCCAGCGGAAGAGGATAAGGCATCGTGATTATTTCTTTCGTCCGCGCCGGGCATTCGATTTACCAGAGGACAGCTTGCCACCCTTACGCAAGGCTTTACCCCGGCCCGACAGGCTCGGATTATGCATAAAATAGGCATGCGCCGAGAAAGCATCCAAATCACTATATTGACAGAATCGCTCATAGGTGCCATCCGGATGCAGCATCCAGCTGCCCATTTCATCGCGCAGATTGGCCACCATGATCTGATCGAGCACCTGCGCATGCACGGTTTCATTCTCAATCGGCACCATGACCTCGACGCGATGATCGAAATTGCGGACCATCCAGTCAGCCGAGGAAATAAAAACCTTTGCCTGTGGCGATGGCAGAGGCTGGCCATTGGCAAAACAGTAAATGCGCGAATGTTCGAGAAAACGGCCGATAATACTTTTCACGCGGATATTATCCGACAGCCCCTTCACACCCGGACGAATACCGCAAATACCACGCACTACCAGATCGATCTGTACTCCCTCGCAGGAAGCGGCATACAGCGCATCGATAATATCGGGATCAATCAGCGAATTCATCTTGGCCCAGATCGCAGCCGGTTTGCCCTCTCTGGCGTGGATGATTTCCTGCCCGATCAATTCCAGCAACCGTTCACGCAGATTATGCGGTGCGCAACTGAGATGCTCAAGACTATCGGGTTTGACATAGCCGGTGATGAAATTGAACAGATGCGACGCATCCTGACACAGTTCCGGATCGCAGGTAAAATAGGACAGGTCGGTATAAACCTTTGCCGTGGTGGGATGATAATTACCGGTGCCGAAATGCGCGTAAGATTTGAGCTTGCCATCCACCCGCCGTACCACCAGCGATAATTTCGCATGGGTTTTCATTTTCATGAAACCGTAAACGACCTGCACCCCAGCACGCTCCATATCACGTGCCCAGCGGATATTCGCCTCTTCATCGAAACGGGCTTTCAGTTCTACGACGGCAGTCACCGTTTTACCCACTTCTGCGGCTTCAATCAGCGCCCTAACGATGGGGGAGTCATTGCTGGTGCGATACAGGGTTTGCTTGATCGACACCACCTCCGGGTCCTCCGCTGCCTGGCGCAAAAACTGTACCACCACATCAAAGCTCTCATAAGGATGATGAACGATGATATCCTTGGCCTGAATCGCGGCAAAACAATCACCGCCAAAATCATTGATGCGCTCAGGAAAACGTACTTTGAAGGGAATAAATTTCAGTTCCGGGCGTGCACAATCATACAGCTCCTCCAGACTCGCCATATCGATCATGCCCTCCACCTCATGCACGTCATGTTCTGACGCCGGCAGGTTATCAAGCATGAACTGTTTCATATGCCGCGAGGTGGGATAGCGTGTCTTAAGGCGCACCACCCGTCCGCGGCGGCGTTTTTTTACCGCCTTTTCAAAATAGCGGACCAGGTCTTCTGCTTCTTCTTCCATTTCCAGATCACTGTCGCGCACGATGCGGCAGAGGGTACTTTCATATAATTCACAGCGCGGAAATAATGATTCGAAAAACAGGGTAATAATATCTTCAATCGCAATCAATCGATAGCTCTTGCCGCGCGCATTGATGCGGATAAAGCGTTTCAGCTGATTCGGTATCAATATCAGCGTAATGCGCCGCTGTTGCGAGCCAGGCACTGAATGCTCAAACAGCAGAGCCTTGCCAAGATTAGGAATGAAAGGAAACGGGTGCGCATGGTCCACCGCTATTGGCGTTAAAACCGGAAAAATATTATCCAGAAAATAACTTTTGACTTTTTCTTTCTCACTGACTGTCAGTTCATCGGGTGAGATAACTTCTATCTGTTCTTCGCGCAACTCTTCCTTCAATGTCAGCCAGCATGTCTGCTGCGTATGAATCAGCTCCGCCGCCATGTCATGGATGGATTCCAGCTGCTCCCTCGGCGTCAGGCCGTCAGCACTGGTGGTAATGATATTGTGACGCAACTGGTCTTTCAGCCCGGCAACACGCACCATGTAAAATTCATCCAGATTGGTCGCCGAGATTGACAGAAACTTCACCCGTTCAAGCAACGGGTTTGCCGAATTATTCGCTTCCTGCAAAACACGCATGTTAAAGGCCAGCCAGGACAGTTCACGATTAATGAAACGCTGCTCGGGTTCATCATATATGTCCGCTGCACGCTTTTCCGGTGTGTGCGCAATAAGGTGCAAATGCCGATCGGAAGATTTACTAGTTGCTTTTGTCATATCCGGGTTATATTTTCTTTGTATTTATAATGTATTAAACCACCCTTCGTAAAGTGACGCAACGTGAAAAGACTCTATATACTACGCCATGCTAAAGCGGAACTCGGCAGCGCTGACATGGACGATCACGACCGGCCGCTGGCAAAACGCGGTCTGGAAAATGCTGCCAGCCTCGCGCTTTACCTGCAGGAACGGGTATTGCTGCCTGAACAAGTGCTATGCTCTACCGCTTTGCGCACCAGACAAACGATTGAAACCATAAATAAACATCTGGATCAGCCGATAGAGGTGTCTTTTACGGATGCGCTTTATCTGGCCGATGCCGGGCATATTATCAAAACCGTCCAGAGTTATGGAAATGCCTGTGACAGTCTGATGATTGTCGGACATAACCCCGGCCTGCATCATCTGTGCCTTACTCTGGCGGCAGACGGCAATGAAGAGGCCATGCAGCGACTGACCATCAAATTTCCAACCTGCGCTCTGGCAATGATTGACTGTGACATTGCTGAGTGGGGCATGCTGGAGTCGGCTGTTGGTTATCTGACGGATTACCTGACCCGCAACATCTACAGTACAGAATGATTATTCCGGCTGTGGTGCACTGATATTCGCAATAGCTGTCTTTAGCGCTTCCTGTGTCAAGGGTTTTTCGATAAAGGCATCCGCCCCGGCCTGAAGCGCTTTTTCCCTGTTATCCAAGCCTGTCTTCGCCGTACACATAATGACCTTGGCCTGCCGCCCCTGCTCTGTTTCCCGCAGCAGGGACAAAAATTCCAACCCGTCAATATCCGGCATCATCCAGTCCAGCAGAATAATCGGATATTCACCGCTGGCCACATAGCCAAGCGCAGCGCTTACCCCATCTGCCTCCTCTACTTCATACTGTAAATCTTCACAGATATGGCGTGCAATAAGGCGATTACTCATATTATCATCGATGATCAGCAGTTTCGTCATCTGTTTCTCTTTCACGTATACTTCTCTATCAATGTCTGCAATACATCCAGAATTTCATGGCCCATTTTTGCACCCGATCCGGTAATCTCCTGATGAAAAATGACGTATAGCACATCAGTATGTTTACGGACAATCATCAATGTATCCTGTGTTGGAATCTGTACTGTTTTTAAATAATCAAACAATAATTTCCCCACCTTCGAGGCCAGATCATAGCTGAAAATACCCGCTTGCGATTTGATGGTAAAAGCAATTTCTTCCAGCGCCTGCAAATGCTGAAGATCGCTTAAATCCTGTTGCAATGCCGTATAGGAATATTCAAGACGGTTCAGATCAATCGACACCCAGTCCAGATATTCATCATGCATGGTCAGGATCGTTTTTTGCGCTTCTGCGACGGTCTCTTCACTGAAGAGTTCATCAAGATCGATATCGGTACCGATTTTTTCCCTCAATGCTTCATTTGGCACAAGCACGCTGAAAGTATAGTCTGGCGTATGATAGGTCGTCATTCCATCATGCATGACAGCATATTGCTGCAATTCTTCCAGAGACATTCGTTTTTCATTTTCAGTATCATCGGCATCTTTACGATGACGGCGACGGTCCGGTCCGACAAAATTCGGAGCAATAATGAACGAACGCGGATTTTCCACCACCTGCATGATACGTTTAGACAATGTTTTTGCCGTAAACGGCTTGACAAGATACTCCGTAATCCCCGCATCACGCGCATTTTCGACATCAACAATATCCGACTTTCCCGTCAGTGCAATAATCGGAATATCACGATGAAGTGAATACATATCTTTTCGAATATGCTCCACCAGACTGACGTTATTTTCCACCGACATGGGCCATTCGGTAATCAGCAAATCAACCGGTTCCGTATCCAGGAAATTCAGCGCCTGATCACTCGTCTTTGCGAGATAGATATACATGAAACCAAAATTTTCGAGTACCGTCCTGACCAGTCTGGCGATTCGCACATCGTGGTCTGCCACCAGTACATGCACCTGCTTTAAACGCTCTTTGCGCTTCCTGTGCGAACTGAAGCTCGATTTAAATACGTGATGCGCCATGACATTACCTGTCCATCAACTGGCCATAACATTTCCGGATAAACGGCAAGGTTAATTTCTGCTTATGTTCCAGCGCTTTTTTATCCAGCAACTCAACAAAATCATGTAACTCATCAAAGGATCGCCCTATACGTTTAAGCATGTAATCCAACGCATCGGGCATAATGCGCAATTGGCGGTCCGCCAGCATTTTCATTGTCACGCCATGTAGCAATTCGTCATCCGGGCAGGTTAATTCCATGCGCGGCAGAGCACGCACACGCGATGCTAGATCCGGTGTCGGCCAGTCCATCTGCTCCGGCGCTGTTGTCTGAAGGATCAACACGCTTTTGCCCTCTCCCTTCAAGGCATTCATAAAATGAAACAGCCAGTCTGCATCGAATTCTGTGATATTTTCATCCAAAATGAAAGCATTATACGCTTTTACCTGCTGATCGGCCGTTATTTTTGCGTTCTCCGGTTGTAAAAACACGGCGCTCGAACGCTCTGCCCAGACATGCGCCAGATGGGTTTTTCCGCTGGATTCGGGACCACGCAACCACATGCCATAGCTTGGCCAGTCCGGCCAGGACATAATCATCTCATAAGCCAGCCGGTTACTCTCCGAGACGAGGTAATCCTCTGCCCGATAGCTCGTCTCAGCCGGAATATCCATTACCAACTGCGCCATGCTTAAGAAGACGCTCCTTTTTTCGATGGTCGCCTCTCTCCCTGATACAGGCTGCTGTCCCGATATTGCTCTGCAGCAAATTTGACCAGAACGCCGATCACCGCCGTTACCGGCACGGCTAGCAAAATACCGACGAAGCCGAACAGGGTCGCCCCGACCAGCATGCCGAAAATCAGCCAGACCGGGTGCAGCCCTACCCTGTCCCCCACCAGTTTAGGCGTCAGCGCATAGCCCTCCAGGACCTGGCCAATCACAAAAATTACGAACACAACCAGCACTTCCTGGATGGTATTGAAATGCAGATATGCCACTCCAACCGCCAAAGCACCGCTGATTACCGTGCCGAGATAGGGAATAATAATCAGCAGCCCGCCAAGCAGACCAATGACAATAGCGAAAGGCAGCTCCATCAGTGACAATGTCACCGCATAAAAGGTGCCGAGTATGAGCATCACATTCAATGTCCCGCGCATGAACCCTGCCAGCGTATCATCAATGCGCACTAGCTGTTCGTGAATCACATCACGCGACGGGCGCGGCAGTAGATCATCGATCCTGGTAACGATATTGTCCCAGTCCCGCAGAAGATAGAAAGTCACCACCGGTGTGATCACAATCAGCGAAATCAGATTAAACACTGCCAGCCCCGAATCCAGCACGCCCCGGCTCAAACGCGCCATTACCGCCAGCAGCGAACCGGAAACCGAACCGACGCCATCCTTGACAGCGGCAATATCCTCTTCATTGATATGAACCAGCACATCACTGACATAGGGGCCGATCATCGTCTTCAGTTGGTCAATATAACCCGGCAGCACCTGAATAAGATTCATCACCTGATGATACAGTACCGGCACCAGCACCACGAGTCCGGCAATGACCAGTGCAAAAAACACCAGAGTAATAATTGCGGTTGCCACCGTGCGCGAACATTTATGGCGCTCAAGTCGGTCCGCCAACGGATCCAGCAAATATGCCACCAATATGCCTACGACAAATGGCAGCAAAATCGCCTTAATCGCATAAATGAAAATAAAAAAGGCCAGCCCTATCAGCAGCCAGATTATCCAGGTTTTTGCTATCGGCATGCCCGCCCTTTCATCATGAAACACTGATGTCTAGAACGATACCGCCCAATATCCATGCTGCGGCAGGACACGCATCCCATTGGCCGCCATCATCTGCATCAGATGTGTTTCTTCTCCTTCGAAATGCAGCACGGCATCGGCACTGCGGATCGAAATATTCTCTACATCCAACCGCAATACGCGCGGCAGATTGGCCAGACGGTTCTGCATTTCCGCCCATTCCGATACACGCCGGAACTGCGCCTGCAGGCGAACTGCTTTTGCCTGCAGCAATTGCTGCTGCCGCCTTGTTTCACGTGCCCGCGCAATTTCCTTCAGCTGCCCGGCAATGTTATGCGCTGCATCCACCAGTAAGACTTCCGGCGTCACTTCGGGTTCTTCCGCTTCGTAATAAAGCTCTTTGATCTTATCTACTCCCACACCCAGCCGCCGTAATGTAACCGACAACCCAACCGGTTCTCTTTCCTGCTTATACGTCGCCAGTGCCACCACCATTTCATCGGTGCCATAACGCTGCATCAGAGGCAGCATCCGCTGATAGTCATAGGACAGCACCGTCGCATGATCGACAATGTCAATATCGGTCGGATCGCCATAAGGCATCACCAGCAGATTCTCGCCCTTTTCAAGCGCAACCGTATTCCACAGACTGCGCCAGACATTGCCTTCATCCCACAGCATGATTTTTTCGCCGTCATTGAGTACCGGCATGACCAGCAATGGCAGTTTCTCCGTCGGCATCAGCGACTCTTCCGGCACCAGCATACGTTGTACCAAATCATCCGATACACTGACCTTGAACTGACCGAGATAGCGGTTATCCTCGAATTTATCCTGCAAAATTTCATAGCCGCGTATATGCTGCAAAATCTGTTCAGTCGTCATGGAGCGGGCAATGCGTTCGGCATTTTGCGGATCACGTTTGGACAGTACCAGAAAAAAGGCGCGTTTCTGTGCATAATCAATGGCTTTTTCCTGCGCATCTCTGGGGTCTGTGCCGATAACATCGGCAATCACCTCAATCTCTTCCACCACCGCATGGGACGGCAGGCTGTAACCCACCATTATCACGGCCACTATCCAGAATACTCTCCAGCGAGCGTGAAGCATCTTGTCAAACCTTCCTGACTCTCTTATGACTATCTATCTATGGGTGTAGCGCAAGTGAGTAAAAAACACAACCTTTCGAAGGATAAATCTGCCGCCGGTCATTACCGGAATGCCGGAGTGAATATCGAGGCCGGGAATCAACTGGTTTCGCGTCTGTCCACTCTGGTTGACGCCACCCGCAGAGACGGCGTCATGTCCGGTCTGGGCGGGTTTGGCGGATTATTTCAGCTATCTGCAACCACCTATCAGGACCCAGTGCTCGTTGCCGCCACGGATGGGGTAGGAACCAAACTGATGCTGGCCCAGCAACATGGCAAACATGGCTCTATCGGCATCGATCTGGTTGCCATGTGTGTGAATGACCTGATTGTTCAGGGTGCCGAGCCATTATTTTTTCTCGATTATTTTGCCTGTGGAACGTTAGAAGTCGATCAGGCAGAAGCGGTCATCGCCGGCATCGCCGAGGGCTGCCAGGAGGCCGGCTGCTCTCTGATCGGCGGAGAGACTGCCGAAATGCCGGGTATGTATCCTGCCGGGAAATATGATCTCGCCGGCTTTGCCGTCGGTGCGGTGGAGCGTGAGAAACTGCTCCCCTCCCCTGATATGAAGGAAGACGATCTGGTCATCGGGCTGGCCTCGAGCGGTGCGCATTCCAACGGCTACTCGCTGGTGCGCAAGCTGGTGGAACAGTCCAACGCGGTGCTGGATCAACCTGCTCCTTATGACGACACGCAATCGCTTGGCGACAGCCTGCTCACCCCAACGCGAATTTATGTCGCCTCCTGCCTGAAGGCAATCAACACAGGCCGTATCCGCGCGCTGGCGCATATCACCGGTGGCGGGCTGACGGAAAATATCCCGCGCATCCTGCCCGATCATCTGGCGGCAGAGATCGATCTGGCAGGCTGGCCACTGCCGCCGGTCTTCGGTTGGTTACAGGAGGGTGGACAATTGCCTGAGGATGAGATGCTGATTACCTTCAATTGCGGTCTCGGCATGGTCATGATCGTTGCACCCGATCACGCCCAGACCACCATCACCGCATTGGAAGAAGCCGGGGAAACCGTTTATCCCATCGGAAAAGTGACCAAGCGTGATACCGAACCTGTTCATTACATTAATGCGTTCCGGTCATGACCAAAAAGCGGGTTGCCATCCTCATTTCCGGTCGCGGTAGCAACATGCAGGCACTGATCGATGCCTGCACCGATGCCGATTTCCCGGCAGAGATTGCGCTGGTGGTCTCCAACAAGCCCGATGCTTATGGCCTTACTTGCGCCGAGGCGGCGAATATCGCCACGCAGGTAATAGATCACCGTGATTATGATTCCCGTGACACTTATGACAGCGCCATCGACCGGCAGCTAGAACAGCATGCCATCGACATCGTCTGTCTGGCCGGGTTCATGCGGTTGCTTTCCGCTTCCTTTACCGAAAAATGGTATGGCCGCATGCTGAATATTCACCCGTCCCTCCTGCCAGAGTTTAAAGGACTCGATACCCACCGGCGCGCATTGGAAGCCAGCGTGGCAGAGACCGGTTGCACCGTGCATTTCGTCGTACCCGAAATGGATGCCGGCCCGATTATTCTGCAAGCTGCCGTGCCGGTGCTGGCGGATGACGATGAACAGACGCTGGCCGCACGTGTGCTTGAGCAGGAGCATATCATCTATCCGCAGGCGCTGCGCTGGCTTGCCGAAGACCGGCTGGTCATCGAAGGGGACCGGGTCAGACGGAACATGTCATAACCCCCATTATTCCTTGCCCGTTTTCACGCAATCCTCTATAGTTGCTTCAGATTGGCACGATGCCGGTCCGGGGCTTAACAAACCTCTCTCAACGACGGTTAGTATGACCGAATCATACTCCCTGACGTTCGGTCGGGGAGCTGTTGGCGTATGTTCAGGCGCAAGCTAAAGGCCAATGGGAATCTCTCGTTGAGGATTTTTGTTACTCCCCGGCTACCAGTCGCATGATTGGTAGCACCTATCCCATGCCGGGAAGGGACGTGAATAGAAGACTCACTGTGAGAAATAGCGTCCTGAACGTAACAAATAAGCTAGACTTCCCGGCGCCAGGGTTTGGAATGGTGGAATGGTGGAAATTATAGCCGTTTACATTTATCATTCCTTGTCATCCCCGTGAAAACGGGGATCTTTGTGCCGTATTCCTCCAGGATTCCCGCCTTCCGCCGTCGCTTCGCTTTGGCGAGACAAGTCGCGGGAATGACGAAAACAGGGCGAACTAAATGCAAACGGCTATAGAATATTCCAATGTTCCTTTATCCATTATCAGCCGACGATTTCATCCTCGCTGAAGAAAAAGGCAACTTCATTCGCGGCATTCTCATCGCTGTCTGAACCATGCACCGAATTACGCTCGATATTCTCGGCGAATAACTTGCGGATCGTGCCTTCGGCTGCGTCTTCGGGGTTGGTCGCGCCCATCAGCTCGCGGTTCTTTTCCACCGCATTTTCGCCTTCCAGCACCTGCACTACCACCGGACCGGAGGTCATAAAGGAAACCAACTCCCCATAAAACGGGCGTTCCTTATGCACCGCATAAAAATCCTTCGCCTGGGTTTCGCTCAGGCGAATGCGTTTCTGCGCCACAATACGCAGGCTGTTTTCTTCAAAGACCGCGTTGATTTTACCAGTGAGATTGCGTTCGGTCGCATCGGGCTTGATGATGGATAAGGTGCGTTGTACCGTCATAGATTCCTCCGTCGATGTTTCAATATTTGGCGGTCTTATACGCATTTACAAAATGATACGCAACCTTTTTCACCGATGACGAGATTGCCGTTGCACGGGTTCGGCGCTTTGGATAGATTGATGGTTTAAACTGGCATTATAATTGAGTGTGTTCATGGCCCGCCTGGCATCATTGGGGATGGTTCTTATCTGTCTGACCGGCTGCAGTACAGCCAGTCTGGAAGAGCTTCGTCAGGTCACTCCGAAAGGCTCTAACTTTCAGAAAACCCTCGCCATGCTCTATCTCGGCTTCGCCGAAGATGAAGCAACGGCCTATGATTGGTGGAGTTCGAAATATTTTGCCGATAAAGGGCTGATGCTCGCTTACGGTCAGGATGTGCCGCCGGAAAACCCTGAGAATTGGGACATTTCTGCCGTGAATATCAATGAATTAAATTCCGCCTATAATATGCTGCTCGATACGCTGACCGTCGGCTTTGTGTCACGTCAGCCCGAGCGTGCCGCCAAAATGCAGTTTTATTATGACTGCTGGCTGGAAGAACAAGAAGAAGCCTGGCAGATCGCCGCGATCGAACAGTGTAAAAACCAGTTTTACCGTCTGCTCAATGAACGCGATCACGCGATTGATCAATCGGCCGGAACCTTGTCTACCTCTTATGTGTTCTATTTTCCGTGGGACAGCGTCAATGCCGAAGAAGTGGCATTTGACGAACTGGAAGCCATTGCCGCCAGCCTGCGCACTTCCGGCGAAAGGTATGAGGTGGTGATCAACGGCCATGCCGACCGCTCAGGCACCGATGAGTATAATATGGAATTATCGCATCGGCGCGCTTCACAGATTAAAGACTTCCTGACCGCGCGCAATGTAGCCTCATCAAGTATTTCTTATTTTGCCTTCGGCGAATCTGATCCAGCCGTGCCAACCTCCGATGGAGTGCGCAAACGTGCCAACCGGCGGGTCGAGATTTTCATCGAATAAGTCGCAGGCACCGTGCTCGATCTTGCCGGACATGATATCTTTGATCGCCAGATCATCGCTATTGTTGCATTATTGCTAGCCGCCACCTTTCTTGGCCCGCTAAGCTGGCTGCGGGCGTTGCAACTTCATCGCCCCGCCCGGTGGCTCAAGCGGTTTGCCCGGCGCATGGAACGCAAGCTTAACCGCAAAGGGCGCTCCGCCGGAAAACTGGTATATCGCGGTATTATTCTGCTGCTGTTCGTCCTTATTATCATCCTGCTTATCGCAATCATACTATCACTGGCCATCCGCATGTCACCGCATGGGGAATGGATTGAAATCATCCTGCTTACCCTTCTGCTACCCGTGCGCGCATTGTTAGACCGTACGACGCCTGTCCTGCGGGCGATTAAATCCAACCAGCTGCAAGACGCCATAACATTGACACATTCTTTCGGCAGAGGACAACGCTCCGAATGGGACCCGCATAGCATCATTCGCGCAGCGATTGAATATCTGGCCGAAAATATTGCCGATAAGATTCTCTGTCCGCTGTTCTGGTATCTGCTGTTCGGGCTTCCCGGCGCCATACTCGCCCGTACCGTCAATATGCTCGACGGGCTGATCGGCCATCCGTCCAAACGCTATATCGCCTTTGGCTGGGCCACCGCACGGCTGAATGATGTGCTGCTGTGGCTGCCTTCACGGCTGGGAGGAGTGATTATCTGCCTAGCCGCCCTGTTCGTGCCCGGCTGCAAGCCCTTCAAAGGATTGGCCACCCTGATCACCGATGCCGGAAAAATCACATCGCCTAATCACGGCTATATGATTGCCGCTGCTGCTGGTTGCCTTGGCATATCGCTCGGTGGACCCCGCCATATCGAACAGACGGTGATCGATGACCCCTGGATCGGTAAAGGCTCCGCCAAAGCAACCCTCCTGCATCTGGTGCGTGCAAGAGTCCTTTATCTGATCACCTGCCTGCTGCTGGTTATTCTGATCGTCACGGCCCTGTATGCTGAGGAAAAAATGGCCTTGCTACCATCGATACCTGCCTAAATGCTCTTTGCATGGAATAAAAAAATGCGTATAAGCATGGCGAGGAATGTGGATTAGCCATGGTCATCAAACGATTTAAGAAACGCAAGGAACGTGCCGCATCGGATGTCTTGGAAGATGCCGTCAAGCAGCATCAGGCCGATCTGGTGAGTGTTGGTGAGCTCATGCACGCGCTGCATGAGCGCGGTTTCGGCTTGTTACTGATCATTTTCGTATTACCCAACTGCATACCCGTTCCCGCACCGGGGCCTTCCAGTGTGACTGCCATACCACTGTTGTTTCTGGCGGTGCAGCTCGTTGCCGGCAAGGAATCCCCCTGGCTGCCATCCTGGATAAATAAGAAGAAGATTCGCCGGAGCCTGCTAGCCAAGATCGTAGGGAAAGCCGCTCCCCGCATGAAAAAAATCGAGAAACTACTGCGCCAGCGTATGTCTTTCGCCAGCAGCGACACGGGTGAGCGCATTATCGGCATTTTGTGCATTATATTTTCGCTATGTATTGCCCTGCCCTTTCCCTGGACCAACTTCGTTCCCGGACTTGGCATCCTTATCATGGCGCTTGGTTTGTTAAGCCGCGACGGGGTGACCATCATTATCGGCAGTCTGGTCGGCTTCGTAGGTGTGTGCATCACCGGTAGCGTGCTGTATTTCGGCAAGGAAGCGTTTGGCGCCCTACTCAATTGAAAATAAAGCTTTTTATCTCATTTCTTCCCCCAGAATGTCACAGAATCTTCATATTACAAGCCTGTAAAGCCCTTTATACTGATTATAGGTGTGAAATTATAAGTGAGTGGCAGTGAGTATCTGTCATAGAATCTATGGGTAATGATAAAAAAGAACTGAATACGCTGCATGCGCAGACGAGCTTTATTCCGATTCATACGCCACCGGATGTAAGAATCGGTCTGACGTTGATGCCTGCACGTTATCTGCTGCGCGGTTCTGTGAGAACGCTAACCGACAGCCTGACACCGGCATGGATGCGCCGTTATACAAGTACCCCTATAGTCGATATGAATGTTAAACCTTTTTTCAGAAAAATTGACGCCGCACTCGCCAAAGCAGATGTCAATGCCATTTTTAAAGGTCCTGTCCCCAGGAATGTCGACGATATTCTTGATGCCGTGAACGGTTCGGAAGAAGGAAAGAAACTGCTTGATAACCTTGATGAGATTCTCAAAGAATGGGGCGCAAACAGCTTTCGGGATAACACCGTCCAGTATGCTTTCAGAGAAGGTATTGAAAAAAAGGGTATACCAAGCCTGACATCCAAATCCAAATCCCGCCTGCAGAGTAATATCAATAATCGATTATTTGAAATGTACTATGATTACGGACTTGGTGTGGGCAGTCTTTACATGTCCTATCAGTTGACAAAACGCGCCATGAATGACATGCGCGGTATTTATACAGAAGCAGTTGCCTATGAAACGGGCAAGGATCCGAAGGATGTCACCTTCATGGATATTCTGAACAGTGATAATCAGATCATCCAATCCACGACCAAAGTTTTCCGGCGCAAACAATTTCAGCGCTATGGGGCAAGTGCCCTTTTCTTTCTCAGATCTCCCTTCAAATGGCTGCAGGCAGGCGAAATGGCGATTGGCGCCTGGGGTCTGAACTGGATGTTCGATATCTGGGGACGCCAGCCGACCATGCTCGAGAGTTTCACTTATTTCGTTAATGATAAGCTCAACCCAATGTATGGTATTGGCGATCCAATCTCCAAAGGCGACGTTATTAACCTGTATCAACAGTATACCAAGAAATTCAGACCGGAAATAGCCTTTAAAAGCGTGCTGCATCCTGATCTGGATGAAGGGCGGGTCTGGGCGAATGGCGAACGTATCTTCAATCGCATCGCTGATCTGATGAACAATACCTATAACTATAAACACAAAACCGAACTGGATGAAAACGACTATCCTATCCCGCTTGCCGATTTTACCCTGCCAAAATTTATTTATTTACTCGGTCATGGGCTGATTAACCCACGTGAGCAGGAATGGACTATGACCTTCATTGAGATTGCCAATCATAAAGATTTTGGCATAGAGGCCGTCAAAGAAGTCGAAAAAGCCAAGGCGGAAGGAGCGCTGCCCAAAGATGTGCTGGAGATTTATCCGGTCAACATCTATCCCTATCGTAATAAGGAAGGAAATACCAATAAACACCAACCTGCGAACACGCCATCACGAAGTAATTTCAAACAGACGGCCAGCGATCCGTCGATGATGACAGGTGCGCCCAATCATGTGATCTCAGCCAGTGGATTGAATGAAGAACGTATCCACGCATCACACGAACAACATATTCATGATCTCTCCGGCATTTAGAAAAACGCTCTGATATTCCGATGCAACGACACATCACGATGGACATAGACATTCATCAACAGCCCCAGCGCCATCATGGTCGCCAGCATGAATGTGCCGCCATAAGACAGTAAAGGCAGCGGCACGCCGACGACCGGCAGCATGCCCATTACCATGGCAATATTAACGAAGATATGTGTGAACAGCATTGCCGTCACACCAGCAGCAATCAGCGATCCGAAACGGCTTCTCGAGCGCAGCATCAAGGCAATACCATATATTAAAATACACATGTAACACAGCAACAGAGCCATACAACCGATAAATCCGAATTCCTCGGCCAGCATGGTGAAAATGAAATCAGTCTGTTTCTCGGGCAGGAAATCAAGCTGTGCCTGCGAGCCTTTCAGAAATCCTTTGCCGGAGAAACCACCGGAACCAATCGCAATCATGGACTGGTTAATGTTATAGCCTGCCCCGAGAGGATCCTTGCCTGGGTCCAGAAACGTCAGCACACGTTGTTTCTGATAATCATGCAGAAATTGCCAGCCCACAGGAGCCGCAATCATGATCAACATTATCAACGCGGCAAAATAATGCCATTTTATACGCGTCATGAACAGCATGGAAAAAGCAATGATTGCGGTAATAGTGGCTGTTCCAAGATTTGGTTGTTTAAGAATCAGCAGAACCGGCAATGCCGTGAGCAGCAAAGGGGTCATCAACATGAACGGGTGATTCACATCATCCGTATTCACCTGATGAAAATAACGCGCCAGCATGATAATGATAGCAATCTTGGTCAGCTCCGAAGGCTGCAGATGCATGAATCCGAGATTGATCCAGCGCTGTGCGCCCATTCCGATATAGCCGGCTACCTCCACATAGACCAGCATGCCAATGCAGATTGCGTAGATAAAATAGGCCAGACGGACATAAAGCTGTATGGGCATGATAGCCATGGTAATCATCACCAGCAGTCCCAGTATAAGACGGATAAGGTGCGGTGATGCCCATGGCTGCATGTGACCTCCCGAAGCGGAGAATTGCATCATGACACCTGCAATTCCCAGCAGTAGAATCGCACAGAACAACAGTCCGCTCATCCCGGTCAGCTTTCTGATAAGCCCTGAACGCCGCTGGCTGGCCGTAATCACTTGATCCATCCACTACACTCCAAGCAGGCGCGGCTCTTTCGCCGCCATTTTCTGCAATTCATGTAACACATCACGCGCTATTGGTGCGGCAGCCCGCGCACCGCTACCACCATGCTCTACCAATACACTCACCACAAAAGTCGGATTGTAATGCGGTGCATAACCTACAAACAATGCATGATGACGGTGATGCCAGGGCAGTTTCTTCTGATCATAACCACGCTCTACAATACGCCGCACCTGTGACGTGCCCGTCTTGCCGCCCATGGTGAATGCCTTGTCCCAGATACGCTGATAATAGGCCGTGCCGTTCGGAGCATTCATTACCCGGTTCATCCCTTCCGTCATCATTTCCAGGTGAGCCCTGGATATGCCCATGGATGGCCAGTTGACCTCTTCCAAATGCGTTTTTGTCTGTAATGTCGGCTCTACCTGCTTACCGCCATTAATCATGCGCGCTGTCATCACCGCCAGTTGCAGCGGTGTTGCCAGCACATATCCCTGACCAATGGACGCATTGACCGTATCACCCGGCACCCAGGGCTGGGCATGTTGCTGTTTTTTCCACTTTACCGAGGGAATCAGCCCTGATTTTTCTCCGATAAGACCAAGAGTGCTTTCCTGTCCCAGACCGAAACGGCGTGCCATATCGGCAATGGCATCCATGCCCAGTTCTTTTCCTATATGATAGAAAAACGTATCACAGGATTCAGCAATAGCATCTTTGATGTCAACCGATCCATGCCCTTCCGCCTTCCAGCAATTAAAACGGTGATTGCCCAGCATGAAATGACCGGGACAGTAAAAGCGTGTATTCTCTTTTATCATACCTTTTTCAAGCGCGGCCAGCCCTACCAGCATTTTAAAGGTCGACCCGGGAGGATATTGGCCACTGATCGCCTTATTGAGCAGCGGTTTCTTAGGGTTCTCATTCAGGGCTTTCCATATATCGGCCGGTATTGACCGCGTGAAATAATTGGGATCAAAAGACGGGGTGGATTGCAGTGCCAGAATCTCACCATTATGAGCGTGCATTACGATGACGGCACCGCTCTCTTCTCCCAACCGTTCTGCAATAAACTGCTGCAACGGTGCATGAATCGTCAGTTTAACGGGCTCTCCAGACTGACTGGATTGATGTTTCAACTCCCGTACAACCAGCCCTTGTGCATTGACTTCCAAATGCCGCGTTCCCGCTTGTCCGCGCAGGGTATTTTCAAATAATTTTTCGCACCCATTCTTGCCGATTTTAAATTCCGGCAGTCGCAGCAATGGCTGATCGACAAGATCTTCTTCCGATACTTTGCCAACATACCCGACAATATGTGACGCATAATGCTTAAAAGGGTAGGAACGCAGCTGCCCCTTATCGATAAAGATACCCGGTATGTGCGGTGCGTGAAATTCGATTCTGGCCACCTCATCCCACGACATATATTCGCGCAGTAATACCGATTGATTCTTTTTTGCTTTCTTAATCAACAGGGCCATATCGTGGCGCTGGCCATCGGTGAGAGACAAAAGTTCCAGCAGTGTGTCAGATAACTTATCGCGGTCTTCAATCTGTCGCATATCGACAAATAAACGGTAGTTGGTTTTATTTTCTGCCAGTGCTGTACCGGCACGATCCAGTAATTCCCCTCTTTTAGGTGGGTCCAGTTGTAGCTTGATCCGGTTCCCTTCCGCCTGGGTTTTAAATTCATCACTCTTGGTAAACTGCAAATGCGTCAATCGCCCGACAAGCGCGGCAAATGCCACCGTCTGCACGGCAGAAAAAAGCATGACCCGTCGTGAAAGCGGATGACTGTTAAGAAGTGTGAACATCATCCAAGTCGTAGCGCAGGCTAGCGGCTAATGCCAATGGATTTTGCCTGTCTCGGGAATAGCCAGTGATATAGCGCGCTGTAAAACATTTGCAAAAGCGGATAAAGCAGGAATGTTATCCCCATGCTTGCCAGAATGTCCGATACAGGCAGCACTGACTGATGATAGAGGCTGGTCAGTCCCCAATACACGCTGTGGGCAATCAGGCAAATAATAGCAAACCCTCCCCACATTACACTCCATTCCTTCTGGTTGATCATATGCTGCTTGTATTTAATCAATATGGAACATAGCAGCAGAATGAAAGAAGAGGTACCCAACGGAAACCCCATGAACATATCCTGCAGAAGCCCCAGCAGAAATACTGCCCATACCGGCATGAGATACGGCGTGGCAACGCTCCAGAAATAAATGGCAATTAAACCGCTGTTGGGATGGAAAACAATGCCAAGAATCGTGGGAGACAGGGTCGAAAACAATAACACTGTCACTACACTGACTACCATCGGCACCGCGCCTTGAAACCATGAAGGCAACTCTCTGTTTTGTTGCATGGGATATTATTCTACAAGCTTCGCAGGTGTCGCCGCATAATTCAGCACACGTACGAAATGCAGATCATTCATATCGGCAACGGAGCGGACCCATAACGTATCATCCTGTTTCTTAAACACGGTCCCGATCAGCAAATTCGACGGGAATACATCGCCATCCGCCGCTGTCACTACTTGCGCGCCTACTTCTATGTCAGACAGAGCTTCCGATAGTTGAATTTTCAACAAATGATCATTCGCCCCCTGTACAACCGCCCGCGTATTTCCGGCCAGTGCAGGAATGCGCGAACTCATATCATTCAACAACAACACACGCGCACTGTCTTCCCCCACGGCAATCACGCGCCCGATGAGCCCTTCGGCAGACACAACCGCCTGATCCTTTTTAACGTTGCTGTTCGCCCCGGCATTAATGATTACCGAACGGCTGTAAGGACCACTGGCATAGCTAATTACCTTTGCCGTCACGAATGATGTCGTTCCGGGTGGACTATAATGCATCAACTGACGGAGCGATTCATTCTCCATCTTCATGGCATGCGCCATCTCTTTCCAGTGCAGCAACTGCTGATTTTCTTTCACAAGGCGTGCATTCTCATGGTAGGTCATCATCCAGTTGCCTGCTATCTGGCGAACATCCGACACCGTCTTTACTGGTGCTGATGCCACCTGCATTACCGGCAGCAACATATCGTCCAACGTCGTCTGCACAGCCTGTACAATGCCATTTTGCTGACGATCCATATAAATCAGCATTAAAGACAACAACATGAGAGCAGCGAGCAGAATACGCTGTAAAACCGGCTTCAATGACAGCGACTGGCTGCCTGCACGATGAAAGGCCATTGGCGCTTACACTCCCACATAATTATATTTTACAGTTAAAAGAATAGCATAAAAAATAGCAACGTAGAAATACTATCTTCCCACAGTGGCTTAGAGTATTCCTTCACCCATGCTTGAACAGCACATGTTTGAAGGTTTCCGGTTCTTCCAATACCTGGCCAGTGCCAAGCGCTACGCAGGATAGCGGGTCATCCGCCCGCAATACCGGCAGTCCCGTTGCCTCGCTTAATACCAGATCGAGATTGTGCAATAATGAACCACCGCCGGTCAGTACGATTCCTTTATCGACAATATCCGATGACAATTCCGGCGGTGTACATTCAAGCGCCACTTTCACCGCTTCGATAATCTGACTGACCGGTTCAACCAGACTTTCGGCAATCTGATATTCACTTAACGACAGTTCCTTCGGCACACCATTCATCAGGTCGCGGCCCTTGATTTCGATCATTTTGCCTTCACCCGATTCCGGCGCACAAGCCGCACCGATTTCCTTTTTGATTTTTTCCGCCGTGGTTTCACCGATCAACAGATTATGGAAACGGCGGATATAGGAAATAATCGCATCATCCATCATATCGCCGCCGACACGGGCAGAACGTGCATAAACAATACCGCCCAACGACAACACCGCGACCTCGGTCGTACCGCCACCGATATCGACGATCATTGATCCGGTCGGCTCGGTGACCGGCAGCCCAGCACCAATCGCCGCGGCCATCGGCTCTTCAATCAGAAATACCTCACGTGCGCCGGCATTCTCCGCCGCTTCCTGAATCGCTCGGCGTTCCACCTGCGTCGAGCCGGAAGGCACACAGATAATAATCATCGGTCCGGTAAAGGTTTTTCGGTTATGCACGCGGCGGATAAAATGTTTGATCATTTCCTCAGCCGTGCGGAAATCGGCGATTACCCCGTCTTTGAGCGGGCGGATCGCATCGATTTTCTCCGGCGTTCTGCCCAGCATCAGCTTGGCCTGATTGCCGAAGGCATAGGGCACCAACTGGCCGCGTTCCTCCTTCATCGCCACAACGGAGGGTTCGTTGAGCACAATGCCGCGATTTTTCACAAAGACCAGCGTGTTTGCCGTTCCCAGATCAATCGCCATGTCTTCCGACATCAGGCCCAATACTCTGCCGAACATGGTCATGCCGATACTCTGTCGCTCCCTTCATCATGCGCTTCATCTTCCGTCTGCGAAAAATGCCGCACCTGTTTGTCTTCCAGCAGCTCCAACTTACACAACGCATTGATATAGGCAAGCGCCGAGGCAACCAATGTATCCACATCCGCACCATGACCATTGACCATCCGGCCATCCTTTTCAAGCTGCACCGTCACTTCCGCCTGGGCATCCGTTCCCTGCGTCACCCCATGCACCTGATACAGTTTCAGCTCACATTCCTGCGCGTCCGGCAACAGGCCCTTGATCGCTTTAAAAATCGCATCCACCGGCCCGTTCCCCTCGGTTTTGATCTGGCGTTTACGCCCGTCGATATTCAGGTGCAGACGCGCAATCTGCGGCCCGTCGGTACCGCATTCGATCTGCAGCCCTTCAAACTGAATGCGTTGATTGCGGTCCATCGCTTCCGCATCGACCAGCAGGATAATATCCTCGTCGTAAATATCCTTTTTCTTATCCGCCAGTTCCTTGAAGCGGGTGAAGGCATCCTCCAACGCATTGCCGCCCAGATGAATTCCCAGCTCCTTCAGTTTATCCTTAAAGGCATGGCGTCCCGAATGTTTGCCCATCACCAGACTGGTCTTGCTGACACCCACCGATTCCGGTGTCATGATTTCGTAAGTACCGGCATGTTTGAGCATCCCGTCCTGATGAATGCCCGACTCATGCGCAAAGGCATTGGCACCGACAATCGCCTTATTGACCTGTACCGGCTGGCCGGTAATCGCCTGCACCAGCTTGGAGGCACGCATGATCTGCGTGGTATCGATACCGCATTCCAGACTGTATAAATCCCTGCGGGTTTTCAGCGTCATCACCACTTCTTCCAGCGAGGTGTTGCCTGCCCGCTCGCCGATGCCGTTAATCGTCACCTCGGCCTGACGCGCCCCGGCCCTGAGCGCCGCCAGCGTATTCGCCGTCGCCAGACCCAGATCATTCTGCCCATGGAAGGAGAAAATCGCCTTATCGGCATTCGCCACCTTGCCCATGACATGGGTAAACATTTCCGACACCGACTCCGGCGTGCCATACCCCACCGTGTCCGGCAGGTTGATCGTGGTTGCACCGGCTTTGATCGCCGTCTCCACCGCCTGACACAGATAATCGAGATCAGATCGTGTCGCATCCATTGCCGACCATTCGACATTATCGGTAAAGCTGCGCGCCAGTGTGACGGTCTTGTCGATCGCCTCGAGCACCTCTTCGCGGCTCATACGGAACTGATACTCAAGATGGATGTCGCTGGTGGAAATGAAAGTATGGATTCGGCCCTGTTTTGCCGGTTTAATCGCTTCCGCCGCGCGCTCAATATCCGGCACTTTCGCCCGCGCCAGCGAGCAGACCACTGCCTGTTTCGCCGCTTCGGCAATCGCCCTGACCGCCTCGAAATCACCCTCCGAGGCAATGGCAAAGCCGGCTTCGATCACATCGACTCCCATGCCGTCAAGCACTTCGGCGACCTTGAGCTTTTCATCCCGGGTCATCGACATGCCCGGCGACTGTTCACCGTCACGCAGGGTAGTATCGAAAATGATGATCTGGTCTGTCATTGGGCGCTTTCCTGTTTTTCAGACCGAAACAATCGGTCCAGCGAAAGCACATAGTCCATATGACGTTCATACTTTATAATCATGCTACAGGCGTTAAAGCTATAGCCTGACTCCGCATCGCCGGACAGAGGCAGGAAATAGGCATGGGCATCTTCGCTCAACTCCATCGCGCCCCATGCGGCGATGGGTTGTCCCGTCACCTGAATCACGCTGTCTTTTTTCGGACCACGCCAGCTTTCCAGCACTTTCACCTTATAATGATAGGCGCCGGCTTTATGCTGAGATGGGACAATTCCCTTTTCAGGGTCCTTCACCGCTTCCTCAGCGCTGCCCTCTTTTTCCTTGTGGATTACCTTGCCGGCAATAATCACCGCATCGCTCTCAACCAGCTGTTCGGCCGACATACGCATGCAGGATAACGCAAACGCCTCCTTGCCAAAGGCCATCAATACGAGAAAAAAGATAATGATTTTATTTAAGGACATAGGATTTAGCATCTAGGGTTTAGAGTTAATCATGCGGCTTGTTTCTCTGTCAGTTTTTGCATCATACTACGCAGCATCCGGCTAATTTGGTCTATCTCATCAAGCAACTCTTTTGATTGCATATCATTCATGAAAGATTGCTCTATCGCAATGAGTATTTGCGTTTCCAGTTCTGCCAACGAACCATAGGCAATACTGAGAAAATTTATGTACTCTTTGGTTGATTTGCGATTATATCCTTCTGCTATATTGGAAGGTACAGATACGGCACAGCGTAACAGCTGCGCTGTCAATCCATATCGATGTTCTTTAGGAAATGAGGCAGATAGCGACATAAGCAAGTTTGCAAGGTCAAAACTACGCTGCCATACTAAAAGCTCTTTAAAGCTTTGTACCACTTCTACCCTCTCTACCCTAAATCCTAGTTCCTAAATCCTAGTTCCTCTTTTTATCCACCAGTTTGCCGGAGCCGATCCACGGCATCATTTCACGCAGTTTCTTACCTACTTCCTCGATCGGATGTTTGGCCTGCGCTTCGCGGATTTCTTCCAGCTTGTGTGCACCTTGCGTGGCACGATCGGCAATGAATTCACGCGCAAACTTGCCGGATTGGATATCCTCGAGAATACGCTTCATTTCCTTTTTCGTATCTTCGGTAATCACCCGCGGGCCGGAAACATAATCGCCATATTCCGCCGTATTCGAAATCGAATAGCGCATATTGGCCATCCCGCCCTCATACATCAGATCGACGATCAGCTTGGTCTCATGCAGACATTCGAAATACGCCATTTCCGGCGGATAGCCCGCCTCGACAAGCGTCTCGAAGCCCGCCTGAATCAGATGCGTCAGCCCGCCGCACAACACGGCCTGTTCCCCGAACAGATCCGTTTCACATTCATCCTTGAAGGTCGTCTCAATAATACCGCTTCGCCCGCCACCGACGGCAGAGGCATAAGACAGCGCCACCTGCAGTGTATCGCCCGCCGCATCCTGCCCGACGGCTACCAGACAGGGCACGCCGCCACCTTTGACATATTCACCGCGTACCGTATGGCCCGGTCCTTTGGGCGCCACCATGAACACACTCATATCATCGCGCGCCTGAATAAAATCAAAATGATAGTTAAAGCCGTGGGCAAAGGCCAGATAGGCCCCTTTTTTGATATCACCCTCAATCGCATTATAGATATCGCTCTGATTCTCATCGGGCGCCAGCATCATCACCACATCGGCATCCTTGACGACTTCATCCGGTGTCGACACTTCAAACCCGGCCGCTTTGGCCTTTTCAATCGAAGACGAGCCGAACCGCAACCCGATCTTGACATTCTTGCAGCCGGAATCGCGCAGGTTCGCCGCATGAGCATGGCCCTGGGATCCATAGCCGATAATCGCAATGGTTTTCGACTGAATCAGATTAATATCACAGTCATTATCGTAATAAACGCGCATCTGTTTTCTCCATTCACATCATTAATCGTTCCCAAGAAAGTTTCCTAATTGCAAAATGCCTGCTTTTCAAGGATTTTATAACAATGCACCGCTGGACCCTTATGATAACAGGCGCACTGCTGCTCGGGCTTTCCCTTGGCAACCTGCAGCAGCATCACACACCCTACCTGCTGCGTGACGGACATCTGTTTCCCTATGACTTTGTCGCTTTTTACAGCATCTCGACCCTTCTCAATCAGTCTTCTCATCAGAACATTTACCGGCTGGAGGATCAACGCACTGCCTATGAAGCGGTGTTAACTGCGGAAAACAGCGGCTATGACGGGTATTATTTTTTGCCTTTCCTCAACCCTCCCCCTAGTCTTCTGCTTTTCTATCCGCTGTCATGGTTCGATCTCGACAGCGCGTATCACGGATGGAGAATTCTCAGCGCCCTGATAGCACTCCTCAGCATGATGATCGTGGCGTTGGGGAGATTAACCTCCATGACATTGCCTGACAGGCTGATCGTCTGCGGTATCATCTGCGGGTCTCCGTTTCTGTCTTTCACACTGCAACATGGGCAAACCACAGCATTGGTCGGTATGGGTATGGTGCTGTTCTATATGGGATGGCACTATCTGCGTTTCGGGCCACTGCTTTGCGGGCTTTTACTGCTTTCCATCAAGCCTCACTTTGCGCTTCTTCCATTGACCGGCCTTATCGGACTATCGAAAAAATACTGGATCGGTCTTTTGGTCGCCCTCACTCTGTTTCTGGCGGCCACCACCTCAGGATGGGACATGCAGATCTGGCCTGATTATATCTCTCTGGTGCGAACCATGCTGGAAACACATATGGGATACGGTTCGTCGCCTGCGCATATGGCCAATCTGCGCGGGTTTGCCTATCATCTGCTGCCTGATGGTCTCTTTGCCTATATCCTGTTCATAAATACTGCCACACTGTTACTGGCAGCCAGCGTCCTGTATGTCGTCTGGCGTCATGTTCGTTCCCGGCCTGCCCAGGCAAAGGAGCTATGGTTTGGCCTGGCGGTCTGCATCGGGGTATGGCTCAGCCCATGGCAGCACCATCATGACCTGTGGCTGCTTTGTCTGCCCGCCATCCTCTATTATTTCCACACGGAAAATCCCTTGCATAAATCCGCCTATGCCCTGATAACATGGTTGTTCTATCTCATCTGTTTTTCAGGAATGACGGATATTTGGGGGCCCATGCTGTATCAATGGGCGTTGATCGGCTATGGAGCGTTTCTGTTAGCGAGCCTCTCCCGATCCTGACAGGCTTTCCTTTATCTCCGTGACTTTCGCCGCTATCGGAGATGTGGTTACCTCCGGTATTTCGCACCATACCATGGAAGCCGGGCATGGCAGCGATGTCATTTTCATGCCTGCTTCACAGCCCTCCTTCACCGTCGTCGGAAACAGTTCATTCTGCTGCATGTAACGCACCGACGCCCGGCAACAGGCACGGCCCGCCCGCATCTCGCAAGCTTCCATCATCCGGTTATATTTATAGTTATAGCCCATATAGACTTCATTCGGCTCTGCCGATAACATGACCCACATCATACTTAACATAATCATGCTTGCTTCACTCATCGCCCTGGCTCCTTGTTATTGTCATAGCAAAAGCCAGACTAGCACAAAAACAAGCGAATTCCTAATGCGGGTATTTAACTAAAATACTGAGATAGTTTAATTTTATTTGTTCCGGCTATTCGCGCTGACCGGGCGAGAAAAGGGGCGTATCCTCCCAACCCGGAAGATACTCACACCAAGTCAGACTGGACGGGCAACGGATGGAACGTTTTCTGAAATCTTCCGGACAGTCCTGGCCCGGTTCAAGCGCACGGGCATGAATTTTCTGCATCGCCGTCACCGACGCACGGCAGCAGGATTCATTCGCCGCTTTGGGGCATTCCTGCACCCGTAACCGCTCATAATAATCCGATGGAAACTCAACACGTTGTTTTTTCAATGCTTCCTCTGCATGGCCCGGTGTAATAAACATCGCCATGCAGACCATCAATACGATAAACCAGTGCATGCCTAGATCCCTTTTTTGCCACGCCCCATCGCCGCTGCTCCGGTACGAGCAATTTCCACCAATCCGAGTGGGCGCATTAAATCAATAAACGAATCTATTTTAGAGGATTTTCCTGTTAATTCAAAGATAAAGGATTCCGTTGTCGCATCGACTGAGCGGGCACGGAAGATCTCAGCGATCCGCAATGCTTCAACCCGGTCTTCCCCTTTTCCTGTCACCTTGATCAGGGCAAGTTCACGCTCGACATGCGGGCCTTCAACCGACAGATCATGCACCTTATGCACCGGTACCAGCCGCTCGAGCAGATGCATGATATGAATGATCACATCCGGCGCACCACGCGTCACAATCGTAATACGTGAATGTTTTTTCTTTTCATCGACTTCCGCTACCGTCAGCGCTTCGATATTATAACCGCGCGCTGAGAACAATCCGACCACGCGGTTGAGCACCCCGAACTCATTATCGACCAGCACGGCGAGAATATGGCGGTCTTCCTCGACCTTTTCCGGCGTAATCCCGTAAACAATATCCAACTCTAATGCTTCAGTCATAATGCAACCTTTCAGGTGTTGGAATGTCATACATGCTATGAAACCTGTCAATCAACCGGAAAATCAATACATCCCCTTCATAGTGCGACCATATCTCGGTATAATCCTGTGCCAGCTGATCGCAGCGCAATTGTTGCATCGTCTCTTTCAAAAAGGCGGCCCGATCCTCATCATAGGCGTCTTCACCGACAAAATGGGTGCAATCGCCCGTGCGCTGCAGATAATCACGAACACTATCCGGACAGCTTGCTTCCACTTCGAAAGGATAGGCTCCCTCAGTCGAGCAATTCACCGATACATCCGCATCGCCTTCAGGAAAATCAATCTTCAACCCATGCGTATCGAAATAATCATCGATCAGCTTCATGGTCGCCGCATCATCTTCATATTCGATCACGATGACTTCTTCGACCTGAAACAGGGTATCACATTGCATTTCCTTCATCTTGACTTTGGAGGCTTCATCATGGCGATTATATAAGGCGTTACATTCACCAATTTCTTCCAAATAGCTGCGAATATCTTCATTACATGGGGTTGGGCTTGAAAACGGGTAGGATCCACCTATTCGGCAACCGTCTTCAGCGCCCACACCAGCAGGCACCAGCGCACATAACCATAGTAACGTAAAAAACTGCCTCATGGCTTTGTCATGGCATCCCATGCTGGGCAACGCAACCTCAAAATGCTATGTTTCGGCAGACGCAAGGCTGTAAATAACATGGATGATTCTCTTTTTCTCTATATCTTTTTGAGTGTTATCGGGCTGGTGGCACTGGCCGTTGCGCTTTATTATCTGGCGATGTATCTGAAAGGCAGGATCATTCTGACCGTCCCTGAAGGTTGGACGGAACCGGGAGAAAGATTAAGTGGCACTATCAAACTCGAAGCGAAAAAGCCGATTAATGCCCGTGCCATCACCGCAACATTGCAATGCGATCTGTATATAGAGGAACGCTACCGCGATGCACAGCATAAATCCCGCACCCGCACACATACGGTCACGCTGCATCAGGAGGTGATTCCCCTGTCGAAGGAACGCAACATTCCGGCCGGACAGTTTCAGTATTTCGATTTTTCCTTCACCATTCCCAACGAACTGCCTAATCAGGACGACTCTTTACGTGAACTCACTGCCAAACATTTCGGCGTGGTCGGCGAAGCGCTGATGGATCTCTCACGGTTGGGTAATCGCCGCCGTGTTTCCTGGTGTGTCGAGATTCGGGTGGATGCGGAAGGAATCGATCTGACCAAAAGTAAAGATGTGAAAGTAAACCTCAAACCGGATAATACGGTGTTTTACTAAGTCACACCCGGTTCTTATCGAGCACATCCTCACCCAGTTCTTCCGGACCGAGCACCAACTCATGATGCGCCGCACCGGCGGGAATCATCGGATAGACATTTTCATCACGATCGACCCAGATATCGGCAATCACCGGGCCTTTATGCGCCAGCATCTCCTTGATGACATCATCCAACTCGGACGGTTTTTTACAGCGCAATCCCTTCATGCCGTAGGCTTCAGCGAGTTTCACGAAATCCGGCAGCGAATCCATATAGGATTCGGAATAGCGGCAGCCATGGAACATTTCCTGCCACTGGCGCACCATGCCCATATAGTGGTTATTGAGAATGAAAATCTTCACCGGCAGACGGTACTGCACCAACGTCGAGAGTTCCTGAATATTCATCAGCAGCGATGCTTCGCCGGACACACACACCACGGTTTTATTCGGATGCGCCACCTGCACGCCGAGTGCGGCGGGCATACCGTAACCCATCGTGCCCAGTCCGCCCGACGTCATCCAGCGATTGGGTTTGTTGTATAAAATATGCTGCGCCGCCCACATCTGATGCTGGCCGACATCGGTGGTGATATAAAAATCCTTTTTCTTCAATGCTGCATTCAGTCGCTGCAGTGCTTTTTGCGGTTTGATGATTTTGGCAGAATCCTTAAAATTGAAACTGTCCTTTTTGCGCCAGGCATCGATCTGCTTCCACCATTTCGTCAGTGCTTCCTTATTCGTTTCCAGCTTCTTTTTCTTCCATAAGGCGATCATCATCTGAATCACCTCGCCGGCATCACCGACAATCGGCACATCGACCCGCACGACCTTGTTGATCGAGGAGGCATCGACATCGACATGAATCTTTTTCGATTTGGGCGAAAAACCATCCAGCCGCCCGGTCACACGATCATCAAAGCGCGCCCCGAGATTGATCATCACATCGCATTCGGCCATCGCCATATTGGCTTCGAGCGATCCATGCATGCCGAGCATGCCGAGAAACTGCTTGTCCGTTCCCGGAAAAGCACCCAGCCCCATCAGCGTAGTCGTACAGGGATAGCCGGTCATATGCACCAGTTTGGTCAGATTATCGCAGGCTTTCGTGCCAGCATTGACCACGCCGCCACCGACATAAAACACCGGTTTTTTCGCCCTGGCCATCAAATCCACAGCACGTTCGACCATCTTCTGATTCGGTTTTTTCACCGGATTATAGGACCGGCGTCTGGCAGAGGATTTGCCTTTATAGGTGCCAACGCTATTCAAAATATCCTTCGGCACATCCACCACCACCGGACCAGGACGGCCGGTCTGCGCGACATGAAAGGCTTCATTGACAATGCGGCCGAGATCATCAATATCCGTCACCAGGTAATTATGTTTAGTGCAAGAGCGCGTAATCCCCGTCACATCGGCTTCCTGAAACGCATCGGAACCGATGAGGTGGCTCGGCACCTGCCCGGTAATACACACCAGCGGGATGGAATCCATCAGCGCATCGGTCAGGCCGGTCACCGTATTGGTCGCGCCGGGACCGGAGGTGACCAGCACCGCCCCGACCTTGCCGGTCGAACGCGCATAGCCTTCCGCCGCATGCGTCGCGCCCTGTTCATGGCGCACCAAGATATGGCGCAGCTGATTCTGTTTGAACAACGCATCGTAAATCGGCAATACGGCTCCGCCCGGATAACCGAAGACGGTTTCCGTTCCGTTATCGAGCATGGCCTGAATGACCATCTCAGAGCCCAGCATTTCTCGCTTTTCGTCTGCCATTTGATCCGCCTTTTATCCGGAAAGGTACTAATTAATTGGTGATTAAACCTAAGCGGCACGCGCTGACGGGTCAAGGCGTTTCGCCAGATCGGCGACGAAAGCATCCGCTTTTCCTTCATCTTCCAACAGGTCATAGGGAATCGGCGCCGCTTCCGGCAGCTGATTGCGCAGCCAGGTCATCTGGCGTTTGGCGTAATTGCGGGTGTTTTGCTGAGCTTTGGCCACGGCCTCTTCCAGGCTCATTTTCCCTTTCAGATGTGCCATCAGTTCCGGCACCCCATGCGCGCGCATAATCGGATAGGAAGGCGATAATGTCTTATCCATCAATGCCTTGATTTCTTCCAGCACCCCGGCTTCTATCATTTGTTCGAAGCGTTTATCAATCCGTTCATACACCAACTCGCGCGGCATATCGACATAGTAAGGCAAATATTGATCTTCCCCAAAGGGCGGCGTGGTTTCATAAGCCTGCCATTCCTCCAAGCCGATACCGGTTTCCTCCAGCACTTCCAGCGCGCGAATGACGCGCTGCTTGTCATTGGCATCCAGCCGTCCGGCGGTCAGCCTGTCTTCTTTCAGCAACTTCTCATAGGCCGCCTGCGGATCATCCTCCCACATCTGCCGCACATCATGGCGCACCTCTTCACTGATCTGCGGTATGGGCGCCAGCCCTTCCATCAACGACTTGATATACATCCCCGTCCCGCCAAGCAGTATCGGCAGTCTGCCCTGTGCATGTACATCTCGAATTTCGGGAATCGCAGCCTCCTGCCACAGCGCCGTATTGCCATGGGTTTTTGCCTCCCAAATACCATACAGCCGGTGCGGCACCTGCGCCTCTTCTTCCTCACCTGGCCGGGCGGTAATAATGCGCAGATCAGCGTAACATTGCATGGCATCGGCATTAAGGATGACACCGCCCAGCTTTTGCGCTAAACAAATGCCAAGCGCCGATTTACCGCTTGCGGTCGGCCCCATAATAATAAGGATTTTGCTGGCATCATGACTCATAGCCCCTACGTTACCACCATTATCGCTCCAGACAAGGCTTCATTGCTTTCGCAGGACGATATTAACAGCATGGCAGAACGGTTGAATGCCATCGGAGCGGATTGTGTGGAGACGGACTGGCTGGAAGAAGACACAGCCTGCGACATCTACCATACGCAACTGCCGAATGCTGACCTGCTGACACCACTGCATGGCGAGATTCAGGAGACAGGTGACATCGTGACACAACCGATGGCACATCGTCACAAGAAACTGCTGATCTCCGATATGGATTCGACGATGATCCATCAGGAATGTATCGATGAACTGGCGGATTATCTGGGCATCAAAGACAAGGTCGCCATGATTACCGAACGCGCCATGAATGATGAGCTGGATTTCAAGCAGGCACTGCGCGAACGGGTGAAACTGCTGGAGGGACTGCCAACATCGGCCCTGGAAGAAGTGTATGATACACGCATCAGCCTGATGGACGGCGCAAAGACGTTGATCAGCACGATGAAAGCACATGGTGCTTATTGCGTGCTGGTCTCGGGTGGGTTCCGCTTTTTTACCAGTAAGGTCACTGAATCACTGGGGTTTGACGAGCATCATTCCAACACACTCGGGGTCATCGATGCCAAGCTGAACGGTGAGGTGATTGACCCGATTCTCGATAAAGACACCAAGGAAATGCTGCTCACCTCCATCGCCGACGATCACGGCATTGATCCGGCCGATACGCTCGCCATCGGCGACGGTGCCAATGATGTCCCCATGCTGCTGACGGCAGGCATGGGCATTGCCTATCGTGCCAGACCCGTGGTCAGGCAGCAGGTGAATGCGCAAATCATTCACCATGATCTCAGCGCCGTTTTATACCTTCAGGGATATAAAAAATCCGACTGGATATTATAATTATTCTTCCACCGGAATGGTGACAAACAACATCGTTCCGCCCCGGTTAATCCGTGCCAACGCGAAATCACGGCCTTTTTTTCTGACAGCCTTAATCGCATCTTTCAACTCACTCACCGATGCCACCTTATCCTGATTGATCTCAACAATCACGTCATTCGGCCTGATTCCCTGCTCCGCCACCTTGCTGCCGGTTTCAACGGCAATGACAAGCACGCCTTTTAGGTCTTTATCCAGATCATAGCGCGAGCGCAAACTTCGGTTTAATGCGCTGAGCTTCATACCGAGAAAACTCTCGCCGCGAAGACTCTTTTCTTTTGGACCGGCAGACGATGCTTCTTCTATTTCTTCCCCCTCTTCCAGTTCACCCAGGGTGATCGTCAGCGTTTTTTCGCGTCCCTTGCGCCAGACCACCAGCTTCACACGCGTGCCGATTTTGGTCTCAGCCACTATTCGCGGCAGCTTGCGCATTTCTTCCACTCTGCGGCCATCAAACTCCAAAATGACATCCCCCGGTTCAACACCGCCCTCTTCTGCCGGACTGTCTTCACTCACTTCGAGAACAAGCGCACCTTCGGTATTGCTCAGCCCCAGACTATCGGCGATTTCCTCCGATACGCGCTGAATCTTCACACCCAGCCAGCCGCGATGTGTGCGGCCATGTTCGCGCAATTGTTTCAGCACCGGCTCCGCCAGGGCTGAAGGGATGGAAAACCCGATACCGATATTACCGCCTGACGGCGAGAAGATTGCCGAGTTCACTCCTACCACTTCGCCATTGATGTTAAATAGCGGGCCACCGGAATTACCACGATTAATCGCAGCATCGGTCTGAATAAAATCATCGAACGGGCCGACATTGATATCGCGTGAACGGGCTGAGACGATCCCCGCCGAGACCGATCCGCCAAGCCCGAACGGGTTTCCGATCGCCAGCACCCATTCGCCGACACGCAATGTATCGGAATCACCGAAAGTGACATGGGGCAGCTTTTGCTTGGTCTCAATCTTCAGCAAGGCCAGATCGGTTTTCGGGTCGCGCCCGATCACTTCGGCATCGTATTTTTTCTCATCATGAAAGGTGACAACAATTTCCTCCGCCGTTTCCACTACATGATTATTGGTGACGATATATCCCTCGGGATCGATCACAAAACCGGAGCCAAGCGACGTTACTTCACGTTGTCTTTCGCCATTGAATTCACCGCCGCCGAAACGTTCGAAAAACTCACGGAACGGATCAAACTCGTCTCCCGGCGGCAAACCTTTAAACTTAAAACTGAACCCGGGGGCTTTGACCTTCTGCCGTGTGGAAATATTCACCACGGCAGGGGATAGTGTTTCCACCAGATCGGCAAAGCTTTCCGGTACCGGCTTTGCCGGCACGGGCGTTGAAAATGCGATAATAAAACATGCTGAGATCAGGCAAATCAGTCGCATGGTCGCCTCTTTTCCACTTTAATCCAGCTCTTTTAAAAAGTCACTTTCCGGTGATAAAATAAGCGTCGTATCGTCCTGTCTCAAGGCCTTGCGATATGCCTGCATGGAGCGGTAGAACTCAAAAAACTCCTTATCACGGTTAAAGGCGTCGGCATAGGTTTTAGTCGCAGCAGCATCACCTTCTCCTCGAATAATCTCCGCCTGTTTCTGCGCTTCCGCCAGAATCTCCACACGTTCACGATCGGCATTGGAGCGAATCTCCAGCGCTCTTTCCTCCCCCTCGGCACGGAATTTCTGTGCTTCCTTGGTGAAATTCTTACGCATCCGTTCATAGGTCGCCTGCGAAATCTCTTCCGGCAGATCGGCACGCATAATACGCACATCCACCACTTCAATACCAAAACCCTGGCGACGGCGGCGATTGCGCACCTGCTCCTCGTCTCCTTCTCCCTGTGCGATCGCTTCTTCTTCCCAGCCCTCTTCATCGCCGATCGCCTGCATGTTCACGGCTTCACGAATCTGTTCCATGATTTCGGAGCGCTTGTCCGATAACAGATCATTCAGTGAATTCTGCGCCAGAACATTCCGCATATTCGCCACGACAATCGAGTTGAGGCGGCTGTTCAGTCCGGCCTCATTGCGCACCGCCTGGAAGAACTGTACCGGATTGGTAATACGATAACGCACAAACGCATCAATCACTACCCGTTCCTCGACATCCGCTTCGCGGTCTTTGGTAATGAATTCCGCCGGCTGCGCATTCATCTCCAGTAACCGGTTATCAAAATAAATGATATTCTGAACAAAGGGGAGCTTGAAACTCAATCCCGGCTCTTTAATCACACGGCGGATATCACCGAACTGCACCACCAGTACCTGTTGTGTTTGTGAAACGATGAAGGCGGCGTTATATAAAATCACCAGCGCTACTCCGACAAGAATGGCAATGACTGTTGCTGTTTTACTCATATCTATCCCCTGTTAATTGGTGCTTCGCGTGCGCAGTTCCTGCAGCGGCAGATAGGGCAATACACCCTGCGATCCGGCCTGACCGTCGATAATCACCTTTTGCATGCCGGCCATGATCTCTTCCATCGTCTCCAGATAAATGCGTTTTCTGGTCACGTCTCTGGCAAGTTTATATTCGTCATAGACCGACTCAAAACGCGCCGCATTACCTTCGGCTTCGGCAATCACGCGGTTTTTATAAGCGATGGCCTCCTGCGTCATCTGCACCGCACGACCCTTGGCTTTGGGAATGATTTCATTCTGATAGCCTTCCGCTACGCTTTCCGCCGTTTCCTTATCCTGCTCGGCGCGTTTGACATCCTGGAATTCATCGATCACCGGTGCCGGCACGTCAGGCTTACTGAGGTTCACGGCGATCACTTCAATACCCGCCCTATAATCATCGAGCATTTGTTGCATAATCCGACGGGTATCTTCGGCGATTTCCGACTGTGCCGTGGTCAGAATATCGGCTAGATTGTTACGCCCGATCACTTCACGCATCGCGCTTTCCGCCACCGGCTTGACCATCAGCGCCGGGTTGCGCACATTGAACAGAAAATCCTGCGTCGCATTGGTATCGATCTTCCACTGCACCTCGAAGTCGATATCGACGATATTACGATCTCCCGTCAGCATCAGGCTTTCCTGATCGAATCCACGACCACCACGCTCGGAAATGCCGGTACGGTACCCTACTTCCACTTTGTTGACGCTGGTCACGGAAGGAATTAGCACGGTTTCGATCGGAAACGGCAGATGATAATTCAGGCCGGGATCAGCCTTGCGGTGATATTTCCCGAAACGCAACACGACCCCCAACTCATCCGGATTGACCCGGTAAATGCCCGAGCCCGTCCATAGCAGAATCACGATCAATGCGACAATGAACAGGCTTTTCTTGCTGCTGCCACCGCCACCATGACCGCCGCCACCGAACATATCGCGAAACGTGTCCTGACCTTTGCGGATCAGATCATCCAGATCCGGCTGTGGCGGTTCAGATGAAGGCCCTCTCGGAGCATTTCCCCATGGGCCGCGATTTCCATTACCAGACATAATTTCCCTCTCCTTATTTATTCATCACCGGCTGGCCATCCGCCTGTTTGAAATGACATTCTTTCGTGACTCTCTGGGCGATCGCCATGGCCTCATTAACCGTTACCTCACCCCCCTGATACAGGTTGTAGACCGATTGTAATGTCGGTTTTGTATACAGGCATTCGCCGGTACTACCATCCTGATTATGCATTTGTACATGGCATTTTTCGCCATGCCAGCCCCGAATACTCAAGGTCGCTTTCATATTGGCGCTACTCTTTCCCGCACAACGATAACCGCTGCTACAGGCAAGGAATTTCTTCTGATTACAATTTGATTTATGCTTCCGCTTCAATGCTTCCAAACTAAAGGACCGATTGCCCATGGCACCGAGTGCCTGCAGCGCTTTGTTCACATTCATCTCCCCCGGATCAACGATACCGGCACCACCATCGGGCAGTTGTTGTTTCAACTCTTCCAGCATGGCCGGGTTTTGTTCCACCTGCTCGCGCAATTGCTTATACTGCTCAAGCAAGGCATTGACATCCGGCGATGTTGTCGACTGTTGCTGTGCTATCGCCATCGACGCCACACCCGCCGCAGCTACGGCAACCACCACGCAAAAAAATGAACACCAGCCATTTATTCTTATTTGCATAGGCCCTATATAGTGGTCCTGAAGGTGAGGTGCAAGCGAATGTCACATTTATCCCGCGAAGATGTAGTGGAAGCGTTGAAAAAGGTCGTGGATTTCGCGCAGAATCGCGATGTGGTCAGCCTTGGATGGATTTCTGGCATTACCATCAAAGATAATCAGACCGGTTTTATTCTGACGCTGCCGGCAGAAGATGCCAAGCATAAGGCTTGGCTACGCGATGCTTGTGAAGCGGCCGTGCAGGCCATACCAGGCGTTGAATCCGTGACGGCTGTTTTAACCGCCGATACTCCTCCTACTTCTGATACCCTTTCTCCTGCTCCCGCCGCTCCTCCTCCGCAGACGTCTGCTACGCCCCGCAAACCGGCACAATGGAATCACAGCCCGGTATCCTATGTAAAGCACATTGTCGCCATTGCCTCCGGCAAGGGCGGTGTCGGCAAATCGACAACGACCGTGAATCTTGCCCATGCGCTGCATGCCACCGGCAAACATGTCGGTATTCTCGATGCTGATATTTACGGCCCGTCCATTCCCCACATGATGCAGCTTCACGATGCAGGAAAACCTGCCACTGCAGGCAACAGGATGATACCTGTGCAAAACCACGGCATTGCCTGTATGTCGATGGGACTGCTCATGCAGGATCAGGCCGCCGTGCTTCGCGGCCCGATGATTACCAAGGCACTGGTGCAGATGCTGCGTAACGTTACCTGGGGAACGCAGGGGAATCATCTGGACATATTACTTATCGACATGCCGCCCGGTACCGGCGATATCCATATCAGCCTGGTACAGCAGGCACCGCTGGATGGCGCCATTATTGTCACCACCCCACAGCAGGTTGCCGTGAATGACGCCGCCAAATGCATCGACATGTTCGACAAGGTGAATATCCCCATTCTCGGTATTATTGAAAATATGAGCTCCAAAGAAGGCACTCCCGTTTTTGGCGAAGGCGGAGGGACAATGCTGGCGCAAAGATGCCCTGCTCCGTTACTGGCACAAATTCCGCTGGACAGTACTCTCTGCCGCCAGATGGACGCAGGAGACACATTGGATATATCGAATGAAACAGGCCTTCGTTACAAAGAAGCCGCACAGATGCTTGGAAGTATTATCGGCACTTCTGTTCCTGCCTGATGATCTGCATTCCTTTATCGGCATCAAGAATCTGCACCCAGCCGGTACCTCCTTCACGATAATCGCTTTTGCCCAGCGAAATATCGCAGGTACCAACAGCCAGAAATACTTTCATCCAATTCCCTTTGCGTTGCAGCACTGAAAAACGAAGCGGCAACTGCACAGCCATTAATCTGGTGGATGTACTGGCATCCTTATACACCGCCACATCGCCGATAGGTGCATAGATCGCAGTGCGGCGCATGGTTTCTATTTTCTCGATTTTACGTTCCTCATGGCGTTCATCCGGAAAATCAAATTCGGGTAATTCTTTGAAATCGATCGCATCCCCCCACGTTACAAAATGCGCGTTTTCCACCAGATATTTTCCCCGCTCAAACCAACCAGGATTTATCCTGAGCCAGGACTTGTCCTGATTCTCTATCAACAACGCTTTTCTATCTTTCTCCGTAACGTAGGTCGCCAGAGGATGTTGCGTAACAACCGTCCGCATGGTATCTCCACGCAACCGCTCCAGAAAAGAAGGATTTTTCTTTTCCTCCTGATGTTCTTCTATAAAGGCGTAATAGGACTCTCCCGATTCGGACTGCAATACCTTAATCACCCCCAAATGGGCCGATTTCGGATCCGCAGATTCATGCACGGGTATATATTGCTCCGGTGTAATAAGCCACTGGTTATGCCTTGAAAATAATAGCCCAATGCCGTTAAGGTTGACGCCTTCCCCCTTCCCGGCTTCGTCCGCCACAGCCATAGTGGGAACCGTCAGCAGAATCGTCAGGGCTGCCAGCCACAGCTTACGCATCGATCTGAAATACCTCCACCAGTTCATGCCATTCCCGTTTTGTCAATCCGCTGGTTTCCTGCGTTATTTTTTCACCACCCATCATCCGTTTCACTACATCGATCGCCGATGCGGAAAGATGAGTACCACCAACACGATACTCCATAAACGCGTCGTAAGCAAGCGGGCACCATTTTTTCAGTACATCAATCATCACATCGGCATAGGCGCGGATTTCGTATTGTGCATGACTGTCGGCACGCAGCATCAGAAAATGCATCAGATTATGCAGATCGATCTTCCAGTACCATTGCGTATAATAATTCAGCGTCAGATTCATCCGCGCCAGTTCGCGCGCAATACCGGTTTTGCTTTCATCCAATATATTGCCTTCATTATCACAATTCATCAACTCTTCATAATGCCGGTAACACTGCTCGGAATCAGATTTCAGAATTTCCAACACACGTGCGGTTTCCAATTCGCTTAACCGGGACTCTTCATCGCGTCCCTGATGATTCTTTTTTGATTGCGGCGACAGATGCTCGAGCGACGGAACATAGAATTCCTTATCGAGAATTGAATAGCGTGCCGAATATTCATTGACATTGGCAGTGCGGTGGCGAATCCACTGGCGCGCCACAAAAATTGGCAGTTTGATGTGAAACTTAATCTCGCACATTTCAAACGGCGTCGTATGCCAGTGACGCATGAGGTAATTGATCAGCCCGCGATCCTGATTGACCTGCTTGGTACCCTTACCATAGGAAACACGCGCCGCCTGCACGATCGCCGCATCGTCGCCCATATAATCGACCACGCGCACGAAGCCGTGATCGAGTACCGCCAACGGTTCATAGAGTATGGCTTCCAGCTCGGGCGAGACGACACGATAGGTCTCGTTCAACTGCTCGCGCGCCGCTGATACCTCGGCTTGCTGTTCGGATGTTAAAGGCATAGGTTAGTAGTATTAACAGGCAAGGATAAAATCAACAGAAAGATGGACGGATGGGAATAGATGTCAGCCGAAAAGGTTATGGTACCATTATCCAATTATCTGTTCCATCTACAGTTATTGTGCCCGGAACAAATGCAGGACTTCCTGTAGGACGCTCATTTTCAGTTTTCACTACACCGCTCTGGCGTGCTTTTACAGTGGCATCTCTTGCCTTGGTTAAAAGTTCGGAGGCATCTCTTCCCTCTTTCGGCGCTTTTTCTATCGCTTCTATCAGATCCTGCTGTTTTTTCACTTTATAAGCATAGACGATATGATAGTTTTTCCATGATTCTATAAAGGTTTCTTCACTGCCAAACCCAAGCGTGTCCCCTGTTTTGAGGAGGGGTTTGCCTTCTACCTTGCCAATATCGCCGGTAAGTTTGAATACAGGATCCGGCAGCTTGTCATCAGGATTTTTGCGCCATGCCTGCCTGTCATTTTCAATCTGCGCCCTGGCCTGAAGAATGATGGTGCCGATATCCTCATCCGTTAATCCCTGTGCTCTGAGCGACATGGTGAGCGGACTGCTGATAATATGATCCGGATCATCGCCCAGATAGCTTAATATATCCGATGCGCGCAATGGCGCCGCCTTTGAATAGGACGACGGCAAAAATGATTGCCGACTAACAATTGCCTTAAGTTGTTCTTCGTTTAAATGCGGGCTGCGCTCCCGCTCTTCAGCTATCAAATGCCCCTGAATTTTTTTCTGAAAATAGCTTGGCAGAGTAAAAACGGCATTAGGGCCTTTCATTCGTAACTGACGCTCGATTTCCCATTCAATTCCCATACGTCCGGAACTCATCATTTTCAATTCCGTCATCAATTCATGCAGCGGTGATACTTCATCCTTCATCGCATCCCTTACTTCCGCAATGGTTGCACCATGCGTCTGCGAGGGCCACAACCATCCCTGCTGCAACTCCATCAGCTGCTCTTTGTCGTCGTTATTATGAACATCGGCCCATCCCAGCCAGTCCAACAGATCATCACCCAAGGAGCCCAGAAGTCCTGTTGCCAGTGCCGTTCCTCCTGCCGCCGCTATCCAGCCAGGCGGACCGGAAAATAAAAGCAATGCAACACCTGCGGCACCTGCTCCGGCAGCAACGGCTGACGCTCCACCCAACGCATAATTCAGATTCTCTGCCGTTTTATCACCACGTTGTGCCGATTTATCGGCACGGCCAAAGCTGTCTATCGAATCCCCCACAGAGAATACTGATCCCACAGCCCCCACACCGGCACCGGCGACACGCAATCCGGTTATCCCCACGGCTCTTGCCCATGCTCCCTTCAAGCCTTTTCCTGCCTTGAGCTGTGCCTGTGCTGCTTTTAATGCTTCGTCTGCCAAATCACCTCTCTGTTTAAGTATTTTAGACGCCTCTTTTCTGAGTTTCGTAAGGTCATCTCCTTCTACTTTCGTGCTTTCAACCAGATGTTTTATGGCAAGGTCTTTCGTCAGCGTTGCTTTGGTCATGTGATATCCGATTTTAGTGGCTGCCACTGTAGTGGGGATTCCGAATGCAACCGCATTAGCAGGGCTTCCGCCAAACACAACCAATGCCGTCCCCCAATATCCGGCATCTCTTGCGGAAAACCCGCCATCCTCCTTTAACAGTTCGGCATGCTTATGCGCATTTGATGCGGTGAGGTATTCACCACGCTCTTTCGGGCTTTTCATGTAAGCCGGCGCGGCAACGATTCCCGGAATACCATTCTTATCGGCTTTTACACCTGTTAACAGCAACGCCGAATCATTATCGACACCTGCTTCGATAAGCTCAATATAGGCGTTTTTGGCAATCCGTTCCTGGCGAAGGTGATGCCAGTCTTTTTCTCCCTGCCAGCTGCTTATCAAATCGCCGATATATCCTATCGGATCATTCCACAACTGCTGCCAGAATCCGCCGCCCAGCACCTTCTGATGTTCGGCAGCAATAATCTGACTGGCCACTACCGCCACTTCTTCAGGGAAAGGTACCCTGTCACCGGCAAAAAGAGACTTTATGGATTTTTCCTGAGAGGCATGATAAACGCCGGAGACTGCGCTTCCCACATCACCGAAGAATTCTCCGCCTCCTTTGATAAATTCCGCCCACCATCTGGTCTGTTCACCCATTACCACATCGGCGGAAAACCACCGCTCGATTCCGGATGCTATTTTCTGCTTATCGCCTGATTCATGCACCACACGCAGTTGATACGCCAGCTTCTGCACACGCCCTGCCACCTCAGCAAAGTCAGGAAAATCTTTCTTGGGATTCAGGTCGGGGGCTTTCAGCGCCATAACATTCACTCACACTCTAACTACACATGTTTTTCTTTTCTCTACCTTTTCATACTACCCGAGAAATATGACGATTTTGTGACGGTTTGGGGCAAATCAGCCTAAAATAGATAAAATTTTATATTTTTTGTGATTGACAGAGCGATTTATTGCACTGCACCACGTAAACATAGCGTATCACCCCTGCGAAAGCAGGGGTCTTTGTGCCATATGACAGTAAGATTCCCGCTTACGCGAGAATGACAATATAAAACTAATCTCTTCACAAACCGTCCTTTCCTCCCTATATTGAAAGAGTCATTTATGACTATGGCAATAAATGGCGATGTGAAATAAGCGGATTGGACCCGGGGGCGGAACCCGGCACCTCCACCATGCAGATCACCAGTCTGCATGGTGGGGGTGAATCAGGATCGACAAACGTAGTAAAGACATGGTTTTTGCCCGGCATGATACCGCCGATTCCCATTCATGGGGCTAATGGATCACCTTAAACTAAGTGCTAACAACAATGTTGCACTCGTTGCTGCTAACGACAATTTTGTCGGTGCAGCTCGTGTTGCTGCCTAATGGGCGTGACACTGAGTTCTAGTCAGTAAACGCGGCTTGGGGGGAGCCGGGCAACAGAATCCCCTCACTTCCTATTTTCTGATAATCCGCTCACACTGTTCATATCCGCTATGATATCGTTGCTGAAGGCAGACGAGCAGTTGCCGTTCGCGCTTTGTCAGCAATCCGCCGTCGGTTGAAACCGTCAGCAATCGCTGGCTGACACTATCCAGTGTCAGCACCAGATCAATCAGTTCGATGCGGCGCGTCGGGGTGGGTAAGTAAGGACTTTCCATAACAAACCTATTGTTACCGTGACATGTAGTGACGTAACTGGTGGTGACATTCTGTTATTTTGTCAAGCATGAAATTATCACAGGCAAAGAAAACATTCGGCCGGACATTACGCAAAATCCGCGAATCCAGAGGCTTGTCACAAGAACAATTAGCAATAGAGTCCGGCTATGAACGCACTTATATCAGTATGGTGGAAAGTGGGAGCCGAAGTCCCTCGTTCAAAGCGATGATGGATTTAAGCGAAGCATTGCAGGTTCGACCTGAAGACTTGTTCAAAGATCTGTAATCACCGCGATGTCAAGCATGCGATCCGACGAAAAAAGATTGTCCACATTTGGCACTGCCCTGCACAAAGCACGACTGGCAAACAATATGACGCTGGAAGACTTATCCGAAGCATCGGGATTTGCCGTAGGTCACCTGAGTATGCTTGAAAGCGGTAAACGCAATACCAAACTGCTGACGATTTGTTATCTATGCGAAGCGCTCGGTGTACGCCCCAAAGACCTGCTCAAAGATTTATAGCACCGCCTTCCTCGCTATTTCACTTGCGTTATACTGAAGTTAGGCGGTAGAATGGAGCCATGGATACGAAGATACCACATGATATGATTGATTATCCGGCATTGATCGACGATGCAATGCGTGGTGTCGTGCGCGACGCGATGGAGCATGCCGCACAGTTCGGCCTGCCGGGCGAGCATCATTTTTTCGTCTCCTTTCTCACGCAGCATCCCGGTGTGCAGATGTCGCCGATGTTGCGCGAGCGCTATCCGGAGGAAATCACCATCGTCGTCCAGCATCAGTACTGGGATTTCCGGGTTCATGAAGACCGTTTCGAGATTTCACTGAGTTTTAATAACGTGCCCGAGCATTTGGTCGTGCCGTTCGATGCGCTGACCGCCTTTGCCGATCCCAGCATCAAATTCGGCCTGCAGTTCCATGGCCGCGACTGGGAGGAGGAAGAGGAAGTGCATTGTCCCGCTACCGGCCGTACCGGACGTGAAGCGCCGCCGGA
>JANQJY010000047.1 GCA_028281385.1 Rickettsiales bacterium | reverse complement strand
AGCCGGAACCGGCAGAAGACATCCCTGCTCCGATGCCGCCGGAACAGTCAGCAACAACAGCCCATGAAGAAGCGATCCCCGAGCCAGAACCGGTACCAGAGTTGCAGAACCCGGATAATCTGCGCGATGAAGTGGCTGTGCCCAAAGCTGCCCAGGAAGCGCCGAAAGAAGAAATCGCCCCGGCATTGGAGGAGGAGATTCCACCGCCACCCATGCCGGAAAAACAGGATGAAGCAAAAAATGAAGAATAGAAAACAACCGAATAATAACCGTGTGAGTTGGTGTGTATGGCAGATGGTCTTAGTCCGGTAGAATTATCCGAAGGGTTTGAGTATGACGAATTTGTCGAGGAGATAAATGCGCATTTCGCAAGTGAGCCGGAAGTTAACAAGACGAGCAATCTCGATTCTCATGTCAAATTCCGCACCGGTATCGGGAAGTTCGTCATCCCGCGTGAAAATAGCTGGGCAGCACATCGCCAGCTGATACGCGATCCGAAACATAACCTCGGTTTTGCTCCGTTGCGCTATCCGTTCTTTGATTATGTCATTGCTGAGAATGTCGATTATGCACCGCTGAACGATCCGCATCATAAGGCTTTCGGCAAGCTGGTAGGAATGCGTGAGAATCTCGCCATCCTGCGTAACTATCTGTTCCAGGAATTTTTTCCGGATGGCTCCTTCGATCAGAATGATGTGAAAAAGGTACCGAAAATTCTGGCAATTTCATCCTTCCTTGCCGAGGCCATCGATAATGACCGCTATATCCCTTCATTCGGCAAGCCGCGGATTGATAAAAGCAAGGCCAACCAATATGGCACCGGCGCACAATATATGTATAAGAAAATCCTTGAGCGCCAGACCACCCACAGCTGGATTCGCCCATGGATGCGCAAACCATTTGAAATCATGTTCGGCATATCGGGCCGCAACTGGGGTCTGCCAAGACTGGAGGACTCACCGTTCAGTGATGCAAATCTGCAAAAGCCGCCACCGCCGCCGGTTTACAGCTACACCGAAGATGAATTATTCGCCGTCGCCGCCGCGCTGGCTAACAAAGACCCACGCAGTCCTCGCGATGCCGCGAAATACCATGCCGATACTATCAACCGCATCGCCGATAATTTCGTCAATACGCATCACACCTATTCCAGCGTCGAGATGATGAGACAACCGGTGAAGCGCCAATCGGTCGAGATCGCCAAGGATATTCTGCGCAAGCTGAAAGTCAAAATCGGCCGGGGGTTTATTGCACACGGGCTGACGCCTGATGCCACCGCCAATCTGAATCTGCTTGATGCGATTGAAGGGGTGATCGACGTCTATGAATTTCATTTGGCCAAAGCCACCGCGCGTGATCCACGCCTGTTGCACCATCCGGTGATCGCAAAGGCGAATGATGCTGTCGGCAAACTTGGCTATGTCGCCAAGGTCGAAGCACTGCGTATGGCCGAGCACGGGCAGGATGATCAGCTCGGCAAGGCGCTGTATAACCAGATCATGCATATGCCGAAAGACTGGCATCATCCGAAGGAAAAACGTTTTGGCGAATTATTCGATCAGATTGAAGCCGGACTCGATCTGACGCTTAATAAACTGACCGAACGCGATCACCGCAATCCGCATGGTGATGACTGGCGTGACAAGCGCAAAACCGCACAGGTAAAATTCTCGCGCAACGCCGTCCATCAGGACACGCAGGAACGTGAGCTTCGCAATCAACGCATCGATATAGGCAATGATCTGTCAATGCAGATCAGCGCACAGAACACCGCGCGCAGAGAATCGGCCGAAGCCATGCAGCAGGGGCGGCCCGCCGCTGCCTCTTCCGGTCAGCTCAAAGCGGTATCGGGCAAATTAAGCAAGGATCAGCTGGCAAAAATGCGCGGTAGCATGCAAACCCCGAAAGATGCCAAGCCGGTGGAAGTCGGCGCCAAAGCCTCGATCCGCCAGGCAATCCGTGAGCGCGATATGGCCGTCAAACGCGCCGAGGAACAACGCCGACAAAATAGCAAAAAACAAAAACAATTGAAAACCGTGGAAACGATCAACCGCGCCAATCAACGCATGGACGACCCGCCAAACCCTGCCGCCAGAAAACCGGGTGCAGTGATTCGTTAAACGGTCGCACCACCCACCCGAATCTGCAAAGCCATTGGTGGCAGCTGTGACACCGGCTATATCGACAGAAAGGCTAAAATGACGTCTTATGATCACCACTATTGGTTGTTAAAGTCAAACTGACAACTGCTCAGAAACGCTATGTATCCACCATAAAAAACCCGCTGTCTTTCCTCGAATTACCATCATACATAAAGGCAAAATTCTCGATAAGAAACAATACGTTGAAAAAATAAGATTCCATATTGCCTTTCCTTTTAAGTGCGTGCATACTGCCAGAATAGGAGAGGATGAATATGCACAATAAAGCGAAAAAAATTCTGGTCGTTGATGATGATGTCATAAACCTCGAAGTGTTACATTACATGCTTGAGGATACCGATTTTGAACTTGTATTCGCACGTGATGCTGAAGAGGCGTTTGAACGTCTCCATGAATTCGACATTTCACTCATACTACTGGATCGTATGATGCCGGGAATGAGCGGCGTAGAATTGACCAGGAAGCTCAGAGCAAATCCGAAATTCGCAGATATTCCTATTATCATGCAGTCCGCCGCAGCCTATAAGGCACAAATAGAAGAAGGATTTGAAAGCGGTGTCAATGAATATCTCACCAAGCCTTATGACAAGGAAGCGCTGGATGCCGTGATAGCCAAATACCAGCGTGCTTGAGTCGATACGACCTGCATCACGTTCGTACTCCCACAACATTAGGTGTGATAATCTTTTTAGGGGTGACAAATGAGAAAGTTGCTCCTCCCCTGTCATTGTTAACCGCCCATATCCTACCGTGATGCGCCACAATAATCTCCTTGCAGATAGACAGGCCAAGCCCTGTACCTCCTGCACCGGTTTTGGTTTTACTGCTCTGGATGAATTTATCGAATATTGTCTCCAGTTCATCTTCGGGAATACCGATGCCCCGATCGATCACCGACACTCTCAGTGCAGGCGCTTCATCCTGACCATCAAAAACAATTGTATCTTCCACAACGTCAATCATTATCTCTTTGTCTTCTTCTGTGAATTTATGTGCATTAGACAGCAAATTCCACAGCACTTGCGTTATTTTCTGTTCATCGAATATAGCTGTCGTGTCACCTTCATGATGATTTACTATGATGGTTTGACCTTTTTGTTTCATCAAATCCTTAAACCCTTCACAGGACTCCTTGATGACATCCAGCATATCGCCTTTCTCCAGATCGAACTCAACCGTTCCCGATTCCAGTTTCGAAAGATCCAACAGTGCGTTCAGTAATAAGAGCAACCGTTCACCGCTTGTCGTGATGCGGCCTAGAATTTCTTCCAGTTTCTGTTTATCACCCCGTTCAACCATTTTAAGTCCGATGGTAGAAAAATTCAAAATAGTATGCATCGGAGTGCGCAACTCGTGCGACATATTTGCCAGAAATTCACTTTTCAGAATGTTGGCTTCTTCCGCTTTCTGCTTTGCTTCTTCCAGGTCTTTTGTCCGTTCCGCTACTTTATTCTCCAGTCCGAGATTCACCTCTATCAATGCTTTGTCCCGCTCTTCAATCTGGACAAGCATATCGTTAAACGCGCCCACCAAAATACCCAGATCATCATCATACTGTTTCACCGCACGGACGTGATAATTCTTCTCACGTGAAACTTCATTGGCTACGTCTACAAGATGCGAGATCGGCCCTGAAATAATTCTGCGAAATGTCAAAGAAAGCAGGTAAGCCACAACAAACACAATACTAACAACAATCAGAGCAATCACAAACCATTCAATAATAAACTCATAAATACGCCGAAGATCGGATTCGATATAAATCCACCCCAGCAACTCCTCATCCTCGTAGATCGGGTTGCTGATACGCAGACGTTCATTCTTGAAAAGCTCATGCCCTTCAACGAAAGGAGGACATCCGCGACTGCCATTATAAAAAAAATACGAGGCAAAAACCTCACCTGAACGATCGTAAATGCAGGCATATTGAATGGATTTATTGGCGCTCAGCGCCTTAAGATTGTCCACTGCAAGGTCCTTATCATCAAACAGAAGGGCAGCGCTGCTTCTGTCACCAACAATAATGGTTGCGGTCGACAGAATTTCCACCATGATTTTGCGCTGCTGGTAAATATCGAAAATAGCGAATAACAGCGTACCGAGCAGCACACAAAATGTACTGACGGAGAAAATGATAACCGTGAGCTTTTGCTTGGTGGGAAGATTAAGAAACAGCTTCGGTAACTTCATATTATTCCCTTAATATCGCCAACTCCAACAACTTTGCATGAATTTTAATGCCGGCACGTTTGTATTGAGACGTATTGATCTCAAAGCGAATTCTTTCCCCTTCCTTGACGAATCCGATCATTCCGCCTTTTTGCGCAAAAGCATCGATGTCACTGACCGTCAGCACCATATTATTACCCAGCTCTTTTAAAACCCATGCCATACTGTCTTTTTCTGACTGGCTGACAAATACGACATGGCATTTACTGGCCTGCCCCATACTGGTTATTCGATGTACTCTGATAGAATGGTTTCTGATTTTTTTTCGTTCAATCGGATTAAGAATGGCGCCAAAAGGATCCTGACCGAGAATACAAATATGTAAATCACCTTCCGAGGTGAGTTTCGTCGTCTGCCACTCTACAAATTTGGCAAAGTTGTAAAGCATCCCTGCTTTTACCTTATATTCCACATCGTCATCTGCATAACCGGCAGACACTACATGTGTCGCAGCAAAAACCAATGCCAGAGAACCGAGGCCAATAAGTAAATATCTCATCTTATAGCCTAGAATCTCCAAACCACTTTTCCGTAAATTGTGCGGCCAATTTCTGATTGCGTTGAAAATATTCCACCAGCAAACTCCGGATGCCAGTCATCCAACAAATTCTGTCCAACAATACTGAACTCTATATTCTCCATCGGTTGCCAGCCTATTCGCGTATCGAAGCGCCAATAGGTTTCCGCATCACCAGGCTGCACATTTGAACTGGAGGCAATATTATCTGTAAAATAAAGCTGATTATCAAATTGTACATTGTGCGGCAGATTCAAAAATGAACGTATAGCCGCCTGGTGATTGGGGGTACTGTCCTCATTGCCCAATGCATCGGTACTTACGGTCCCTCCTCTCGAATCTATACTCAAATCTATATCGATATATGAATAAGAGGATGACAGCGCCCATTCCGGTGTCACATTCCATGTAGCGGACAATTCAATGCCGTAGGTTTCTCCTTCCATAGCATTGCTGAAATGTTGTGGAATCACGAAATGCGCCGGAAGAAATGATGATGACGCGTCCAAAAAAGGAGTAATAGTTTGGAGCGCAAATAATTTATCATAGTCATTGAAAAAAGCGGCCATGTCCAGTGCAAGATCTTCATCAGGTTTGACACGATACCCCAATTCATAGGCAATAAGCTCTTCAGAATCTAAATTTTTATTGCCCACAACCCTGACCAGACTACCCGGACTTGCAGGAATGGCAGATAATGCAAGAGACATATCATACGTACTGCGGTCCGGTGTATGAACGGCACGTGAAACAGATGCCCACACAGTATGACTCTCAGAAGGATACCACGCCATCCGCGCACTGGGTTGTAATTCCACACCGGAAAAATCATTATGTTCAAACTTTGTACCCGCAGTAAGATAAAGCTCTTCTTCAATCAGGGTAATTTTATCCTGCAGGAAAGCACTAAAAATATCCGTAGTAAGGTCCATCTTATCAAGGTTGACGACAACGCTTTCTTCCAAACTATCCATGATCAGACGATATCCCACACCCCATGTTACGTCATGCCGGTCATTCGCAACCCAGTTATGCTGAAAATCGATATCGAATGTATCGACTGACTGATTGGCTATAACATCCTGCCGATTGGTCCGGTCATAATAAAGCTGCAGGGATATATCGGATCGCTCTGAGAGATGATGATCCCATTTTCCCATAATATTACCACCGTTTATTTCATTGTCTCCTGTCGTGGTTGTCGCAAATGGCGCGACCGGAAACGGCGTAATATCCGTGGCGTCTATCTCACTCACATACACATCGCCCTGCAGCGTATAGCTGTTTTTGCCATCACTCTGCCAGTCTGCTCGAAAACCGCCCTGAAGCTTGTGCCAGTCATCATTGGCATCCGCATTCGTCATTAACTGCGTTTCGCCATAATGATTGCCCTTGGCATACACGCGGTAATGCCCACCATCGAACTGACCACCATAACGTGCTTCCACATTCCTGAAACTGTGATTGCCTGCCGCGGCCGAGAAATACGCTCCCTGTGTTTCCCTGGAATGTTTCGTGACAATGTTGATGACGCCATTCACCGCGTTGGCGCCCCACAGGGTCGCTCCCGGCCCGCGAATGACCTCAATGCGGTCAATATCCTCCATTGGTACATCCTGCGCGTCCCAATACACTCCGGAAAAAAGCGGAGTATAAATACTTCTTCCGTCAATCAGAACCAATAGCTTATTCGAGAATTGAGTATTAAACCCGCGCGCGCTCACGGCCCATTTATTGGCATTAATCCGTGCTACCTGAAGGCCAGGTACTGCCCGCAATGCCTCCGGCAGATTCTCCGCCCCGGAACGCCTGATTTCTTCATTCGTCAAAACAAAGATTGCCGCCGGTGCATCAAATGCCTTCTCCGCCTTCTTCGAGACCGACGTTACCTCCACCGCCATTAGCTCATTCAGGGATAGATCGAAGAAATCATCTTCCTCCTGATGAGCATAAGCGAAAGAGGACCCGCAATGAACAGCTAAGGAAACAATCGTAAACAACAATACGTAAAGAGAATGGTAAAAAGGCATGGCATACTCCATCATCGCTTATACACGCACTCAATTAAACAAAGGAAGGGCCAAAAGTCTATTTTTGTATCCGGACTGCAAACCGTCCGACATATTTCCTATGCTATCTCAATTATCTGTTTTTGCAGACATATTCTCCTGTTCCACTCAACGTGTTCGCACCGTTCAACGGAAATAAACCTTCCCGGCAAACGCAGGATGCGGCCTGAAAGGCACGTTTGTTTACACGTCGTACCATAGTGAAACATCCTGTGACATTAGGCCACACCGATATTCAGAACAAAGGACTGATGATAAAAAGTTCCGGCAACCTGAGTTTTAATAATACTCTATAGTCTTTTAATAAGCTCGAAAACAAGCCGATTCTTGGTTCTTTGGCGATTCTCACATTTTACTAAAACCTATGGGCTTTTAACGAACGGCCTTACTATCGCCTTACTAAAATTACACCAATCAGCCGTCAATATTTAGTATTCCCTTCTCTTCCGGTGAAAGCACTGACTGATGATATTTAAGGCTATCAAGTTGATCAGCGGCTACGATATTTTCATTGTTGTGATGCGCTCAACGGACGACTTGGTTTAGTCAAAATAAAATATGCACCGTAAATCATCACAGCAAGCATCAGCAGAATGATGATAAGAGAGGTGTTGGTATAGCCAATTACATAGGCCGCGCTTACTATCATGGATAGCAGGGCGATTGTTTTCGCGTAAATCGGAATCACGCGATGCTGCTGCCAGCGCTGTAGTGACGGACCAAACAGGCGGTGATGATACAACCAATCATGAAAGCGTTGCGAGCTACGGGCAAAGCACCATAGTGCCACGAGCAAGAAGGGAACCGTTGGCAAGACCGGTAATATCATTCCCAATGCGCCCAATGCTACGCAGATCAGCCCTGAGAATATAAGTAATGCACGATGCAGGGACATGACTTTACCGGGTTGCTTTGGCAATTTCCTCAAAGTTGACATTTTTGTAACTAAATGTTTGCTTTTCGGTAAATGCTTCACCATAAGCCTCGACCCAATCCTTATGCAATGCAAGCTCATGCAGGGCAGGAGGAATAATAGTGAATGTGACCGAATAGCTGTCGGAAACAGCACCAGGTAATGTGATATTCCGGGCATAATGAAAATTATCGATCAAATTGATATGCGGCAACAGATCAACAAATGTGCTTAAGCCCGTTTTCTCATTAATGACCCTGGCATTGATTCTCAGATAGGGTACAAAGCCACCGGCCGGTGTTCCTTTGGGGATGGATTGCTTATGTTCGTCCCAATTCACCCGCGCTTCAATATGCACATGGGTGTTTTCCTGTTTAAGGTGCATATGTACGGGCACGATATGATCTTTAACTGCCCCCTCGAAAATATAGACAATACCCGGTTCTACTTTTTCTTCACCAATCACCAGTTCCACTGCGACAGCTGCAGATGATATGCTCAGATTCATGACGGCAAAAGCCGTAAGCAATATGAAATGTTTGGACATGATATTTCTCCTTCAGGTTAACGGTTGAATGTATCTTTAGATTCATGTTCTTGAATAGACAACTCATCTATTGTTTCATGGATTTTGTCTTGAAGATCAGTCAGCAATTCACCGTCAGAGGGCAGACTTGCATCACCGCCTCGTCTTCCCACGTAACGTCTGATGGTACCCATCACATCCTGTCGAATACCATCAAAAATAGTATCGAAGCGTGTATTGGTCAGATATGGTTCTTCCTCTAACCGGGTATAAAGTCGTTTACATATTTCGAGTTTGGTGTATTTATTACGCCAGAAGGTGAGCTTTTCAATTGCACTCTGTGATTGTGGCTTAGCATCGATGGCATGTGGAAAATCTCCGATAATATTGTGTGCGAACTGAAGAAATGGCTCTTTGCCATAACGCTGCATGAGTTCATCATCATTCAACGTTTCATCTTCTTTGCTTTTGCCGTGATCTACTGCCCTCAATAATTCTGCAAACTGCTTATTGACTATAGGCAGGATATGTGCCCGGATTTCCTGTCTGCCGATCAAGGCGTCTTTCCTAAACTCCGGATGAAAGCAGGCAGTAAGAAGAGCGTTCATGCTTTCTTTCATTGGGCCGCGCAGATCTTCGATCACAGCGTTCAGTTTTTCTCGCAATTCATTTTTCTTATTATCATCATGAGTAGTTCCCTTTATTTGATCGGTCGTCTTATTAGTAAGACGATCAATAGCGGTATCAAAGATCCTGTTCACATGCTGTTGGTTTAAATCATCCGTGCGTTGCGTCAGTAATTCGCCAATCTCGTAATAAAGCGCGGCGGAGAGATAGCTTTTTAGAGTACTTAACTGATCAGGTGGGGTGGATATTGCCTTGTAAATCAGATCTGCAACATTCAGCTGGTCATATAATTGTTCCAGTCTAATCTCACTCTGTTCACGGCGTGAGGGAACAACACTGTCAATCGCACGCAAACGTATATTTCTAATTAAATCGCTATAGGCATCACTATCGCGCGGCAGTGACTTTAGTGTGTGTGAACGCTTAGCAGGGTCGATCATATGTATTAAAGCACGCCCAAGCTTTGTATCTGCGCGCCACCCTGTGTCAGGTGACGGTTTGCGTTCATAGGCGGAGAAATCAATTTTTTCCCCCTTTGGTTGTTCAGTGTCGTCTGTCATCTACGATAAAAACTATTTGGTTCAACCATATTTCAAATAATACATTACTGCCGGTATCCAGATAAACACTGTTGTAGGTACGTCTTTAGGACAGTGAACGCAGTAACTCATGGATGCAGGCATGGGGGTTCTCCGGCTGTTTAAGTATTGAGTTATCATTCCCTCATTCAGATGAAGATGTCAATACAATTAATAATGATTATTAGTTGCACAATTTGATTTTCAGGTTATGAATACTAAAACTTATTATCGTAAACAGGGAATAAACAAGGAGTCATTATGTCTTTTGGCCTATCACGCATTTTCACACTCCTTGTCCTGTGCGGGCTTGTCATGGGAATAACTGTCACCCTCCAACATTCCAATGCGATGTCGAAATATAAGCAGATCATCTCTGAGGTGGACCACTATCGTGGTGCGGTGTCACAGTTTAAGTATAAATATCGTGCACTACCTGGTGATTTTGATAACGCCTCACCTCTGTGGAACACAAAAGATGGCGACGGAGACAACAAGATCGGCATTTCGAGCAAGGCTGATACACATCAGGAAGTTATGTTGTTCTGGCAACATTTGGCACTGGCCAGATTGATCGACGGAGAATATAGCGGCATAAGTGGCCCGGGTGAGTCGGGCTATCACGCCATCATTGGCGAGAATGTCCCCGCGAGCCAATATTCAGGTGCCGGTTGGTCGCTACACCCTGATATTGGTGAAGCGCAGGATAATAAAAGTCGTTTTGATGGTTATTACGGTAGCTACCTGTTCTTTGGACAACAAACAGATAGGGCCGTCACCTACGGCGAGATTCTATCTGCTAACGCGATGGCTGGTATTGACCAGAAAATCGACGACGGCAAACCTGCTACCGGTTTTATGGTGGCGGCCCGCCCTGCACTCAGCCCAAACTGTGTGCAAGGTAACGACGCAGCCGCCATCTACCGCAACAGCGATGAACTAAATACCTGTCATATCGTCATCAAGGATGTAGCCGGTTTTTAATGCATCGTTGGCGCGTCATGCTCATGGAGCTGCAAAAGTTCATAAATATCTTCCGAACATTCGTCAGGCAAAACAGCCAACGTCGTTGCAGCTTCAGATAAATCGATCACATCCGTCCTGGCGAACATCGTTTTTTCCTTCAATACCACCACTTGTATGGAAAACCATGCACGCATTAACTGGTTGTTATCATCAATAAACTGGTAATGCATGACAAGGCAAGGGCACTTGTGGTCGCTATAATGACACAATGTATCAAGAGCGGTTTTCTTGGATATAAGAATAGGCATTAAAGCTTCCATACATTAAATAATAATGATTATCACCCGCAATAACAAGAAGAATATATAGCAGTTTTCATAAGGAAACCATACCATATATTGATTCGGGGTGCAAAAAAATGCTAAGAGTTACTATCGCCTTACTAATTGTGCCCTTATTGAGAGATAGGTAACAGATTATTCCAAAGACATGGGTTACACAATTTTCGGCATGAGGAGGTGCTTCTTATGCCATGGCCCTACGGGACTCGAACCTACGACCCTCTGATGAAAAGCTATCAGGCACCGGCCAGTGCGGCGACACTTTCTTTGGCAATCTGTGTGATACCGGCCCAGTCCTTGTTTTGCATGGCCGCTTTCGGGGCCAGCCAGGAACCGCCGATCGCAAATACGGAATTCAGCGCCGCATAATCATGCATATTCTCACGGCTGATACCGCCCGTCGGACAAATCCGGACATCAGGAAAGACCGAAGTAAATTGCTTAATCATCCCCACGCCGCCGACCAGTGAAGCCGGAAATAGTTTAACATGCGAAAAACCATATTCCTTTACCAGCATGACATTCGAGGCATTCGCCGTGCCCGGCAACCAGGCGATATTTTTAGCCTTGGCGTAATCGGCCAGCACATCCGTTACCCCCGGACTGACCTGAAACACAGCACCTGCATTGGCCGCCTGTTCCATCTGCGCCGGCGATAACACCGTCCCTGCGCCGACCAGAATATCCGGCACTGCTTTGGCAATAGCGCCAATCGCCGGCAAACCAGCTTCGGTGCGCAGGGTAATTTCAATCGATGTAATCCCCCCTGCCAGCAGGGCTTCGGCCAACGACACGGCATCATTCGCATCGTCTATTACCACCACCGGAATCAGCGAGCGTGTCGGAAACATAGTAGCAAGATCAGGCATGATGCAATTCTTTCTGCAGATGAAGTTGTAATATGGCAGTCGCACCGATCAGCGCGTTACGGCTGTGAGAATGTAGGGCATAGGTGGGGATGCTGCTGACATACTGCGTAAACGGTCCCTTGGCTTCAAACGATGCACGAAACGGGCTGCGCACGAATAATTCCTCAAACTGCGGTACGATACCGCCGCCAATATAGACCCCTCCAAGCGCACCAAAGCTGAGCGCAATATTACCAGCAAAACTGCCGAGCATACCGCAGAATACGTCAATCGTGCATTTGCACCGGTCACAATCCGAGGTTTTCGCCCGCCAGGTAATGTCCTTGGCCGCCAGTTGTTCATCCGGCCTTCCGTCTATTTCCTGCAACAAACTATGCAGATAGCTTAAGCCGTTGCCGCTGATAAAATCTTCTGAACGGACAAAGGGTTTGTCTTTTATCGCACGCGAAAGCAACGCTATTTCCAGTTCATTGACTGGGGCAAATGCGGCGTTACCGCCTTCTCCTTCGATCGGGATCCAGCCTGAACCGCTCCACACCAGACCAGACACGCCAAGCCCCGTTCCCGGGCCTAAAACGGCGATGGGGCGATGCTCTACGGGAGAACCGCCACCTGTTTTCACATACCCGTCTTCTTCCAAATGCGGCACCGACATCGCTAGCGCCGTAAAGTCATTGGTGATGACCAACAGGTCGAACCCGAACGTTGCTTTCAGTTCGTCCGCACGGAACTGCCAGTCGATATTGGTCAGTTTAATCACCTCCGCATGCATCGGTCCGGCCACTGCCAGACAGACATTCTTTGGCGATTGTTTTACATCGGCCAGATAATATGTAATGGCATCTTCTAGTGAATCAAACTGCACATTAGGATATTTGCGCGGCTCCTGCAGCGTGATACTGTCCGGCTCACACAGGGCGAAGCGGACATTGGTTCCACCGACATCTGCAACCAGATTAACCATGATCACCTCCAACCAGTAAAAAGCTGGCGCCTTCTTCCGCACTGCTGACCCCGGCACGCGCAGAAGCAAATAAATGACGGCCCAGAGCAAACGGCACCGCATCTTCCGGCAGAGATGCAAGATCACGCTTATCCCATTCCGCTGCCTCTACCTGCGCTTCGAGAACACCTTTTTTCGCATCAATATGAATCACATCACCATCGCGCAATTTCGCCAGCGCACCACCCGCCAGTGATTCCGGTGAGACATGAATCGCGGCCAATACTTTCCCCGACGCGCCGGACATCCGTCCATCGGTCACCAATGCTACCTTGAAGCCCATATTCTGCAACACGCCTAAAGGAGGTGTCAGTTTATGCAATTCCGGCATGCCGCAGGCTTTAGGGCCCTGCCCCGTTACCACCGCGACAAAATCACCGTGCAATTCCCCGGCTTCAAACGCTTCCTGCAATGCCTTTTGCGAGGTAAAGACCCGCGCCGGTGCGGTAATCGACATATGTTCCTCTTTCAATGCCGAGGTTTTCACCACCGCACGTCCCAGATTTCCCTGCACCAGTTGCAACCCACCATCTTCACTGAACGGCTCCTTGGCGCTTGTTACCACATTCGGCAAACGCGAGGTTGCCGGTGCATCCTCCCATACGGCCTTATCATCCTTCAACTCCGGCAATTGCGTATAGCGGCGCAACCCTTTGCCGAGAACCGTCGTCACATCGTCATGCAACAATCCAACGTCGAGCAGCTCACGGATAATAAACGGCACCCCGCCCGCTTCATGGAAATGATTCACATCCGCTTCACCATTCGGATAGATACGGCATAAAAGCGGTGTCACAGCCGACAGTTCGGCAAAATCATCCCAGTCGATTTGAATGCCCGCTGCTTTTGCAATCGCGATCAGATGCAGGGTGTGATTCGTTGATCCGCCCGTCGCATGCAGCCCGACAATCGCATTCACCACTGCTTT
>JANQJY010000055.1 GCA_028281385.1 Rickettsiales bacterium | reverse complement strand
CCGTGACGCTGCTGACATCGTTGACAAAGAAGACGTCGTCACCTTCGCCGCCCGTCAGCGTATTCATGCCGAAGCCGCCATAAAGTGTGTCATTGCCTGCGCCACCGATCAACACATCATCGCCGCCATTGCCGTAAATCAGGTCATCACCATCGCCGCCTTCGATGGTATCGGCGCCGTCCGATTCGTCGACCTTGCCGTGGCCGCCATAGATCGTATCATCGCCCGCGCCGCCATAGATCTGATCCAAACCGGACGAGCCGATCAGCATATCGTTGCCGTCAAGGCTGTCATCCCGGGTACTGCCGCCAATCAGTACATCATTGCCGACGCCGCCATGCAATGTATCGTCACCGCTATCGCCATAGAGCATGTCCGCGCCGCCATTGCCGTAAAGCTGGTCATTGCCCAGCCCGCCTGACAGGGTATCGCCGTCATCATCCGGATGATGGAGTTGTGTGCCGCCATACAACACATCATCATCGGCATCGCCATAGATCAGGTCTTTGCCTAGTCCACCTGTCAGCGTATCTTTGTCATCGTCGGAGATGGAACGGTTGCTGCCATCATAGCCATACAGCGTATCCGCACCGTCGGTGCCGACGACAGTATCATTACCGTCCAGCCCTGCTGAAAATATCCCTGTATTGTTTTGTTCCACCTGGCGCTTAATTCCCTTTCCGCTCGTGTTCCATGATGGAACAATAAGCTTAAAAAACTCTTAACAAACAGGAGGTCTTTTATTAGAATTTTTGCGCATCAAGTGAAAAATCAGGCGAATTGTATGATTATTATACAGCGTAAGAGAAGATCATTCTGTGCGTGTTATAACTCGCTGACTCTATTAATTAAGTGGAGGCCCGGAACGGAATCGAACCGCCGTACAAGGATTTGCAATCCTCTGCATCACCACTCTGCCACCGGGCCAAGGCTTTCAAAGAGGGAATAGCCATATAGCGACTCAAGGCACGGGTCAAGCCTCATCCGCAGGGAGCGGCGCGATCAGGTGGATTAATAGGTAATCCGCAGGCGGTTGAATGATGATGCGATGGTCTGATAGGCGCGCACCAATGCCGGAGCACTGTCCACATCAAAGAAGAACTGCTGATTGCTTGCGCAGTCTTCATAGACGCGTTTGATTTCCTTACCGCCCGGATCACGATCATCCACATCAAAGACAACGGAATAGATGGTGACGCCGGCTGTTTTGAGCCTGTCGCACAGTCCCACCTCTTCCAGACCGAAACCCTCGGCATATTCGGTGAACCATTCTTCTCCGCCATAGCCGGTCAGATGTGCATTATCCATGGCATAGAGATAGAGATATTGATTGCTGAAATGATCTTCCGGATAGGCGGCATAGCAGCATCCGATATTGGCGCCGTCGGTCATCATCACCAGGACTTTATCGGATTTCATTGGATCCATTACTCCGGGCATGGCCCCGTTAAAATAGGTGTGGTAGTCGGGATCAAGCATCAGTGCACCGCTCAGGACGGCAATATTGGAACGTACCCACCCCGAACCGTAAGGTGTTTGACTGATCAGATCGATCTGAGTGAGTAGATAATTCTTATCCGCTTGCGAAGCAATAGGGCGCAGAGGAGTTAACGCCTGCAACGGTTCTGCGTCGCTGAAATCACGGTAATAATCGGGGTTGCCGTCGGTATGATCACGCTCAATGGCCAGCAATTCTTCCGGCACGCGGCGCGGATCAGGGAATTTGACTTTATGATTATAAGGAATCAACCCCACATTATATACCGGTCCGCCGACACCTTCGATGGGTTGAAACCCGTGCTCGATAATGAAGTGCATCGCGTCTTTCATGGCGTTGAGTTTATTGCATTGAGGATCCGGGCGATAACTCATCACAAATGTTCCATCCTCCCGTTTTCCGCGAATACGTTCGAGACACATGGAGGTAGAGGTATTAATGGTAAAGGCAACATCGACCTGTCTTGAGATGTCCCACATGACAGACACCTTTTGCAAGAGGTCAATCTTGTCAATGCCGATCATTCGTGCGAATAGGGTGGCCATTTCAGCATCCACCGTGGCCGTCCAAGAGAAATTGACCGGATCGGTCGTGACTTTGATGCTTGTCGTCAGGTTGGTGCCCATATAATTTTCAGGCATGTTAGCGTGGAAAAATTCATTCACCACCTGTTCGACATTCCGTTCGCGTGCGACGGATGCGCCAGCAAGCAGGGCAGAGTCAAGTGCCGTGCGGAATTTACTTTTGACAATCAGATAACGCGATACATCGACGGCAAGGGCGGCGGCTCCGATCAGAACAAACACAGCAACCACTGCAATCGCCACAACACTTCCCGAATCATTATGAAGGAATCTACGTAAAAAAGCTGCCATCTGCGTGTTCTCCCTTAATATTGAATTTCGACCTGATCGAACCCTTTGACGAGGATGCCGTTGGCGCTGAAGGTACCGTCACCTGTTACTTTTATGTTATACACGGTTGCTCCGTCCTTGATCGGATGCTTATCGATCGATTCAACGGTGATATGTTTGCCATCGCGGGTCAGGATCACATCGCCGACCATGAGCGCACCCACGGTAATATCCGATTTAATGCTGGTCGCTGCCGGTCTGACCGAACGCCACCCCTTGGTGGTGAGAATAGGATGCTCCTCCGTAAAGAAGGCTTTGCCGCCGTTAATACCGTATACCGTATCATGCTCCTGGGTGAATCTGTTAATGGCCTTGACGGTAACCGGGCCCATGTCTCCCATGATCTGATCGCCGACGGAAAGCGTTTCGATATCGATCACACTGCCGTCTTCTAGCGTGATATCAGTGCCTTCGAGTAAGCAGCCCAGGCGATGTTCAATATCGATATTGCTACAGGTTAACACTTCCACATCGACTTGCTGCATCTCGCACATCGTTTCATATTCATCCGGCAGTTGTGTCTCAACGATCTCACATTCCTCCTCGAAGGTGACCTGACAGACTACATTGTTACAGGTTTTCGCACCGGCACAGACTTCATATTCACCTATGCCGGTATCTTCATCGACATCGTCGCAATCTTTACACGCAATGGGGGTGCCATCTTCCAGTGCAGCGCTTTCGCATTTATCGGTAGTTTCGCACACTTCTTCTTCGATGATCTCGCCGGGAATCGTTATCGTATTACAGATCTCGCGCTCGACAGTGACTGTCTGTGTAGTCATCGCTAAGCCAGCAGGACACACCGCGCCGTCGCAACATTGGCTCATCATATCGGGAGGCATAAACCCCCCACCAGAAGATAACCACTCATCCAGATTGTCGAGCTTGGCAAATGGATCAAAGTAACGGGTGATTTTGATCGTTGCCTTTGTGAAGCTGTTATCAAAATCACGATTACCTCCGTCCCAGTTATCTGGCAGTCTATAATCACCGACGCGGCGGTTGACATCAGGAATATGTTCTTCGACATACGCATACAAATCTTCCTGTAGCATCCCATAAATATCGCCATAACCACCCAGATCCGGACGCAGCAAGTAGCGCACATCCATTGTGAGCAATTTTTCGATCGGTTCGTCAGCTGCGCTGGTATCTCTGGCTGCAATCACCGTAGAGAATATCCGCTCTTCGTTCGGGTTTTGCAGTTGCAGCCATAAGGTAAACTCCATCAACAGATCATCTGTTGTCAAATCCAGTGGCGGCGGGCAGAATTTCTCTTTCGGCGGGCAGTGGCACGGGGTCTTGACATGCCGCTTTCCCCATTTCTTAGCGTGTTCCGGCAGGCAGGCGAGTGGTGCGCCGCCCCACTGGCCGTTAGGGGCCTGTGCCTGCACAGGAGAAGGCGCAGAGAAGATAAAGGCATGCATCAACGCCATGATTACTCCCATCCGTAGCAGGCGCGAGAAACCATAATGCTTGATGATTTCATAGATGGACATAATGCCACTCCTTACCAACTAACTCTATCTTATCTAGAATAAGGAAAGAGTATTAATTAATGGTTAATTTTCATCGTATTTGTTAATCTTTTTATGAGATATTTGGTTAATTTTTTCTATTGCCTGCTCATTAAACAAAAAATAATTATACCACCCTTTGCGGGGGTAGTGAAAAAAATCCGGTCAATCAATGGCAAAATTATATTTCCGGTTGCCTTCGCGCCCGGATATTCGTACATATGCGAGTAGCAATGGTTAGGGAGACAATGAGTAATACCGCCTATTACCGCAAATGTATGATTGACGGGCAACTGACGCCGGGAGAGGTGCTCAGCGAACCGGTCTTGCAGGCGATTTCCGATGTGCCGAGGGAATTATTCGTATCCGAAGCGCTGGCCGGCGCGGCCTATGTTGATGAAGACATACCGCTGGGGCATGGTCGTTATTTGATGGAACCCAGAGTGTTATGCCGCTTTTTTGATCTGATATCTGGGCATCCGGTTGAAACGATGATGATTATCGGTGGCACGACGGGGTATTCGGCGGCCGTGGCATCCGGTTTTGTGCCCAAAGTGGTGATGATTGAGGAATGGCGTGATCTGGCCGAGACGGCCCGTAAGAATATAAATCAACTTGGGATTGAAACGGTCGAAGTGATTTCGGCACCGCTTAGTAACGGTTGTGCTGCGCAGGCGCCGTATGATGTGATATGGATCGAAGGTGCTGTCGAGGAGTTGCCGGAGACGTTGTTCGAACAGCTGGCACCGGAGGGAGAGTTATTCACGGTAGAATGTATCAACCCGCGTCCGGGATCGGAACTGGGGCTGGGACAGGCGGTGGTCTATCGCGTTGTGAATGGGCAAAAAGACAAACAGGTGTTATTTGATGCTTCGGTGGCCCTGCTACCGGATTTTAAGAAATCGGAAACATTTTCATTATAAGAGGACGCTATGAACAAACAATTATCTGGTCTGTTATTCTTGGTGAGCTTGTGTATGGCTTTACCGCAAACGGCATCCTCCATGACGCTGGAGGAGGCGATGGCATCGGCCTATGAGACAAATCCACGGATTCATGCGCAGCGTAAACGTCTGGAGGAAACCAATGAAGGGGTAGCCCAGGCAGTCTCCGGATTTCGCCCGACCATTACCGGGTTGTATTCTGACGGGCGGCAACGTACACGGTTTGACTCACCTAAATGGAGCGCCGGAGATTCGCGTACACAGCAAATCACATTAGAACAACCGCTTTTCCGGGGAGGTGGTACGCTGGCACAATATTCCGCCGCGAAGAATCTGGTCGAAGCCGGACGGGCGGATTTGCGAACGACCGAGCAGGAAGTGCTGCTGGATACAGTGCTGGCCTATATGGATATGGTGCAGAACAGGGCGATCTTGGCATTGAGTGAAAGCAATGAGAATGTATTAAGGGAGCAACTCAGGGCATCACAAGACCGGTTTGATGTTGGAGAGGTGACGCGTACCGATGTCGCGCAGTCCGAATCGCGGCTGGCGCGGGCGCAGTCGGATAGCATTCAGGCGGGTGGTGATCTTGAATCTTCCATCGCAGAATTTATTCGGGTGACTGGCGTTGAGCCGGGAGAAGAGCAGGCATTCCCGGCAGAATATCCGGGCTATCCGAAAACCCTGCAGGAGGTCATCGACCGGGCGCTGGAGAACAGCCCGACAATAGTTTCAACGCGCTATCAGCGGGATGCGGCGGATGATGCGATTGGCACCAATGTGGCGAGCCTGTTACCGCAGGTGTCGCTGGTAGGCACCATGCAGCGTGAGGATGGCGCCGGTGTGCTGGGGGCCAGTCAGTTTGATTCGGATTCGTTGGTGGTGCAGGTTAATATTCCGATCTATCAGGCCGGACAGGCCTATTCGCAAGTACGGGCATCGAAGCTGGCGGCGCGGCGGTCGGACTTTCAACTGACGGATGCGCAGGATGCGGCGCGTGAGGCGGCCATTCAGGCCTGGGAGAATCTGCAGACCAGTATTGCAACCATCGCTGCACAGGAAGAGGAAAGCCGGGCGGCGGAAATTGCGCTGGATGGCGTACGTCAGGAACAGCAATATGGTTCGCGTACGGTGCTGGATGTGCTGGATGCCGAGCAGGAACTGTTTATTTCGCGGGTGAATCTGGTTCGTGCGCAACGTAACCGTGCCGTGTCCATTTACAATCTGCTGCTAGTGATGGGAGATTTAACAGCGGATAATCTGGAACTTGGTGTGGATAGCTATAATGTGCAGGAGCATTATGACGATGTAAGGTGGCAATCTATCGGGTTTTAAATAATGCTCGGCAGATGGGTAATATGCACTATTTGCTTGTCACAGCTTGCCATAATTCGTTACATTCAATACTGAGTATGTTGGATGAAATGATCGTGATAGATTTTTAGTATGTCAGCAGAAGGACAAGCGGAACAAAAAGATGAATCGATGGAGGAGATACTCCAGTCGATCAAGCGCATCATTGCTGATGATGAGGAAGAACAGCCAGCATCCGAAAATAAGGAGCAGTCCGTGTCCGAGGAAATAAAGCCCATTGATTCTGATATTCTGGAACTGACAGATATGGTCAGGGAAGATGGAACGGTGACCAATATAAAAGATGCCGAAGAAACCGAAGTGGAAGAGCAATCTGCCGACCTGCCGATGCCGGAGGGGCCTGAGGCGGAAGAGCCTGAAGCGGAAGAACCTGAGGTGGAAGAGCCTGCCGTACAAGCAGAGCCTGAACCGGAACCTGCACCAGTGACGGAACTGGATGCATTGGTATCGGAAGAAGCCGCGCAAGCTTCTTCGGAGGCGCTTAAGTCATTGGCACAAAATACCCCCGCCAAACCACAGCCGACAAAAACGACGCCGTCTCCGGTGTTCCGTTCGGGTGAAACGGTGGAAGACTTGGTGTTGGAGGCTTTGCGTCCCATGCTGAAAGAATGGCTTGATGCAAATCTACCGATATTGGTAGAACGTCTGGTACAAAAAGAGATCGATAAGATATCTTCCTAAGATAGCTTGCTTGGGCAGATGGTCGGTAATTATCCACCAACCTTCATCAGCCTCTTCTAAAATACCACATTTAGTGGCATAGTGCTGTACGAGCGGCGATATGAAGTATTTTCTGACGGTGTGTTTTGTGTGGGGTTTTGCGGCCTTTGCGTCGGCGCAGACGGCGCTGCCGCCCTTGGGTGGTACTCCGCCTCCGATGGCGCGTGGCAATGCACCGCCTCCACCGGTATTCAATCCCAATGTTCCGTTCGGTCAGCCGCAGCCGTTGCAGCCCTTGCAACCACTGACACCGCCCTCGGTGCCTATTGCAGGGGATCCGGATGCGGCGACATTGCCTCTGCCGAGAGATGAAGAAGAACTTGAATTCTTCCAAGGCTATCAATTAGGTGACCTGCCGCCCGATCCCGGGCCTGGTGATGGACCGCCACCGGATCTGGTTGAAATTATTGAGAGGGAAAAGGAACGGGTGATTTTGCCGCTTTACCGTTTTAAATATGCCTCGCAATATTTACCCAAAACCATCTACAAAAAACATTATGCGCCATGGAACCGCCATCTGCCTTTGGCGCGCTATGAAAAGGATTATGATTTTGCGATCATGACGGCGGCGGCGATGGATGATCTGAATGCGGTTAAGGCGTTGCTGGACCATAAATATTCTGCCCGTGATCTCGATGTGCGCAACCGTTTCGGCGATACGCTGCTAATGACGGCGGCACGTTATGGTGCGACGCGGGTGACACGTTTCCTGTTGGCACGGCGGGCAGATCCCTATGCCGGCAATCATCGCGGGGAGACACCGTTGCGTATTGCCTATATGCGTAAGGACCCAATGACGATCGGCGCCTATCACTCCGTTGATGTACGCGGATTTGCACCACTCGGGTTTAACGTTGCCAGGACGCCGTCATCCATGCATCGCCGCGTGTTGACACGTCGTATCGGCTATCAGGCGCGCGGTCGTCAGTTTACACCCGCCACCTGGCACCGGCAGTAATCAGTCTGCTTTACAAATTTCATCTGGCTCGCTACAACCTACTCGCTACAATCTAGTGTGAGAGGCAGTATGACAAAGCAATATGGTAAATCCATCCTTCCCAGCCGCCATGTGACCGAAGGGCCGGAACGTGCGCCGCACCGGTCATATCTTTATGCGATGGGGTTATCCAGGGAATTGATTGATCAGCCGTTGATCGGCGTGGCGACGACATGGAATGAAGCGGCGCCGTGTAATATCTCGCTTTCGCGTCAGGCGCAGGTGGTGAAAAAAGGCGTGGCAGCAGCGGGTGGCACGCCGCGGGAATTTACCAGTATTACCGTGACCGACGGTATTGCCATGGGCCATCAGGGCATGAAATCGTCGCTGGTCAGCCGTGAGGTGATTGCCGATTCGATTGAACTCACGATGCGTGGTCATTGCTATGATGCGCTGGTCGGGCTGGCGGGCTGTGACAAGTCGCTGCCGGGGTTGATGATGGCGATGCTGCGTCTGAATGTGCCGAGCGTGTTCATGTATGGCGGTTCGATCCTGCCGGGGCATTTCAAGGGCAAAGACGTGACGGTACAGGATGTGTTTGAAGGGGTAGGGCAGCATTCGGCCGGCAATATGAGTGATGAAGAATTGTCAGCACTGGAACAGGTGGCCTGTCCATCGGCCGGCTCATGCGGCGGACAGTTTACCGCCAATACCATGGCCTGTGTGTCTGAGGCAGTAGGGTTGGCGTTGCCGGGTTCCGCCGGTGCACCGGCACCGTATGAATCGCGCGATCAATATGCCTTCGCTTCGGGCGAAGCGGTGCTGCATCTGCTGAAAGAAAAAATCCGCCCGCGCGATGTCGTGACGCGTCAGTCGCTGGAGAATGCCGCAGCCGTAGTGGCGGCGACCGGCGGCTCGACCAATGCGGCGTTGCATTTGCCAGCGATGGCGCATGAATGCGGGATCGATTTTGACATCCACGATGTCGGCGAAATTTTCTACAACACGCCTTACATCGCCGATCTGAAACCGGGCGGGCGGTATATCGCCAAGGATCTGTACGATATTGGCGGTATTCCGGTGGTGATGAAACTGCTGCTCGAAGGCGGCTATCTGCATGGTGAGTGCATGACGGTGACGGGAAAGACGATTGCCGATAATCTTGCCGATGTCACCTTTCCGCAAGAGCAGGATGTGGTACGCCCGCTGTCCGATCCGTTAAGCTCCAACGGTGGCGTGGTGACGTTGAAGGGCAATCTGGCGCCGGAAGGTGCCATCGTCAAGGTCGCGGGCATGACGATGCTGCAGTTCAAAGGTCCGGCGCGGATATTCGACTGCGAGGAAGAGGCGTTCGCGGCGGTGGAGAAGCGCGACTATCAGGAAGGCGAGGTCATTGTCATTCGTTACGAAGGACCGAAGGGCGGACCGGGCATGCGTGAGATGCTGGCGACGACGGCAGCGCTGTATGGCCAGGGTGCCGGCGACAAGGTGGCGTTGATAACCGACGGGCGTTTTTCCGGTGCGACGCGTGGATTCTGCATCGGCCATGTCGGGCCGGAAGCGGCAGTCGGCGGGCCGATCGGGTTGCTCAAGGATGGCGATGTGATTGAGATCGATGCTGTTAAGCGTACCATTTCGGTAGAATTGTCAGACGACGAACTGGCGGAACGCAAAAAAGACTGGCACTCGCGTGAGACCGACTATCAATCCGGCACCTTGTGGAAATATGCGCAGACTGTCGGTCCGGCGGAAAAGGGCGCGGTGACCCATCCTGGCGGTAAGTCGGAAACGCAGAGTTTTGCGGATAGTTAAGTGAGTAATCTATTAACGTCATGCTGAACTTGGTTCAGCATCTTTTCATCATTTTAAAAGACCCTGAAACGAGTTCAGGGTGACATATATGTATTAAAAATACTCGACGCTGACCGAGAAAATCTTTTCGACCTTGCGCACCAGATTAGCGGTGGCGAGCACGATCACCTTGTCATGCTCATGCATGACGGCATCTTCCTTAGGCAGCACGATCGTTCCGTCGGCGCGGATCAGAGCACAGATATAAATACCTTTGGGCAGACCGGCATCCTGAATGCTTTTGCCGACCAGCGCCGAGGTTTCCATGATCTCCGCTTCGATGATTTCGGCGGTACCGTCGCCGACGGTATGCACCGAACTGATCTTGCCGCGGCGTACATGCTGCAAAATCCGTGACACCGTCGTATCGCGCGGGCTGACCACCACATCGATGCCCAGATCACCCAGCAGCGGTGAATAGCTGTGATTATTCACCAGCGTGATTGTGCGGCTGCAGCCGAAACGTTTGGCGAGCAGCGAGGCAAGAATGTTGGTTTCATCGTCATTGGTGACGGCGATGACGGCTTCGGCCAGATCGATATTGGCCTCCATCAGTATTTCACGGTCCAGCGCGCTGCCTTGCAATACGGTGGTTTGGTGTAGTTTGGTGGAGATATGTTCCGCCCGCTCGCGGTTATATTCGATGACTTTCACCCGGGTGTCGTGCTGTGTATCCTGCTCAAGCGTCTGTGCGAGGAACAGCCCGACATTGCCGCCGCCGAGAATGATAGCGCGGCGCGCCTCGGTTTCATGATGGCCGAACAGCGCCATGGATTTACGCACGTCTGCCGCGGTGGCGATGAAATACACGTCATCCTGTTCATGTAGTACCGTATTGGCGGTTGGGAGGATGAATTTTCCGTCATGCATCACGCCGATCATCTGCATGTTCAGATGATCGGTTTTTTGTTTGATGATATTGAAAGGAAGGTTGTTCAGCGGGCAGTCATGCAGGCAGCGAATCGCCACCACCTTGAGCATGTCATCGGCAAAGGGAATGACATCGAGTGTTCCGGGTGCATGCAACCGCCGCTCAATGGCGCGGGCGACTTCGATTTCGGGAGAGATGATGACGTTCAGCGCCAGATGGTCATGGGCATAGAGATTCTGCCAGTTGTCGTGCAGATAGTCCTGATCGCGGATGCGTGCGATGCGTGTGGGGATGTTGAACAGCGAATAGGCGATTTGGCAGGCGACCATATTCACCTCATCCGAATAGGTCACGGCGATCAACATGTCGGCATCTTCGGCACCAGCTTTTTTTAGCACGCTCGGATGGGACGCATGGCCCTGAAACGCCCGGACATCGAGATTGTCGTTGATGCGCTGGATAAGGGCGGGGTCCTGGTCGATGAGCGTGATCTCATTATCTTCCTTCGCCAGCTGCTGGGCGATATTATAGCCGACCTGTCCGGCACCACAGATTAAGATTTGCATCGATCCTCCCCCAGAGCACCGCTGACATTATGTTATGTCAGGCGCTGAGCTTTTCTTTTTCGTCATTATGAAGACCTAGCATTTTTAGCTTGCGATGCAAAGCGGAACGCTCCATCCCGACGAAATTGGAGGTTTTGGAGATATTGCCGCCGAACCGGTTGATTTGGGCAGCAAGATATTGTTTTTCAAAGTTTTCCCTGGCCTCGCGCAGCGGAAGCGACATGATGTCGCTGTCGATTTCCTGTTTCATGAGGGTCATTTTCTTCTCGAACAGTTCCGGCGGCAGGTGATCGGCGCGGATCGGGCTGTTATGCTCGCCCGGCGTCATGATCAGCAGCCATTCCATGATATTGCGCAGATGGCGGACATTGCCCGGCCAGCTGTAGGATTGCAGCACGGCCATGGCATCCGGGGAAATTTCACGCGGCGACAGGCCGGCGATTTCCGAGGCGCGCTTGAGGAAATAGTGACACAGCGCCGGAATATCTTCCTGACGCTCGCGCAGGCTCGGCATGGGCAGCGGCACGACATTCAGGCGATAGTATAAATCCTCACGGAAACGTCCGGCGCGGATTTCATCCTGAAGCGGTTTGTTGGTAGCGGCGATCACGCGCACATCCACCTCCACGCGTTTGCTGCCGCGCACACGCACGAAGGATTGCTCCTGCAACGCGCGCAGAATGCGGCTCTGAGTTTCCAGATGCATGTCGGCCACTTCATCAATGAAAAGTGTACCGCCATGCGCGCGCTCGAACATGCCGAGCGATTCCGCACCGCCATTCGGGTTACTGTCTTCGATGCCGAACAGTTCGGCCTCAACGCGCATTGGCGAGATACTCGCGGCATTCAGCACGACGAACGGCCCTTTGGCGCGATGCGAATGCATATGGATGACGCGGGCGACGACTTCTTTGCCGGTGCCGGGTGCGCCGGTGATCAGTACCCGGCTGTTGGTCGGCGCGACTCTTTCGATGATCTGCTTGACCGTGCCGACAGCGGAAGAATTACCAATCAGCTCGGTTTCCGGTTTGCCGCGCATGCGCAGTTCGGTATTTTCGCTTTTCAGTCGCGCATTTTCCAGCGCGCGTTTCAACACCAGCAACAGCCGGTCTTCGCTGAAGGGTTTTTCGATAAAATCATAGGCGCCCATGCGAATGGCCGTGACTGCGGTTTCGATATTGCCGTGACCGCTGATCATCACCACCGGTACATGCGGGTATTTATATTGAATACGCTCCAGAATGCCCAGCCCGTCGAGTTCGCTGCCCTGCAGCCAGATATCCAGCACTACGGCGGAAGGCACACGCTCGGCCAGCGCCTTCAGTGCCGTGTCGCTGTTATTGGCGATGCGGGCGTGATAGCCATTATCTTTTAATATATCGGAAATTAACGAGGTGATATCGGATTCGTCGTCGATAACCAGAATATCTGCGTTCATACCAACCCTTTCTGATGATAGATGGCAATGTTGCAGAAATGATACAGTTAAACCATGAAATGTCTAGCGCATATTACAGGGGTAGGGATAACTTCACACAGGCCCCGCCATCGGGGTGATTGCTCAACTCCAGGCTACCTTTATGATCTTCCATGGTTTTCCTGACAATGGCCAGCCCCAGTCCGGTGCCCTTTGCGCGGGTAGTCACGTAGGGTTCGGTGAGTGTGGCAATCTTGTCGGGCGGGAAGCCGGGACCGCTGTCGTGAATGGTGATGGTCACCTTGGTTTTCACGGGTTTCACCGTGATGTGAATCTGTTTTTTGGCGCCTTTTTTCAGTGATTCCATCGATTCGGCGGCATTTTTGAGCAGGTTGGTGAAGACCTGGCCGAGCTTCTGCTCGTCGCATGTGACGATCAGTTCCTTTGCTTCTGGTTCGAACACATAACCGATCTCCGGATGGGTGGTGCGTTCGGAAAAAATAATTTTTTCGATGACCTCATACAGATTTTCCGGTTTGAGAACGGGGGCGGGCATGCGGGCGAAGGACACGAATTCCTCGACCATGCTGCCGATATCGCCAACATGACGGCTGATGGTGTCGAGATAATGGCGGTATTGCTCCTGATCTTCCGCATCCGAAATCTTATCGGCGTATTTACGTTTCAACCGCTCCACCGACAGAGTAATCGGCGTTAGCGGGTTTTTGATTTCATGAGCAATGCGCCGCGCCACATCCGACCAAGCGGCGGTACGCTGGGCGCTGACCAGTTCGGTAATATCGTCGAAGGTGACGATATAGCCTTCGATGGTTTCATCGAATTGTTCCGCCGTCACGCGCACATGCAGGCGCAGCTGGCGCTCTCCCGCCTGAATGGCGATATGTTTTTCGGCCATCTGGTCGGGTTGTTCGTCCACCTGTTCGATCAGATCGGTGATTTCCGGCAGAATATGGCCGATGGGTGCATCTGCCAGATCATCGGCCTCAACACCGAGCAACTGGCGGGCGGAGCGGTTGAACAGGTTGATACGATGATTGGGGTCCAGCGCCAGCACACCGGCTGATACGCCTGAGAATACGGTTTCGATAAAACGCCGCCGTTCATCGAGCCGGCTGTTGGCCTCGACCAGTTCTTCGCGCTGTTTCTGCAGCTGAGTCGTCATACGGTTGAAGGTACGGCTCAGGGTCGAGATTTCATCCTTTTTCGAGCCTTCCGGCACATTGACGCTGAAATCACCGGCACGTACGCGTTCGGCCGCGCCGATCAGGCGGGTGACGGGCACGAGCAGGCGCGTGGCGACATACATGCCGTACCAGATTGCCGCCAGCAGAAGCAGCAGCGTGACCAGCACAAATACGATGGAGAACTGAATCTGAATCGTGGAAATATTCTGCTGCAGTCGGCGATATTCATTCACCGCCCCTTGGGCGATGACGGTGTGGTTGAGTACTTCGGGTTTGATCAGCCGGCCGATCAGCAGGTAAAGATCGTGATAGTCATCGAGCCGGATCAATGCGCGAATTTTGTTATCCTCATCCGCCATGATCACGATATTGCCGAGAGCGGCCTTGTCGGTCACATGCTGCGGCAGACGCTCGAAACTTAAGGAGAAGCTCAGCTCGGTACGTCCGATGACGCCGCGTTCGGGGTGAAAGACGATGGCTTCGGTCAGATTGCGCAGGGCGGCCTGACCTTCCAGAATCTTGTTGAACAGCTGGGGAGTAGCGGCGGAGACGATCAGTTCGCGCCGAATATCGCTGCTCATGGCAATGGCGTCGGCACGAATCGTTTCCTTATGTTCCTCCAGATAGGCTTCGGCGACAGTGACCGATTCTTCCAATGCGATGCTGACGCGCTCATCGAACCAGGATTTGATGCCGAAATGGAAAAAGATGGCAGAGAAGACCGAGATCAGAATCGTCGGCAGAATGGTCACCAGGCTGAAGATGGCGACGATGCGCGTATGCAGGCGTGAGCCGACCGAACCTTTTCTCAGCGCCGCCCACAGGCCGTACACCTTACGGATAATTACCACGCACAGGGCCAGCAGCAGGACCAGATTAATGGCGATCAGGGCGAGAATGGCGTTCGGGGTGGAGCCCAGCTCGTTGACATTGCCGGTCAGTGCGACCCAGGTGGCGATACCCGAGGTGATGGCGACGACGCTCAGCGTCAGAGCAAAGAATTTGGACGGTCGGATCTGGCGGAACCATTCGCCGATACTGTCGAGGCTGTCGTGAGGTGAGGTGACCGGGGCGGGTGATCCCATGGCGCTGCTGACCTACTGACCGCCGGATGATTGCTTCGGCAGGGTGGAGCGGTTGTTCAGCATGCCGAGTTGCTGCATTTTCTTGCGTAGGGTATTGCGGTTGATGCCGAGAATCCGCGCGGCTTTGAGCTGGTTCCCCTGCGTGGCCTTGAGTGTGTGATCGATCAACGGTTTTTCGACCAGCTTAATGACCTTGTCGTATAAATCATTGGGCAGAGCGGTATGGCGGTATTGCGCAAAGAAATGGCCGAGATGGATGGAAAGCTGTTCCTGTATCGACTGTGCCGAGTTGACGGAAGAAGGAGCATCGGACTCGGACGCAGGCGTGCTTTCCGGCATGGGTTTGTCGCATTTGCCCAGTTCCTGGGCAACGGCCTCGGCGGTAATGGTCGGCTCGTTGCATAAGGCAGCCAGCCGGTAAACCATATTTTCCAGCTCACGGACATTGCCGGGCCAGTGATAATGATGCAGGGCGCTGATGGCTCCGGCATCGAAGGATTTGTTCGGCAGGCCTTTCTCGCCAGCTTTTTTCAGGAAAAATTCTGCCAGCATGGAAATATCGTCGCTGCGCTCACGCAATGGCGGCAGGCGTACCGGCACGACATTGAGACGGTAATAAAGGTCCTCGCGGAATTTTCCGGTCTGGGTCAGCCGGCCCAGATTGTGATGGGTGGCGCAGACGATGCGCACATTGGTCTTGATCGGCTGATGACCGCCGATCGGCGTAAATTCGCCCTGCTGCAGGACGCGTAGCAGTTTGGTCTGGGCATCGGCGGGCATGTCGCCGATCTCATCGAGAAAGAGGGTGCCGCCATGGGCCTGTGCGAATTTACCGGTCTTGCTATGAGTCGCGCCGGTAAAGGCGCCTTTTTCATGACCGAACAGCTCGCTTTCGACTAGGTCTTTGGGAATCGCCGCCATATTCACCGCCACGAACGGTTTTGACTTGCGTGCGCCCAGATTATGTAGCGCGCGTGCGACCAGCTCCTTACCGGTGCCGGATTCACCTTCGATCATCACCGTCAGATCATTCATCACCAGTCGCGCGAGCAGCTTGTAGATGTCCTGCATCGGCGTGGAGCGGCCAATTAATGCCAACTCATCCGTGATGACGGAGTGTGATTGTTCGGTATTGTCATTGGCCGTGTCGGGTTTCAGCATCGCCGATTTATCGACGCAGGCGATCAGTTCATTCAGGTCAAACGGTTTGGGCAGATAGTCAAACGCGCCGGCTTCATTGGCCTTGACCGCGGTCATCAGCGTGTTTTGCGCGCTGATGACAATGACCGGCAGTTCGGGGCGCATCGATTTGAGCTGCGGCAGCATCTCCAGCCCGTTGCCGGAAGGCATCATCACATCGGTGATGACCACATCACCCAGCCCGTCTTCGACCCAGCCGGACAGGGTGTGCAGATTGTCGGTAGTCTTAACGCGATAGCCTTCGCGCGCCAGGGCCTGTTCGAGCACCGTGCAGATCGAGGCGTCATCATCTGCCAGCAATATGGTGGCCTTGTTCATGCCGAGTTCCTTTTTCCCCTGCGTCATTCCGCGGATTGACTCCTTGGAGTCATCCCGCATCTGTTGCTTGTCACCCCGCACTTGTTGCGGGGTCTCGTGCCTCTTGCCTGTGAGGTCTTGTGTCAAGCACGAGGATGACACAGCGGTGTGATTAAAATTTAGGCAACGCTAGTGCAAACGCCGTGTAAAAGCAAGGAAAAGGCGTGTGTTTATGCGGAAGGAAGCAGGATGGTGAAGGCGGTGTGGCCGTCTTTGCCGTTGTCCAGCGTGATGGCGCCGCCGTGATCGCTGATGATTTTGGCAACGATGGCGAGGCCCAGCCCTTTACCGTCCTGCTTCGAAGTGACGAAGGGGTCGAACAGATGCGGGCGCATGTCTTCGGCAATGCCGCCGCCGTTATCTTCCACCGTGATGGCGATGGGCAGGGCGATGAAAGGCTTGGTTTCCGCGACGCGGAAGCGGTTGTTGATCTGGTAGAAACTGCGCAGGGTAATCACTCCGTCTTCCCGGCCCTGCAACGCTTCGGCGGCATTTTTGACGAGGTTCATGAACAGCTGAACCAGCAGTTCCCTGTCGCCTCTGACATCGGGCAGCGACGGGTCGTACTGGCTGTGGATGGTAACATGGCTGGCGAAACTGCCACTGGCTACATGGCGGACATATTGCAGCACTTCGTGAATATTCACCGCATTGTCGCAGGCAAACGGTGCGTTGGAGAAAAACTCGATATTGTCCATCAGCGCTTTGATGCGGTCCGCTTCGCGGCAGATGATATCGGTTAGCGGCTTGTCTTTGTCACCGGCATTCTGCTCGAGCAGTTGCGCCGCGCCGCGGATACTCAGCAGCGGATTCTTGACCTCATGCGCCAGCATCGCCGCCATCATCCCGGCCGAGCGGCTGGCCGCCTGCTGGTCCAGCGCATTGGCGATGGTGGCCATGCCTTCGGGCTGGTCGATCATCATCAGCAGGCTCGTCACCTGCCGCGACTGATCAAAGGCCAGCGGGCTGAGATGAATATGGGCAAGCGATTCTCCCTTGTCGCCGAAATGCAGCCTATGGTCATAGCGCTTGATCGGACTGCCTTCGGCAAAGCATTGTTCGATCATCTCGAGCAGATCGTTATCCTGTGCAAAGAACTGCTCGGCAGGGCGACCGATGACGCCGGTCAGGCTGTCGCTGAGCCAGGCTTCGGCCTGCGCGTTGATGAAACGGATATGGCGGTCCTGCTCCAGGACAAACACGGCATAGGGTAGCGCGTTGAACAGGGAAAAGGACTGATGGTCGTCCGTCGGCAGGGGGTGAATGGAAGCGGTATGATGAGACATAATTAATGCACCGTGATAGGGGTGGTGGTCTGATGATCCAGCAGGCGATCATAAAAGGCGCAGATGCAGTCGATGACGCTGTCGGCGTCGTTGATCTGATTGACCTCGCGGCGGAATTCGGCCGAGCCGTGCAGCCCGTTCGAATACCAGCCGATATGTTTACGTGCGACCCGCACGCCGTTATCGCGCCCGTAGAGTGTCAACATATCGTCAAAATGCTCAAGCAGGGTATGGCGCTGTTCGCTCAGTGACGGTGCGGCCTTGTGTCTGCCTTTGAGATAATCGATGATTTGCGCGGGAAACCATGGGCGGCCATAGGTGCCGCGCCCGATCATCACCCCGTCGGCACCGGAGGCATGGATGGCATGATCGACATCATCGAATGTCGTGATGTCGCCGTTGGCGATCACCGGCAGCTCCACCGCGTCTTTCACCTGGCGGATAAATTCCCAGTCGGCCGAACCCTTATACATCTGACAGCGTGTGCGGCCATGGATGGTAATCATCCGGATACCGGCCTCTTCGGCGATTCTCGCCAGTTTCGGCGCATTAAGTGAGCCGTGATCCCAGCCCATGCGCATTTTCAGCGTGACCGGAATCTTCACCGCTTTAGCCGTGGCTTCGAGAATTCTGGCAGCCAGCATTTCATCGCGCATCAGCGCCGAGCCGGCCATACCGTTCACCACTTTTTTTACCGGGCAGCCGAAATTAATATCGATCATGTCGGCACCGCGACCTTCATTGAGCCTGGCGGCCTCGGCCATCACCTCCGGCTCGCATCCGGCCAGCTGTATGGCGAAGGGACGTTCATTCGGCTCGAACCGGCACATGCGCTCGACATTTTTGGTCTCCAGTATCACCGCCTTGCTGGCAATCATTTCCGAGACCACCATGCCCACGCCGAAACGTTTGACCAGCCTGCGGAACGGCAGGTCGGACACGCCGGTCATCGGCGCCAGAATCACCGGTTCGTCAATGGTGACGTTTCCGATCCTGATCGGTTGCAATCCATGCTTGCGCGTTGATATAGTGTCTATTGTCATTGTGTTCCTGTGTTATTGGCGCTAGATACTAGGCTAAAGCCGTGATTCTTTCAATAAGGAGTTCATTATTTCCGAGTCTCCCTATCATGCCGCTATTATCGTTGCCGCAGGTCAGTCGTTGCGCCTGTCCGGCGAGGTGCCCAAGCCCTATCTTCTGCTTGGCGGCAAGCCGGTCCTGCGCCATTCGATCGACAGCCTGTCCAGCCATCCGAAAATCCATTCGGTGCATATCGTCATTCATCCGGATCACCGCGAGTTATATGAACAGGCGACAGAAGGGCTGGAGTTGCCCGATCCGGTGATGGGAGGAGAAACGCGCCAGGAGTCGGTCCATCACGGGTTGAAATCATTGGTGGATATCAATCCGCAAAAGGTGCTGATTCACGATGCCGCCCGACCCGGCCTGACCCATGCGCTGACAGACCGTCTGCTGGAAGGGCTGGAGCGCTATGACGCGGTGATTCCGGTACTGCCGGTGACCGATACCATCAAGCGGGTCGAGAGTACCCGCGTGGTGGAAACACTTCCCCGCATGTCTTTGATGGCGGTGCAGACGCCACAGGCCTTTCACTATCAGACGCTGCTGGATGCGCATGAAAAGGCAGAAGGTAAGGATTATACCGACGATGCGGCGGTCATGGAAGCGGTGGGCAGAGAGGTGCATATCGTTGCCGGTGATGAGCAGAACGGCAAGCTGACGACGATTCATGATTGGCAGCGCCTGCAATCGCGCTATAGTGGCGGCATGGATATCAGGACAGGCATAGGATTTGATGTGCATCGGCTGGTCGAGCATGAAGCCTATACCGATGTGGATGAACATTACCTGACCCTGTGCGGCGTGCAGATTCCCGGAGACTGGCGGTTGGAAGGCCATTCCGATGCGGATGTGGCGCTGCATGCGGTGGTGGATGCTCTGCTCGGTGCGATCGGACAAGGGGATATCGGCCGGCATTTTCCGCCATCTGATACGAAGTGGAAGAATAAACCGTCCTGCGTATTTGTTGAACATGCCTGCGCCTTGATACGGGAAGCAGGAGCACGCATATTGAATGTCGATCTGACGATTATTTGCGAAGAACCGAAAGTCAGCCCGTACCGTGAGGCGATGCAGGAGCAGCTGGCGCATATGCTGGCGATGGATCATGACCGCATTAATGTCAAAGCGACGACGACGGAAACCCTCGGCTTTACTGGCCGCAAGGAAGGCATTGCCGCGCAGGCGGTGGCGACGGTGATGATAACGTAGATCGTCATTCCCCGGATTTTGCCAGGAGGCAAAATCATAGGGGAATCCAGGGAAGAAATGCCAGGAGGCATTTCTGACACAAAATGTCTTCCGCCGCCGCTGCTACGCAGCTTTGGCGAGACGAGTCTGACATTTTGTTATTCTGGATCCCCGGGCTCAAAATTCTTCCGCCGCCGCTGCTGCGCAGCTTTGGCGAGACAAGCCTGAATTTTGTCCCGAGGATGACGAAAAAAGGGGATAACTTTGGAAAAATTTGCAACGCTGCTGGCTCTGTGGTTTTACGCGGGCCGTTCGCTCAAAGCACCGGGAACGATGGGAACAATTGCTGCACTGCCCTTTGCCGCGCTGATGCATTATGCGGTGGGCATCTGGCTGGTCGGGGTGATGGCGGTTCTTTTCTTTTTTATCGGCTGGTGGGCGTCGCATATCTATATGGTTGCCAATAATCGCTTGGATGACCCGAAAGAAGTTGTTATTGACGAGGTGGTCGGCATGTGGCTGAGCATCTCGGCGATGCCGCTGATGCATCTGAATCCGACCATTGAAACGATGGTTGGACTCTACATTGCAGCCTTTATTGCCTTTCGTTTTTTTGATATACTCAAACCATGGCCGATCAGTCTGGCTGACCGCAGAATCAAAGGTGCTTTCGGGGTGATGTTGGATGATGTGTTGGCGGCGCTGTTTGCGCTTTTGGTGCTGGGTATTATCGGTCATTTTTTAACAGGAGTGGGGGTGATAGACATCCCGATGGGGGGTGGAGATGTTTGATGAAGAAATGATGGGGCAGGCAGCCATTCTCTTGCAATTATGCCGGGAACGTCTGATCATGCTGGCGACGGCGGAATCCTGTACCGGCGGCCTCATATCGGCATTGCTGACGGATATTCCCGGCTCGTCCGATGTCGTCGAGCGTGGGTTTGTCACCTATTCCAATGAAGCGAAGGAACAGATGCTCGGCGTGCCGCCGGAGTGGTTTGCCGAATATGGCGCGGTGTCGGAACCGGTAGCGTTTGGTATGGCGGAAGGCGCGCTGGCACATTCGCATGCGCAGCTGGCGCTGTCCTGTACTGGCATTGCCGGGCCGGGCGGCGGCAGTGACGACAAACCGGTCGGGCTGGTTTATATTGCTTGTGCGGTGGAGGGGTTGGAGACGGAAGTCAGGCGCTGTCAGTTTGATGGCGATCGTCAGGCCATCCGTCTTGCGACGGTCAAAGAAGCGATTGCCATGGCTACCTCACGTGTGATTGGCTGAGGTTGCTATTGTTTCCGCTTTTTCTTTTTGAATTCTTCGGCCCAGTGCGCTTTGGCCAGTTGTTTTGAACGGCCGATGGCGAGTGCACCTGCTTCGACATCCTTATTCACCACGCTGCCGGCGCCAACCATGGCGCCATCGCCGATGCTCACCGGTGCGATCAGCGCCGAGTTGGAGCCGATAAACACATCGCGGCCGATCTCGGTATGATGTTTGTTGAAGCCGTCATAATTGCAAGTGATGGTACCGGCGCCGAGATTGGCGTCTTCGCCGATATGTGCGTCGCCGACATAGGACAGGTGTGAAATCTTAGCACCTTGTTCGATTTGCGCTTTTTTGATTTCAACAAAATTGCCGATTTTACATTCTTCGCCGATATGCGTGCCGGGGCGCAGCCGTGCGAACGGGCCGACGATGGCATGGCTGGCGATGACCGTTCCCTCGATATGCGAAAAGGCACGAATCTCGACCTGATCTCCCACCACTACTTCCGGTCCGAAATAGACATTGGGCTGCAGGATGACATCCTTTCCGAATTGTGTGTCACCGGCGAGATAGACTGTCTCGGGATCGAGCATGGTGACGCCATTCTCCATCGCCTGCCTTCGCAGACGCTTCTGCATGGCGGCTTCGGCCTCGGCCAGTTGCGCGCGTGAATTCACGCCCATCACTTCGGTTTCGTCCTCTGTTTCCATCACGCGGCAGTGATAGCCTGCCTCGATCGCTAGCGCGACCGCATCGGTCAGATAATATTCGCCTTTGGCATTGTCGTTACCGATTTTTTTCAGCAGGTCGAAACCAAGGTCTTTATGAATCGCCATCACGCCGGAATTGCACAGGCGGATATAGACCTCATCTTCCGTCGCGTCCCTATGTTCAACAATACGCGTTAGGTAGCCGTCATCATCGATGATCAGTCGGCCATATTCACCAGGATCATCGGGCGTAAAGCCCAGCACTGCTATGCCGCACTTGTCCTTTTCGGATAATGTGGCGATCAGCCGTTCGAGCGTATCCGGCGTGATCAGCGGCGTATCGCCGAAAAGAATCAGCAGATGCCCGTCAAATCCGGCAAGTGCATCTTTTGCTACCAGCGTGGCATGGGCGGTGCCGAGCTGTTCGGTTTGTATGGCGATATTGATATCAGGAAGAGAATGGGCCGCACATGTCTTTACCTCTTCCGCATCTTTGGCAATGATGGTTACGATCTCTTCACAGCCTGCCTTGTGCGCACCGCGCAGGACATGCGCCAGCATCGGCATATGTGCGACCGGATGCAGCACTTTCGGCAATTCGGATTTCATGCGTGTGCCCTTACCGGCGGCTAACACGATCGCTGCGGTTTTGCTTGTCATTCACATGCCTCCTCATTAGAGTCAACAGGGTTAATGAATAGAGTCTTCGTCATTCCGAACGCATCGTTAGATGCGGAGGAATCTATAGATCCTTACGTCGCCTGCCTTTGCCAGAGGCTGCGGCAAGACTCCTCAGGATGACGAAACAAGTAAGGTCATAGCATTAATGGAATTTCAGTTAAAGAGCGAATGGGTGTTGATGGGGGCGGCGAGTCTGGCGCTTGTCTTCATGCTGGTTGCTTTCTTTTTGTTTCGCGCATGGATTAAGGCGCGTGTGAAAGCGGCGCAATTGCAGGTCGAACTTGGCAGTGCTACGCAATATGCCGAAGAGCGGATCGCCGCATTGGAGGGAGAGTGCGATGAGGCGATAGAAGCGAAAGAGGCGGCGGAAGCAGCCAAAACTGAGGCGGAAAAGCAGGCGAGCCTGATGGAACAGCGGTTGGCCGATATGCGCGAGCGCATGAAGGATTGGGAATCGCATCGCGAGGAACAGCTCAAACATACCAAGGCGACGGTGATGGAAGTGGGGCAGAAGCTCTCATCCAAATTGCTGGAAGACCATAAGCGCGAGCAGGAACAGGCGAAAAAAGAGCAGGAAAAGCTTGCCCAGCAAACCACTAAAAATCTGATGGAGAATTTTGAAAAGCTGAACAAATCCGTCACTGCGCTTGAGTCGCGCACCACAAGCAACAGCAGGCAGGTTGAAACCATGATGCGGGCGATGACCCATCCGGCTGGTGCGGGCTATTTGTCAGAGGTCGGGTTGGAGAATTCGCTGAAACATCTCGGGCTCGAAGCCGGCCGTGATTTCATCATGCAGTATCATGCGTCCGGTGATGACGGCAGTAGTTTCCGGCCCGATGCGGTGATCTTTCTGCCGCAGGATATGGTGATGGTGATTGATTCCAAAGCCTCGAAATTCATCGTTGAGCTGGCCGAAGCCGAGGGTACGGAAGAGGAAGCGGCGTTGCTGAAACAGCTGCTTGCCACCATGCATGGCCATATCGATGCGCTGGCGCGTAAATCCTACCGCGATGCGGTGGCGTCGATGCTCAAAAAACAGGGCCGTGCCTTCGGACGGATGCTTAATGTCATGTATCTGCCGTCGGAGGCAGCGATTGAAAAACTTCGCAAGGCTGATGCGGCGATTACTAGCAAATGTGAGAAGCATGACATCATTCTTGCCGGACCGGCCAGCCTGCACGGCCTGTTCTCGCTGGCCAACCAGCAGATCAGCGCGGCGAAGCGTGATGCGCATCAACAGGAGATCATTGCCCTGTTGCGCGATGTCATGGGCAGTTTTGCCACGGCGCTGACCCATGTCGATGGGGTAGGAAAGAATATTCAGCAGGCGGCGAAGAAGTTCGATCAGTTTGCCAAATCGATCAACAGCCGTTTGCTTCCCAAGCTGCGCAGTATACAGTCACTCGGCGTGGAACCGGCTAAAAACAAGGCTTTACCACAGAGTATTAAATCCTTCGACGTGCTGGAGCGCGATGATGTTGTCACTGCTGAAGCCATCGAGACGGAGGATGTGTTGCAGCTGGAAGCGAAGAAACGGACTTCCTGAAAATGCTTCATGGGGACAGCCATATGAACAGAAAATGGAGTCATCTCATGGTTAAATACCGAAATTCCCGTGCGGCGGCCAATGGCTGATGCAGACTAGGCATTTGAGTTCCGGCCTTATCTGGTATATACTCTTGGTAATAAATAAGAATAATGCTATAAGCTTTTGAAGAATCAGGGAAGAGGGTAAGGCGCGTTTATGCAGCCATCAGATGATCCATTTTCGAGCGCCAGTCGTGAGGCGATTTCGGGCGATCCGTCGCAGCCGGAGAGCGCGGAAGCTGTGCCTGAAGCGTCGGTAAATGGCAGTCCGAATGGTGAACGAGTGTCTGCAGAGGTACAGCCTGCAAATGCCAATAATCCACAGGGAGAGGGAGGTGAGAAAAAAGCCGATACCAGCAAGATGCGTATCGGGGAACGGTTGATCCATCTTGGCCTGATTTCCGAAGATCAGTTGAATATTGCTCTGCGTGAACAAAAGCAGACCAAGAAGCTGATCGGCGCCATTTTCGTGGAGATGAACTTCATCACCGAGTCGGCGCTCGGTGAAGTGTTGGCCGAATCGTCGGGGGCGGAGAAGTTCGATCCCGGCTCGACCATGCTCGATCCCAACCTGCTCGAACTGGTGCCCAAGGAAGTATGTCTTCGTAACAAGGTGATTCCCGTCGCACAGGAAGCGGATGGTACGATCAAGCTGGCGATGGCGGATGTCTATAACGTGTTGGCGATTGATCAGATCAAGCGGCACTTACCACGCGGTGCGAATATCGTGCCGCTATTCTGTACCGAAACCAAGATCATCGAACTAGTCGAGCAATATTACGAATATGAAATGTCGATCGAGGGGATTCTGCGCGAGATCGAGACCGGTATTCGTGACAAGTCGCAACTTGACGGGCGCGAAGAAGGCTATGTCAACCCGACGGTACGTCTGGTGAATTCATTGCTGATCGATGCGATCAAACTGGGCGCGTCGGACATTCACTTTGAACCGGAAGGCACCTTCCTGCGGCTGCGTTACCGGATTGACGGGCGTCTGCAGCAGATTCGCTCGTTCCACCGGGATTACTGGGCAGCGATGCTGGTGCGGATGAAAATCATGTCGGGCATGAACATTGCCGAATCGCGCAATCCGCAAGACGGACGGATTACCTTCAAGGCATTGGGCCGCGATATCGACTTTCGTGTGGCGACGCAGCCGACGGTGCATGGTGAGAATGTGGTACTGCGTATTCTCGATAAGTCAAAGGCACTCATGCCGCTCGAAAAGCTAGGCTTTACAGAACATAACGATAATCTGATCAAGCGTTGCGTGAAGCGACCGGAAGGGATCATCATCGTCACGGGGCCGACCGGTTCGGGTAAAACCACGACGCTCTATTCGATGCTGAGTTACATCAACACCATCGATGTCAATATCATGACGCTCGAAGACCCGGTGGAATATCAGTTGCCGCTGATCCGCCAGACCAATGTGCGCGAGGGTTCGGTCGATTTCCATTCGGGGATCAAATCGCTCATGCGCCAGGACCCGGACATCATTTTCGTCGGTGAGGTGCGCGATGAGGAAACCGCGCTGATGGCGGTACGCGCGGCACTGACCGGCCACCAGGTCTATACCACGCTGCATACCAATGATGCGTTGGGGGCGATTCCGCGTCTGAGCGATATCGGTGTGCCGGCGCATCTGATCGCCGGTTCGCTGATTGCCTGTCTGGCACAGCGTCTGGCGCGCAAACTGTGTAATGCTTGTAAAACGCCGCGTCCGGCGACGGAAGAGGAATGCCGTATCATGCAGGTCGATCCGTCCGAGCCGCCGACGGTCTATGATGCGGTGGGTTGTGAGGAATGTAATTTCAAAGGCTATAAGGGGCGCACGGCGGTGATGGAAATCCTGCGCATCGATGAAGGACTGGATGAACTGATTGCCACTCATGCCACGCGTAATCACATGATGGAATATGCGTTGGAAAACGGCTTCATCCCCATGGTCCAGGACGGAATCGGCAAGGTGCTGCGCGGCGAGATCGATTTGAAGGAGCTGATCCGCACGGTGGACCTGACCGCGCGGCTGTAGTGAGGATATAGGAATTAGGGGTGAGGATTTAGGGGTTAGGATTTAGGGATTAGGGAATGCGTTCGCTTCGCGAACAAAATATATCTTGTGCGTCCATAGACGCATACAACTATACTAAATCCTCACCCCTAAATCCTAAATCCTCTCTCTGCGTTATCCCCGCCCGCTCATCAGGCGTTTACATCTGCTGCATATACACGTATAATCCTTCATAATTAAAAAGATTTCACCTCTCGGCGGGTGGGTGCATCGATTAGGGTGCGCGAGTAAATACGAATAACAGCGTGTTGGGAAATGCCGAATTATACATATTCTGCGATTAATGAAATGGGGCGTACCATCCGTGGTCAGCTGATGGCGGATAACGATATCGATCTCGAATCGCGTCTGAAGGATATCGGTCTCGATCTGGTCAATTATAAGGAAGTAAAGGAAAAAAAGGCAGGTTTTGCTTCGCGGGTGAAACAAAAGGATCTGATTATAATGTGTTTGCACCTTGAACAACTCAACCGTGCCGGCGTGCCGATTCACGAAGCCCTGATGGATGTGCGTGATTCGACGGATTCTCTCAAGCTGCGCGATATCATGTCCGATATTTGCGAGCGGGTGAAAGGCGGGGAAAAGCTGTCTGAAGCGATGACGCATTATCCGAGCATTTTCGGCAACGTCTTTGTCGGGCTGGTGCAGGCTGGGGAAGTCAACGGTAATCTGACTGAGTCCTTCGCACATATGTCGGACCATATGAAATGGTCGTCGGAACTGCGGCGCAAGGTGCGCAAGGCGGTTACCTATCCGACCGCGTTACTGGTGCTGATGAGTCTGGTGATCGCGGTGCTGATGCTGTTTGTCGTACCCAAGCTGGTCGATTTTATCGTTAATCAGGGCTTTGATATCCCGATCCACACCCGTGCGCTAATCTGGACATCGGAAATGTTTCAGGACTATTGGTACGCCATCTTTTTAACGCCGATTAGCATCTTTATATTTTGCCGTATTATGTACCGCGTTTCCGACGGGTTTGCCTATAATGTCGATGCGATGGTGATGAAGTTGCCGGTGATTGGCTCAACGGTGCGTAAGATCAATCTGGCGCGGTTTACCCATTTTTTCTCCGTGATGTTCCGCAGCGGGATCGATATTCTCGAAGCGCTGGATGCTGCCAAGAATGTCGTGGGTAACCGCGTGATGAAAGAAGCAATCGACACGGCCATTCGCAGTGTGACGGAAGGGGAATCACTGACCAATTCGCTGCGCATTTCCAATCAATTCCCCAATCTGGTGATACGCATGTTCAAAGTAGGTGAGGATAGCGGTAATATGAATGAAGCGCTGGAGAATGTGAATTTCTTCTATCACCGCGAAGTCAATGATGCGGTGGATGCGATGGTGGGTATGATTCAGCCGACCATGACCGCCGTAATGGGGGCGTTGATTTTCTGGGTGATTGCGTCTGTCTTCGGACCGCTTTACCAGTCCTTCTCGCAAATGAATATTTAAGGGTGACGCATTGGCCAGCTTTTTTGACAAACTCAAACCCAAAAAGAAAAATCCTGCTGAGATGCGCGGGCAGGGTGCGCGTCCCAAATCAGTGTCTGACGGCCCCAAATTGCGGGCATCTGCCATACCGAAAGCGTCCTGGGGAGGATTACAGGGCAAGGGCTCGAAATTTATCCTGTTTGTCGGGGATGACGGTGCTATTTTAGTGTTCATGCAGGGAAGCAAGCTGGTACGTCGTCTGTTTGCCCCCAGTGCGGAAAAGGAACATATTGATTCCTTTATCGAGATTTTAACGTCGCATCCGAAATCGCCGATCTATCTGATGGTGGATCTGATGGATCAATCCTATGTTCGCCATACGTTGCCGCCGGTCAGTCCGTTGAGTGTCAATAAGCTGGTGCAACGGCGGCTGGACCGCGATTTTGCACCGGAAGATATCAAGGGATCGCTATCCCTGGGCCGTGAGAAATCGGGACGCAAAGAGTGGAACTTTCTGCTGATTTCGCTGGCCAACAATATGCAGTTGCAGCAATGGCTGGAGCTGGTGCTGGAACTTGAGAACCGTTTCAAGGGGATTTATCTGGTGCCGGTAGAGGCGCAGTATTTTATTGCGGAACTGAATCAGATGGCCGGAGTCGAATCGGAAAGCGGTCCGTCCGCATGGCAGTTGTTGGTGAGTCACGACAAGGTCAGTGGATTCCGCCAGGTGGTGCTGAAGGATAACCAACTGGTGTTTACACGTCTGACGCAGGCGATGGCGGATGGCAGTGCGGAAGTGATGGCGGGCAATGTCGAGCAGGAAGTGCTCAACACCATGGAGTATCTAAAGCGTCTCGGCTATAATGAAAATGCAGGGATTGACATCAATATCCTCTTGGCGCAGGAGATCAAACACTCGGTCGATGTCAATAAATTCAACGCCCGTCATGTGAAGTTATATACGCCGTTTGAAGTGTCCGAGTTGCTTAAGCTGGAACAGGCTGCCCTGTCGGCGGACCGCTTTGCCGATGTGGTGCTGGCGACAGCTTTCGGGCGAATGCGTAAACACGGGCTGAAGCTGAATCCGATCTATGCCAAAAAACTTGATCTGTTGTATCATGGACGATTGGCCATGCGTGCCGTTGCAGCAATGTTGATTGTCGGGTTACTGGTGACGATCGTCACCGATTTTTTCGCCGTGAACAGCACGAAATCGGAAATCGGGAATCTGACGGCAGAGAGACGTACTACACGGGAAGAACTGGTGGCAACACGGCAGGATCTGGAAAGTCTGGATGATAATACGGAGCGAGTTATGGCGGTTTCAGCTCTGTATGGTATAGTGAAACATGATGTACATAATCCGCTTACCTTCATTCGCGAGATTGCCCCCCTGCTCGGTGAAAAGATTTATGTGCGTTCGCTGGACTGGGGCCTGCAGGAGGATGCGGTGATCAGATCGGCTTCTGCGTCTTCCGGGCGACGCAGCAGAGCGCCGGTTGCAGCGCAGAAGGCTGACAAACCAGACCCGCAGTTTTCCGTTACCATGGAAATGGAATTTACTGGCCATGGCGGTGATCGCACTAGGCTGGTGCGCGATGCCAATGTTTTTCTCGAACGTCTGGAACTGGTGTTCGACCGGTTTGACATCGTGCATGAAAAACTGCCAGGCACCATTTCCGAGAACGAGGATATTCGGGTCAATTTTGACGATCCCACCGGCCAGGTAGATACGCTGAAACAGGGAGAAGATATTATCCGGGTGACCATTACCGGACCAAAACCCGGAGAGGATGGTAAGGTAGCAAGCAGTCGATGAAGAAATTTAAAACATTACGGACGAGGTTGTTGATTGAAGGCGGTGTGGCGCTCGCCATACTGGGCGGACTGGCCGGTGCGATGGTATTGGTCGCCGGCTGGCTGGAAAGCGCGACGAAGGAAAAGCAGGGGATCAACCGTGAGATCAGCAAAGATAGAGGAGAAATCGCGGATATTCGAAAACAGATTAATGAGTCCGATAAATCGTCCGAAACCTATAACCGGCTGATTGGGGGGCGTGCTAACAACGACTTTTATATTGCGCGTAAAGAAGCCTCGCGTGTGGTAGGAGAATTAAAAGATGTCTACCGGCTGACCAGCCTTAATATGAATATCGGTCCCGAGCAGAAAATAGAAGATAATGCATTCAAAAACATCACTGAGGAACCGATCAGGGCCTCGATCACGCTGAATGCGGGCGGAATGTCGGACACACATCTTTATTCCTTCATTGCCGGCATGTTGGAATCCATGCCGGGGATGGTGAAGTTCACGAATGTACGCTTCAGCCGTCAGCGGCAGGTGGATATTCAGTCGTTCCGGCAGATGAGCACCGGTGGTACGCCGGAACTGGCGCGCTCGGATATCGGGTTTGAATGGTATGGGCTGCGCCAGCCGCCGAAGCCAGAAGGGACAAGGACGACACCGTGAAGAAACAGGTCGTGAGAATAGGTATATATGTGTTGGCCTGTATGGTCATGCCATGGCTTCTACTGGCACAGAGTGCGGAACCACCGGTGCTGCCGCAAACATTGCCGATGCCGGGAGAGATGCCGGCAGAACAGGGAAATGCCTCTTCACCAGACGTAGCATTGCCGGAAACGCAAATAAGTGAGGAAGCAGCAGAGGCGGTTGCCCCGGAACAGGAAATATCTGTAATGGAAGACACGGTCGTAGAGGAAGAAGCAACCATGGGACTGCAGGCTTCTCTGCCGCAGGCGCGGGCGATTATTCCGCCGCAATATGAAAGCTCGATGGGTGATTTCGGTATTTCACTGATGTTCGCACCGGAGGATATTCTCAATATTCAACGGGTACTCAGCGTGTATGAGGAACAATTAAGCCGGCCGACACAGATGGCAACGGATGAGCCAAAAAACAACGAAAGTGATATTTTGTCGGAACTGCTGCGCAATATGCAGGGAGGAGAACAGCTGGAAGAACAGCCTCTGCCCGTTTTTTATCTAAGCAGCATCATTTACCGGAATCCGAGTGACTGGTCGGTGTGGGTGAATGGCAAACGTTTGACCAGTAGGAAGAATGAGCATGAAGCACTGGAGGGGCTGCGCGTTAGAACGATTGACAAACAACGGGTGAAGCTGGGCTGGCAGCCGGTACAGCTGGCGCCGGCATTGCGTGTGTGGCAGCAGGTCAGTAATGATGAGAACTATGAGCATCCGTTCAGGCACCGTCAGGCAAATGATGCATCAATAGAATATGTATTGGAAGACCGCGAATTCGTGATAACCATGCGCCCGAATCAGAGTTTCGTCGGTGCAGAAATGGCGTTGCTGGAAGGGAGCTATAAGCCGGCGCTATTTGCCCCTTCGCCGGAACAGTTGGATGATCTGCTCGCACAGCCGGGGGCGCTGTCGGGACGTCCGGCCACTTCTGCGGAAGCGATCAGCAATGCGCTGAAAAGTGCGACTTTTGGCACATCACAGCGCCAGGGCACCATGAATGAACGCGCCTTATCGAATGAGTTGCTCGATAATCTGCAGACTATTCAGCAGTTCATCCCGGTACGCGCCAAATAGTAAGCGATCAATGAGGAGGAGAGTATGACACGGGCCGCCAGATCTCAGAACGCAATGCAGGAGGAAACACCACTCAGGGTATCTGCGGTAGACAAACGCTATGGCGACAAGCAGGTGCTCAAGGATGTCAGTCTTGAGCTTAAGGCCGGGGAATTGTTCGGGCTGATCGGGCTGAACGGTGTGGGCAAGACCACCTTGATTAAAATTATCATCGATCTGGCCTCTGCCGATAAGGGAGAGGTGTCGCTCTTCGGACAGCCGTCGACAGAAGTGGAGGCGCGCCGGCACCTATCGTATCTGCCCGAAAAATTTACGCCGTCACGCTATTTATATGGCAGAGAATATTTATTGCTGACCTGTAAATATTATCGTTGTCCGTTTGACTTAGATATTGCGCGTGCGATGGCCGCAGCACTCGATCTTGATCCTAAGGCGCTTGATATGAAAGTAGGAGGTTATTCCAAAGGGATGGGGCAGAAGCTCGGATTGCTCGGCGCGTTTCTGGTCGATCAGCCTTTTCTGATTCTCGATGAACCGATGAGCGGGCTGGACCCCAGAGCGCGCATCGCGCTGAAAGAAAAGCTTTTGGAGTTGAAAAAGGTCGGAAAGACGATTTTTTTCAGCTCGCACATTCTGGCGGATATCGACGAAATTTGTGACCGTATCGGTGTGATTCATGACAGCGAACTGCGCCATCTCGGTACGCCGTCTGATTTTAAGAAGGCGCATAAGGAAAAAAGCCTGGAAAAGGCTTTTCTCAAGGCGATTGACTGATTGATATACTGTTTAAGGTAGAGTCAGGGTGGCTTGGGTGAAGCACAAAAGGTTAATATATAGCCATAATATAATGCCTAAAATTTTACCAATATTTACCATTTCTTAACATTTATGCTATATTGTAAGCCATAAAGCATGGGATTGTGTGGTTTGATATTATATTAAAAAGGAGACAAAAATGGCTATAAATGACAGAGTCACTGCAGTGAAGGAACTGGCAAGACAAATCAATTCAGGTAGCATGGCGCTAGAAACTGCGGCATTGCAGCGCTTCGTTACCGAAAATGAAAGTGCGTTCAAAGATCATGTAATGGGTTTCAGCGGGGCAGATCCATCACAATATTATTCCCCCCGGCAAGGCTCTATCTATAATAATGAGACTCAAGCTGAAGCAGGGGCATCAATAACAGCGGCCTTGGAGGCCATGGTTGACCCGAATAAACTGGAAGCGTTTAAAAGAGCGTGGAAGGATGTAGGCGTGTCTGACGGAAGGTCGGGTGGTACAGTCACCATGGCAGAGGCAGTAAGGGATGTGGGGCCGGCAGAAGTTGCACGAATGCAAAGAGAGATTGGCGGCCATGTAAGGAATGAATTAAGCACTATAGATAATGCGATTAACGAGCTTGTCGATTATGCAAAAAAGCATGATGTTGGTCCGGGGAGGGGAGAGCATCATGACAAATTTAAAGAGCTCTATCAGAAACATGCTGAGGTTTTTAGAGATTCGGTACCCGCACGTGATCGTTTGGACAGAGCAATGATCGATGCAATTGATAAGGAACCGCCACTGCATGAAAGAATGCCCGGTAGCCTTATCGATGAAAATACTGCCGCATCGAAGAGTTCTAAAAGTGGCGCATTAGATGGTCTGCGTAAGGCAGGCCATCAATTGACCAGCCCTAATTTTAACAGGCTGGCGCAAGGCTATGATCCGGCGGAGGAGCAAGCGGCGCTTGAAGCTCTAGAAGCCCAGACCCAGGCCCAGGCTGCGGCACATAAAGCATTAGGTAAATTTCAGCAGGGGGGTAATATGCGCCTTGCAGGGGATGCGTTGCACGTTCATGATGTTGACCTTGACACGAGCTCTAAGGGTATTGAGACAGCAGGTCTTGATTCAGTTTGGCAACACCGATCGCAGGCGGCAGTGGAAAAAATTCTGCGGGATGCGGGAGTGGAGGATCCTACGAATCCGGATGAGGTTAAAGCCTTTCAGGAAAAGCAGGGGTTACGTGCTGATGGGTTTACCGGCTCACGTACATTGGAGGCAGCATCTGCCATAGGAGCGATTAAAGCACTTAACAAGCACTCACCTGAAGCAAAAGAGCTCGCCGGAAAACTTGAAGCGCTTTATAATGAAAATCGTCCAGGGTCTATTGCCGCATTGGAGCAGGCAAATGTGGATGGCCAGCCAGTGAAGCGCGGCACCAAAGGTGATGCAGCAAAAGAAGCACAAACCTGGATTCAACGTCAGGCCGAGTTGGATAAAGGTTTTGCAGATAAGTTGAAAACCGTACAGAACCGGCGTGGTGAAGCAATTGATGTGACAAGGGCCGACTGGACCGACGGTAATTTCGGCAGCGGCAGTGAAGCAGCACTCAAAGCCGCGCAGGAGCATTACGGTGCGCTCTATAAAGGAAAAACCGGCAAAGAGCTTGCCGCGACGGGTAAGGTCGATTCTGCGACGCTCGATATGATGGCGATGGCCGGGACCAAAGCGGCGATTGAGGCCACGAATAAAGCGGCCGGAGAGCAAGGGCTGGTGGGGCAGATTAATAAAGAGGTCTATGATAAGGTAGCCGACATACCGCCGCAAAACCTAGAGGTTGCTGATGCCAGACCTGCTGAAGGTAGAGAGCAGTCAAACGTGCCCGACAACAGGGGTACAGATTCGGGAAAAAATATGACTGCTTAATAGCATCATCGCAGACAGGGTCGCTAAATCTTGAACTCTTTCATCTGCTTGAGGCGTTCCTCGCGCGCATCGGCGACGGTGGGTGTGCCGGAGACTTTTTCCTGGGTCTGAACCTGCTTGATGTTCAGGCGGATGTTTGACGGATTATCGGCTTCGGCAATCGCCACCTCTTCGGAGATTTCGCCTTTCTGATACAGTTCGAACAGTGATTGGTCGAAGGTGATCATCCCTTCATTGCTGCCGCGTTCGATCATCTCCTTGATCTCGCGGATCTTGCCTTCCTCGATCAGGGTTTTGATCAGCCCGTTATTGAGCATCACCTCGACCGCCAGTGAGCGCCCGCCAGCCTTGTTGAGCACTAGGCGCTGCGACAGAATGCCCCTTAGATTCAGCGACAAATTCAGCCGCACCTGCGGGTGTTTTTCTTCGGGGAAGAAATTCAGAATCCGCTCGATCGCCTGGTTGGCGTTGTTCGAGTGCAGCGTCGCCACGCAAAGGTGGCCGGTTTCGGAAAAGTTGATCGCATGTTCCATGGTTTCGCGGTCGCGAATCTCCCCGATCAGC
>JANQJY010000049.1 GCA_028281385.1 Rickettsiales bacterium | reverse complement strand
GGACGTGAAGCGCCGCCGGAAGCCTCCTTCGACGAAGAGCCGCCTTCAGACGCCAACCCGCCCGCCAATGACGAAAAAGTGGTGAGCATCGAAGCGTTTCGTAATAAAACCTAAACATTGCCAAACTTTTTCCACTATGCATTAGATCAGGCCGAGCGCGCCGTAAAAGCAGACGAAACGCCGGTCGGTGCGGTCATTGTCAAAGGGAATGAGGTAATCGCCTCAGCGCATAACCTCACCGAATCACGTAACGATCCGACCGCCCATGCTGAGTTGCTAGCGATTCAGGGGGCGTGTCGAATCTTACACTCCCGCTACCTCACTGAGTGCGATTTGTATGTGACGCTCGAGCCCTGCCCGATGTGTGCGCAGGCTATCAGTTTTGCGCGTATTCGCCGTCTCTATTTCGGCGCTTACGATCCCAAAGGCGGCGGCATTGAGCATGGTCCGCGCATTTTTACGCAGCCCACCTGCCATCACATACCGGAGATTATCGGCGGTGTGCAGGAACAGGCATGCGGAGAATTACTTAAAAAATTCTTTTCACAAAAACGCTAGATAGTGTCGTCACGAGATGGGGAATACTGCGAAAACAACGTTTTACAAGAACCGTAACGGAGTGTATTCAGACATACATGAGTAACGGAAGCGCAGGAAAACGTGGTTTGCAGCGTGTTAAACGTCTTGTGACGACACTATCTAGGCGCTATGGTGCATGCTGGTAATTAGCAAGAGAATCAGCCATGTCACCGCAATATGTCTATGTCATCAAGGGATTGAGCAAAACCTATCCGGGCGGGAAAACCGTGCTGAAGGATATCTGGCTGTCGTTTTTTCCCGGCGCCAAGATCGGGATTGTCGGGCATAACGGTGCCGGTAAATCGACGCTGCTGCGCATTATGGCCGGCGTCGACAAGGAATTTGGCGGCGAGGCCTGGGCGGCGGACGGTATCAAGGTCGGCTATCTCGAACAGGAACCGCAGCTCGATGCATCCAAAAACGTGTTCGACAATGTCATGGACGGGCTCAAAGACAAAAAGGCGTTGCTCGATGCCTTCAACGAGCTGTCGATGAAACTCGGCGAAGTGACCGACGATGACGAGATGATGAAGCTCATCGAACAGCAGGGCGAGTTGCAGGAACAGATCGATGCCGCCGATGCGTGGAATCTGGAGACCGATGTCAATATGGCGATGGAAGCGTTGCGCTGCCCGCCAGGCGAATCGTCGGTAGAGCATTTATCCGGCGGTGAGAAACGCCGCGTAGCGCTGGCGCGCCTGCTGCTCGAAAAGCCCGACATGCTGCTGCTCGACGAGCCGACCAACCATCTGGATGCCGAATCGGTGGCATGGCTCGAGCGCTATCTGCGCGACTATGCGGGTACGGTAGTGATGATCACGCACGACCGTTATTTCCTCGACAATATCACCGGCTGGACGCTCGAGCTCGATCGCGGCGAAGGCAAGCCGTTCGAAGGCAATTATTCGAGCTGGCTCGAACAAAAACAAAAGCAGCTCAAGCAGGAGGAAAAGGAAGAATCCGCCCGTCAGAAACAGATTCAGGAGGAGCTGGACTGGGTACGCTCCTCGCCCAAGGCGCGTCAGGCCAAATCCAAAGCACGCCTCAAGGCGTTTGACGAGCTGGTGAAAAAGCAACAGGAAAAACGTGCGGGCACCGCGCAGATTATGATTCCCACTGCCGAGCGGCTTGGCGGAACGGTGATCGAGGCGGAGCATATCCGCAAGGCTTACGGCGACAAGCTGCTGATGGAGGATCTGGATTTCAGCATTCCGCCCGGCGCGATTGTCGGCGTCATCGGCCCGAACGGCGCCGGCAAAACCACGCTGTTCCGTATGGTCACCGGACAGGAACAGCCCGACAGCGGCACGCTCAAAACCGGTGAGACGGTACAGCTCGGCTATATCGATCAGTCGCGCGACTCACTTGATGACAACGCGACGGTGTGGGAGGAAATCTCCGGCGGCACCGATATGATCCAGCTCGGTAAAAATGAAATCAAAAGCCGTGCCTATTGCGCCTGGTTCAATTTCAAAAGCGGTGATCAGCAGAAGAAAGTCGGCATGCTCTCGGGCGGTGAGCGTAACCGTGTACATCTGGCGAAGATGCTCAAATCCGGCGCTAATGTGCTGCTGCTCGACGAGCCGACCAACGATCTCGATGTCGAAACATTGCGCGCGCTCGAAGAGGCATTGCTCGACTTTGCCGGCTGCGCCATCATCATCTCACACGACCGCTGGTTCCTCGACCGCATCGCCACGCATATTCTCGCCTATGAAGGCGACAGCCATGTCGAATGGTTCGAAGGCAATTATCAGGAATATGAAGAAGACCGCAAACGCCGCCTCGGCGACTCGGCCCTGCAACCCACCCGCATCAAATACAAACCGATCAGCCGCGCCGCGTAGGTTATTTTATCGATTTCTCAGCGCGCCGGATAACATCGGCGAGTGAAATATTCATCGCCTGACATAATTTGAGGCATGACAGCAACGTCGGATTGCGCTGACCCTTTTCAATCAGGCTGATGGCGTTACAGCTGATCCCCGAGCCTTCCGCAAGATCGGAATAGGAGAGTTGCTTTTTACGACGCTGCTCGGTCAGTAACGCAACCACTTCTTTCGCCAGTTTTTCGGGAAATTTATTTCTCATTTCGCCATCATGAGACAGCACGCCCCCGAACACCATGACACTATAGTTGACGGCATGGCGCTATTATTTTACTTTCATGCGCCGGACAAATGCGTCCAGCGGTATGTCCAGCGCCGAGGTGATTTTATACATGGTGACCATGGGCGGATTGCTCATACCGGATTCTATTTTGCCGATGGTCTGGCGTGTCACTCCGGCTTTCTCAGCGAGACGTTCATGGCTTAATCCTGCCTTTTTCCGCTCCTTCTTCAATACGTCAATAAGGGCGGCCTGAAATTGTTTTACCTGCTGCTGCTTCATGCCATCTGGTTCATGAGTTTCAATTTACTTCAAAGATTTTTCTGCTCGACGGATGACATCGGCGAGCGAAACATCCAACGCCTGACACAAACGCAGGCAGGTAAGAATGGTAGGAGTGCGTTCACCATGCTCAATCAGGCTGATGGAGCGCCGATTCAATCCGGTTCTTTCAGCAAGCTGACCATAACTCAGCCCTTGCGCCTCACGATGGTCCGTCAGTTGTTTGACAATATCTTTAGTAATGGCAGATGCTTCTCCATAACACATGCTTAGCTACCACTCAAACAGCCAGTTGGGTGAAACTCCCAGCGCTTTGCACAGGGCATGGATTTCCTTATCGCGTACTGTTCTTCGGCCATTTTCAATATGACCGATGACGCCATCCGACAAAACGATATGATAATCAACTTCCAGAATCGCCGAAAGCTCAACCTGAGACAGCTCTCTTTTAATCCGCGCCTCTTGAACGCGTTTCCCGATCCGGTTACCCTGTACTCCCGCAATAGCCATGCCTCTATCCTTTCGGGTATCAGGATAGAGGAACCAAAAATCCTTGCCTTATGTCGATATAGGGTTTATGCTAACAGGCAATAATCGGGAAACATAAGAATGTACGAATGTCCAAACGGTAGCTGGCTGTATGTGTTTGCGGGGCTGACACCCTGGGTGCAGGCAGTGATGATGCTGTCGGTGGCGATGATGGTCGTGGCGCTGGTCGCTCTGTTTAGGCGCCCTGGCCTGCTGCACTCTATCGCACTGACTCACTATGTTGCCAAACGTAACAGCACTCCGGAAAATTAACCCGCCGACTTTTTCTCCAGCGCGTTGATCAGAAAATCGAGCCCGTTGCGCGAGACGACCGAATTAAACTCCGAGCGCTGGGTGGTGATCATGCTCACTCCTTCGACCACAATGTCGATAATCTTATAGCCGCTGCCATTTTTCATGATGCGGTAATCCATCAGGACATTGGGTTCATTTGTGTTGAGCAGCTCCATGGTCAGCAGATATTCCTCCGAATTTTCTTCGCGCACTTTGGTGATACGATAGTCCTGATCGCTATATTCGGTAAAACGCGAAGTATAGTTTTTAATCAGAAAGGCTTCATAATTCTTCAAATATGCCGTCTGCTGCTCCGGCTTGGCTAGACGCCAGTGCTTACCCAGCACGAAGCGCGCCACCCAGGGAATATCGACACTCTTCTTAAACAGCGATTCGAGCTTTGTCTGCTTGGCCGTCTGATCCAGCGACGCATCTTTGATAATTGCAATCGCATGATCAGCCACGCTTGAGGCGAAGCTTTTCACCGATTCATTCGCCTGTACCTGCGTTGACAGCATGACCGACAATAAAAGAAAAACCGCTGTTGCCAGACGAGCCATCTTCACACTCCTTACATTTCAAGAATAAAAATCACTAATCCGCTGCTGACGGATTATGCGTGTTTAATATCTCAGCCTTGCGCCTTTGTAAATAGCCGCTGCGAATGGTAGCATACGGATCAAACGACGTTTCATACACATCATCGATTGTATCAAGCAGCTCCTCGCGGGTGGATATACCTTCGGTCACGCCGATGGCAATGCTCTCCCCGGTATCCAGCGCATAGGTCCACGGATCCATCGTCACATCGACCAGACGACCGAAAGCATCGCGCGTGGTGGACGGGCCGAGAATCGGCAGCACCAGATAATCACTGTCGGTACTTTGCGCCCAGACGCCCAGCGTCTGACCAAAATCTTCATTTCTATATTTCAGTTCGGTATTCTCACCGGCAAAATCATACAGCCCTGCTACCCCCAGCGTACTGTTCAGCAGAAATCGCCATAGCGACGTAAAGGCACGTTGAAAATCAAGCTGCAGGACGGCATTAATCATCACCACCGGCTCACGGAAATTACGCAGCGCATTGCTGATCGCCGTGCGGCCAGCCTCGGGCACAATGAAACGATAGGTATGCGCCACCGGCTTTAACACCAGCATATCGACCACTTCGTTAAAGGCGAAGATTTGACGGTTGAGCGGTTCATAGGGATCATTCGGCAGGGTGCCATGATCCTGAATGGGAGCGCAAGCTACCACACCAAGCATCATACAAAGGAATGTCCATCGCTTTATAACATCTTTCATGCGTCTTCTATGCCGATCCTTGTCGCAAATGTATAGTTACAATTTCTTAATCTAGAGCAATTACCTTGACACTCTATCGCAACTCCTTTTCTTTTCTTGTATATTTAATGCATTTGCCAACAGGAAATCATAGCCGTACGCACGGCTGTTGCAAATGCGCAACAGGGATCGTCATTATGGGAAAAAACTGCACTATTCTGCAGGGGTGGCAAGACAGAACAGGTCATGAAACGCCGAAAATGTCATTTGAGTTTTTTCCACCCAAAACGCCGGAGATGGAAGACAAGCTATGGCGTAGCATTACCCGGCTGGCACCCTTATGCCCTGAATTCGTCTCGGTCACTTATGGCGCGGGCGGCAGTACCAGAGAGCGCACCCATGCCACGGTGAAGCGTCTATTGGAAGAAACGGATCTAACGCCTGCTGCCCATCTGACCTGTGTCGGCTCCAGCCGTGAGGAGATTGCCAAGATCGCGCAAGGCTACTGGGATCTCGGCGTGACACACATTGTTGCCCTGCGCGGCGATCCGCCCGCCGGAGAAGACGGCTATACGCCCCATCCCGAGGGTTATGCCTATGCTGACAGTCTGGTCAAAGGACTCAAAGACATTGCCGATTTCGATATTAGTGTCGCTGCCTATCCTGAAACCCATCCGCAAGCGCCAAGTTCCGAAGCTGATATCGAGCATTTGAAGCGCAAATTCGATGCCGGTGCCAGCCGTGCCATCACCCAGTATTTTTTCGATGTAGACTGTTATTTGCGGTTTTTGGATAAGGTACGGGCTGCAGGGATCGAAGCCGACATCGTGCCGGGCTTGGTGCCGGTAGCCAATTATGCACAGTTGGTCCGTTTCAGTACCATGTGCGGCGCGACTATTCCCGACTGGGTACATCATTTGTTCGATGGGCTGGATGACACGCCGCAACTGCGCGATCAGGTCTCCATTGCCATGACCACGGAAATCTGCCGTCAGCTATGGGCGGAAGGCGTCAGGCAGTTTCACTTCTATACCCTGAACCGGGCACAGTTGACACTCGCCACCTGCCGTCTGATGGGCATACACCCTAACCCTTCATCCCAAGAATAGATAGACCACATAACCAAGTGCACATAATCCGGCAATGGTGACCAGATTGCTGACGCTGAAAGTCACCAGTTTCAGCAGGGACGCAACAATGCCGAATGCCAGCCTGACCAGCGACAGCGCCAATGTGAAAGGAAATAGCAATATCGTCAACATATTGCATTATAGCAGAAACAGAGCGAAAAAACGATAAGAAGCCGTGTCAGTCAATCCGCTCAATGCGTACCACGACACGGCGGTTAAGCTCACGGTTGGACGGAATTGGCACCCCGTCTTCATCCAGATTCGGCACTTTAGGCTTCACATCGGCAAAGCCGGAGGCTTTCATCAACTCGCGATCCAGCCCGTCGGCAATGAAAAACCGCACGATATTCGACGCTCGTCCACCTGACAATTCCCAGTTGGACGGATAGGTTTTCGAGCGGATCGGCACATCATCAGTATGACCATCCACTTCGATGACGTAAGCATCGAAATTAAAATCTCTTAAAATATCGGCCACCTGTTCTAATATCGGAATTGCCTCACGTTTGAATTTTGCCGAACCGGAATGGTAAAAAGACGAACTGGATAATTCCAACTGTACGCCTTTTTCGGTCGCTTCCACCGACATATCCTGCTGCAGATCGTTATTTTCAATGAGAATCTCCAACTCTTCCTGTAGTGGGTTGAACGGATCTTCCGTCACTTCCTCAATAAAACCTGCCGCCTGGAAGGCTTCGGACACTTTCTTGAATTCCGATTCTTTCGGCTCAGACACAGAGAACATCAAAATAAAGAAAATCAGTACCAGGGTAATGGCATCGGCATAGGTGACCAGCCAGTCATCCATCCCTTCTTCCTTTTTTTTCTTATGCTTGTTCAGCGCGCTGGGCGATGGCTGCGGTGGTTGTTGTTGCTGCTGATCGTTGCTCACAACCCTTATCCTGTCATTTGTTTATCAATATTGAAATGAATATTCGGATCGAGGAAACTATTGAGACGATCCTGCATATAGCGTGGGCTTTTCTTCTCCGACAGCAGAATCAGCCCTTCAATCACCATCAGATTACGGAAGCGCTCAATCTCTTCTTTCTGCTGCAGCTTCAGCGCCGCTGGCAGAAACACCAGACGTGCAAACACCACGCCGTAGAGCGTGGTAATCAAGGCCAGCGCCATACCGTTACCGACATTCTGCATCAGATCATCACCGCCAGCACCCATGCCCTGCAATACCGCCACCAGACCAACCAGAGTACCGATCATCCCAAAGGCGGGTGAGGTTGCCGCCATGGTTTTCAGCACTTCTACCGGTGCGGTGGTGCGCTCAAACTCCGATTCCACTGCCGTTTCCATCATCAGACGCAACTCCGCCGGTTTATGGGCTGCCGCCACACATTCCATACAGAATTTTACAATCGGATCGTTGGACTTCACCGACTTGATTTCATTTTCCAGTGCAGGCAGACCTTTTTGCTGTACCAAATAGGACCATTTGACTAATCGCGCGATCTCATCATTCAGCCCTTCACGCGTGGATTTCGGTTTCATCAGCATCCACCAGATCGCCTTAAACGCTATCAATACATAGCGATGTTGATAGCTCATGAATGTCGTCGCGATGGTTCCGCCAAAGACCATCAGGAAACTGGCCACCTGAAAGAAGATTAAAACATTATCGGTACTGAGGAAAATCGAGGTTAAGAATAACCCGACTCCGAAAATAACGCCGAACAGGGCGGCTAGTGACATGGCGAGGACCTCCGGTAAAATATTTTTTTCATTGTCGCAATTAGGCGCTGTGGCCATATTGCTTTGCGTATGCTACCCTACTGAAAAATCCTTTATTTGGCAACTATTGAAACAATGAGCAAAAACGCACCCATTATCGGCTTTACCCTCGATTACGAGGAAAAACCAACCTATTCCAAATTGCCCTGGTATGCGATCAGAGAAAATTACGTACAGCTTGCCAGCCGCTACGGTGCCGTTCCCATCGGCCTGCCGCATGAGCTGGAGCTAGTGGATCACTATCTCGATCTGATCGACGGGCTGGTGGTAATCGGCGGAGATTTTGACATCCCGCCCGCATTGTATGGCGATAAGGAGGTACATGAGACCGTCACGCTGAAAGAACGGCGCACGCAGTTTGAATGGCAGATGAGCGAAGGGGCGATTAAACGTGACATACCGGTTTTTGGTATCTGCGGCGGTCAACAACTTCTGGCGGTGGTGCTGGGCGGCACGTTGATTCAGCATATCCCCGACAGCGTGGAGAATTGTCTGGCGCATGAACAGCCCAATCCGCGCACCGAACCAGGCCATACGGTCGAGATTATCGAAGGCACCCAGCTTCACCGCATTCTGGGAGAAACTGAGATTGCCGTCAACAGCGCGCATCATCAGGCCGTTGCCAAAGCCGGGCCGGACTGTGTCGTCAACGCGCTGGCGCCCGACGGGGTGATCGAAGGCATTGAATACCCCGCGCATCCCTTCTGCATCGGCGTGCAATGGCACCCCGAATACCGCATTACCGGCTATGATGATATTTTATGCGAAGCCTTTGTGAAGGCCTGCAAATAACCAATGACCGACACTCCTCAGCGTATTTCCAAATTCATCTCGCATGCGGGGGTGTGTTCGCGCCGCGATGCTGAGCGGTTGATTGACGCCGGCAGGGTGAAAGTCAACGGCAAAACCATCAACAGCCCGGCACTGAATGTCACGCCGGAGGATGTGGTGGTGGTGGACGGGCAGCAGATCAGCGGCGCGATCGAGCCTGCCCTGTGGCTTTATCACAAACCGAAAGGACTGATCACCACCCACAAAGACGAGCAGAGGCGCGAAACCGTGTTCGATCATCTGCCCGCATCGCTCGGGCGGGTGATTTCCGTGGGCCGGCTTGATAAAAACAGCGAGGGGCTACTGCTGCTGACCAACAATGGCGAACTGGCGCGTTATCTGGAACATCCCGATAGCGGATGGACACGCACTTACCGCGTGCGCATGGACGGCGAGCTCTCGGCCGACAGCCTGCGGCAGCTTAAAAAAGGCGTCACCATTGATGATATCACTTATCGCGGCATTGCTGTGCAAATGGATAAAACGGATACACCATCGCGCAACCGCTGGGCAACGGTGCGGCTGTCGGAAGGCAAGAACCGCGAAATCCGCCGTGTGCTGGAGCATTTCGGTCATCCGGTCAGCCGGTTGATCCGCCTGTCCTACGGCCCATTTCAGCTCGGCAAACTCCCTGCGGGCGAAGTCAAACCTGTCTCGAAAAAAGTCTTGCAGAATGCTGTGGGAAAAGGGATTAAGCTATAATTCCCCTCTCCCGATTGTCTAACCGCTCGCTTTGCTCGTGGAGTCAATCCCCCTCTCCCCCAGTGGGGGAGAGGGTTGGGGTGAGGGGGTAAGGAGGGAAAAATAAAAAATGCGTATCATTTCGGGTAAACATCGCGGCCGGCGTATCGAGTCGCCCAAGGGCAAAACCATCCGCCCGACCACGGACCGCTGCCGTGAAGCGCTGTTCAACCTGCTGATGCACGGACCGTTTGAGCAATCGCCAGTGATTGACCAGCATGTGATGGATCTGTGCTGCGGTACCGGCGCGCTGGGGCTGGAAGCACTGTCGCGCGGCGCGGTGCATTGCAGCTTTGTCGACAGCAACCGCACCTCGCTCGATCTCGCCCGATTCAACGCGCAAAAATTCAACGAGCTGGAGCATGCCGAGTTTCTGTGCACGCATGTCTCCCACCTGCCTGCGGCAAAAACGCCCGTGACGCTGGTGATGATGGATGCACCCTATCATTCCGGCCTGATCGCCCCGGCCTTCAAGGCGTTGCGCGCACAGGGCTGGCTGGCGCCCGGCACCATCCTCGCCTTTGAATATGACCATAAGGAGGCATTTCCCGATCTACCCGACACCGAACTTATCCGCGAGCGCGAATATGGCAAAACCAAGATTAATGTGGTGAAAGTGGTTAAACAGTTAAGCAGTTAAGCGGTATACAATTATGTTGTGTTAACGGCTTTACTGTTTCACCGCTTAACCATCAAAACCCTTGTCCGCGTCCGTGGCCCTGGGCTTTGGCCATGGCGTTCTCGACGAACTTTCCGGCGATATTCAGTCCCTGCAATGCCAGGCGTTTGACCGTTTCCTTCGCATCTTCATACACCGCCAGCTGTGAGGTCAGAAACGTCATATGCGCCTTGTCCGCCGTGCGTTTTTCCTCTTCCAGCCTGGCTTCGGCGCTACGCAATTCGCTGATGATCCGCTCGGCCTCGGCCTGACGGACTTCGCTGTGAATAATCTCGTTCAGAATCCGCCTGCGCAGCGCATCATTCTCGATCCGTTCGCAGAGCTGGCTCGCCTGTGCCGCATTGATCCGGCCTTCGGCCAGTTTGGCCAATATATTCTCGACCAGCGCAATATCTTCGACCGCCGCATCGACCTCTTCGCAGCGCGCCTTGAAATTCCCGTCGGCGATGTCGGAGAACAGTGCGGCGAATATTACGGTATAATCCTTATATAGCTGCGCCAGTTCGCGCCGCACCGCCTTGTCCGGACCGCGATTGCGGCTGGCGAGCATGTCCTCTGCGGTGATGATGTCGGTGGAGGAGGATGGTTCCTTGGCCTTGTAGATTTTGCCGATGGGATTGCCCTGAATCATCCTCAATTGAGTGATATCATAAGCCAGATACTCCACCGACAAGCGGCTGTTTTTGGCATACATATCCGCCTCACCCGAAGTCAGGGCACGCACCGCATCGTGGAAATAATCGATGCGCGGGCGCATATCGCCCTCCTTAAAGCGAATGCCCCACTGCTTTTCGATGGCGTAAATCTCATCATAATGACTGTTGAGAATGCCGATCAGCGCCGTCTGTTCTGATTGCGTCGCACACATACGCTATGCTATGCCTCCTTCATGACAGTATATGCCAACAACGCTCCGCTTTCCACACCATTAGCAATTTACATTCACTGGCCCTTCTGCCTGTCGAAATGCCCCTACTGCGATTTCAACTCACATGTGCGCGAACAGATCGATCAGGCACGCTGGCGGCAGGCCCTGCTGCGTGAGTTGGACTATTTTGCGCAGCATTACCCGAACCACACCGTCACCAGCGTCTTTTTCGGCGGCGGCACACCGTCACTGATGCAACCGGCAACGGTCGCGGCGCTGATCGACGCCGTCGCACAGCACTGGCCGGTCGATCCCGCCATCGAAATCACGCTGGAGGCCAACCCCACCTCGGTGGAAACCGATCGGCTGGCGGAGTTCAAAACCGCAGGGGTGACGCGTATTTCTCTGGGGGTACAGTCTCTCAGGCCCGAGTCACTGGCATTCCTTGGGCGCGAACATTCGGCGGAAGATGCGCTGCAAGCGGTGACACTTGCCGCCACACTGTTCGAGCGTTTCAGCTTCGATCTGATCTATGCGTTGCCAGGCCAGACATGTGCTGCGTGGGAGCAGGAGTTACGTCAGGCGCTGCAGCATGCTGGGGAACATCTGTCGCTTTACCAGCTGACCATCGAGCCGAACACCGCCTTTCATTATTTGTATCACAACAAACACGCCTTCCAACTGCCGGAAGATACACTCGCCGCTGACGTGTTTCTGCTGACGCAGGAACTCATGGAAGAAGCCGGACTGCCCGCCTATGAAGTCTCGAATCATGCGGCTTTAGGGCAGGAATGCCGACATAATATGGCCTATTGGACGGACAGCGCCTATCTTGGCATCGGCCCCGGCGCGCATGGCCGCACCTGTAACGGCACGGGCTGGCAGCGCACCATCACGCAGAAAAGCCCGGAGCGCTGGCTGGAAGCAGTGGAGCAAAATAACCACGGACTGGTAGAATATGAGGCGATCGACGGGCAGAACCGGCTCGAAGAAATGCTGATAGTCGGGCTGCGTCTGCGTGACGGCATTGTGCTCAGTGAATCGCTTAAGGCCGTCATCGATCATGAGTTTCTTTCACATGCCGTCAATGCCGGTCTGTTGAGATATGAAAATGACAGGCTCACTGCCACCCATGACGGCTGGCTGGTGCTGAACCATCTGATCAGCAAATTATTGAAATAAATTACTGCGCCTTTTTGAAGCTGACCGGCGCCGGATCAATCACCCGGCGTTTGCCGTTCATGACCTCGATAACCGCCAGCCCGCGTTCCACGTGCCCACTTTTGGTAAAGCGGAAAATACCGTTGGCTGGCCCGCGATAGCCACTCGGGTCGGTCAATGCCTGTACGGAAAAGCCCGCCTGGCTGGTCGCCAGCGTTGCCGCCAGCGCCACCGCATCATAAGCCAAACTGGCAATGCGCGGCGGCGTATAGCTGTAGGTATGGACGAAGCGCTCCTTAAAGGCGCGGTACATCTGCGGCGGCGAGCTGGCAAACCACGCACCGTTCAGACCGGGGTTGTTGATGACTTTTTCATCATCCCACACGCCGGTGCCGAGAAACCGGACATTGGCCGGTGTGACATTCGCGTTTTTCAGATGCCGTAAAATCGCATTCAACTGGTCGCCGCTCTCGGGCAGAAACAGTGCCTGAAAGTTGATACGCGCGCCAACACTGCCTTTGGTGACCAGTTCACGGACATGCATATGCATTGTCCCTCCGGCCTGCGAATAGAAAATGGACGGTTCCAGTACCTGACCCATCACCGCCGAGCGTTTTTTCACCGCAGCCACCACACGGCGGCCGTAAGGCGTATTCGGCGCCAGAGAGGCCACGCGGTCAATCCTGCTCAAATAGCTGTAATCGGCAATACGTTTGGCCTGATCTTCCGGCGTGAATCCGAACAGAAACACGCCCGGCGCAGCAATCGAAGCATTATTGGAGAAGGTAATCATATTAATCTTCAGCGGTTTTATCACCGAGCGCACCGCATCAGCAGACGAACTAAACAATGGGCCGATGATCAGTTTCGCGCCTTTGGCAATCACTTCTTTGGCAGCTTTTTCCGCCCCGTCGGGAGAACCCATGGTATCGCGCGTAATCAATTCCACCCGCGTCGCACCCTCAGAAGAGTCGGAGATACTGGCATATTTATCAAACAGGGCCAGCACCGCCGCATCACGCAACGCCTTGCCCAGTTCCGCCGACGGACCGCTCAACGGTAATAATAATCCGACTTTTACCGTTTGAGTCGGATGATCTATCGCCTCAGTCGTTTTGCCTTCCTGTTTCCAGAAAGGTTCAAAGCCGAACGGATAAGAAGGCGGTTTGGCACCGTGCGAGGCGTCACCATCACCCGAGGGTGACGGAGGCGGTGCACAGGATGCTCCTCCCAGCAGCAACAGCAGCAACAGCATCGGATAATATTTGCGCAAGCAAAACGTCATGATACACTCCCCGAACGTGTTTTCAGCGACCTTAGGCCAATTTATATGAAATGTAAATCGTGAAGCGACGATGAATAGCAGCACCGGCAGTTTGTATATCGTACCGACACCGATCGGTCATCTCAGTGATATGACCTTTCGCGCGGTGGAGGTGTTAAAGCAAGTGGCGCTGATTGCCTGCGAAGATACGCGAGTCAGTGGCAAATTATTATCCCACTACGACATCGATACCCCAACGCTTTCCTATAATGATCACAACGCCGGCAGACAGCGCCCGGCATTGATTGAAAAACTGTTATCCGGCGATTCCATTGCACTGATCAGTGACGCCGGTACGCCGCTGGTCTCCGATCCCGGTTATAAGCTGGTGCTGGAGGCGATCGAACAATCCATCCCGGTAATCCCCCTGCCCGGCGCCTCTTCTGTTCTGACCGCGTTGTGTGCCTCCGGCCTGCCGAGCGATCAGTTCTTTTTCGCCGGGTTTCTGCCACATAAGGAAAAAGCCCGGAAGGATATGATCGCTTCCCTGAAAGCCGTGCCCAGTTCACTCATTTTTCTCGACTCTCCCAAACGTCTGACTGCCAGCCTGCAAATACTGCATGACCTTCTGGGCGACAGAGACGCCGTCATCGCCCGTGAGATGACCAAGCTGCATGAAGAATTCCGGCGCGGACCACTGCGGGAACTGGCCGCCCACTATAATGAGCAGGGTGCACCCAAAGGCGAAGTGGTGATCGTTGTCGGCCCGGAAGTTTTGTCTGTTCCGTCACAGGAAATCATTGACAAGGCATTACAGGAGGCACTGGTCCTGCATTCGGTCAAAGATGCGGCAGCGTTGGTATCCAAACAATTGAGCGTCAGTAAATCAGAGCTATACGAACGCGCCTTGAGCCTGAAACATGACGGCACGGATTGATAAAAAACGCCGTGCCTATCAATTTGGCCGCTGGGCTGAATGGCTGTGTATCCTGTGGCTGATGGCCAAAGGCTACCGCATCCTTGCGCATCGTTACAAAAGCCCCCTTGGCGAGATCGATATCATCGCCCGTAGTCGTGACAATATCATCTGCATCGAGGTCAAGGCCCGCGCACGTCAAGAAGACGGGCGCTATGCCGTTTCCCATCAACAGCAGCAACGCATCATCCGCGCCTCACAGCATTTCATGGCTTCACATGCACCTTATGCAACACTTGCGCTACGCTTCGATGTTATGGTAATGAGCAGGCATGGATGGCCCGCACATATAAAGCAGGCATTCGATGCATCGTGAAAGGATGTGGTGATGGTCAAATCATACCAATGGATAACGCTGGCAGGCTGCATGGTACTGCTGGTGGGATGTAAAAGCAGTATCATTTCCGGCGCAGCAGAAATCGGTATGGTCGCGGCGGAAGAACGCACACTGGGTGAAGCCATTGATGATGTCGGCATTTACACTGAAATCAATCACTATTTCCTGCAGAAGGACGTGAATGACCTGCTCAGCCATGTGAATGTCACCGTGCGCCAGGGCCGTGTATTGCTGACCGGTCAGGTCAAAAAACAGGAGACGGCAGAAAATGCCGTAGCACTGGCGTGGAAGGTACGCCAGGTCCGCGAAGTCATCAATGAAATCGAAGTGAACCCCGATGCTGATTTCTTCGACAAGGCGGAGGATGAGTGGACCGAAAAACAGGTGGAAACACGCCTGACTTTCACCAACGGCACCAACGTGCTGAATTATTCCATCGAAGTGGTGAACGGGGTAGCCTATCTGCTCGGGCTAGCCGAAACCGATAAAGAACGAAAAATTGCCATTCAGGTGGCACGCACCACCCAGGGGGTGAGAAAGGTTGTCAACCACCTGCGCACGCCTGAGGAATTTTACGACTGGATGAGAAAGGTCGACACACCGTCATGACGCTTCATGCCGCGTTGCTGATGAATGATCCTGCGTCGTTCAATCCCCACACCGATTCGACGATCATGCTCGGGCTGGAAGCGCAGCAACGAGGCTATGCGCTGCATTATTTCCAGCCTCATCAACTCAGTCTGCATCACGATAAGCATGTGACCGCACAAGGTGCCAGACCCATTACCTTTTTTAATGACACATCGCACTTCTTCGACAGGGAGCCGGCAGTAGATTTACCACTTTCCCGCGTGGATGTCACTCTGCTTCGCCATGATCCGCCTTACAATATAGGTTATCTCAACCCAACTTATTTGCTCGAAAAGGTGGGCTGCTATGTCACGAATAACCCAGCCGCCATTCGTAATTTTCCCGAAAAAATCAGTCCATTCTTATTTCATGATTATATGCCAGATACTGTTATTACCCGTTCGGCCGAAGTCATTCAGGAATTTGCCGGACAGCACGCTGCTATTATCCTCAAACCACTTTACGGTTTCGGCGGTAGAGCCGTGTTCAAAACCGGAAAGGATGAGGTGAATTTTCATGCCATTATCGAACAATTACTGAGCGCTGGCGATGACCCTATCGTCGTACAACAGTTTTTACCAGAGGTAAAAGACAAAGACGCACGCATTCTGCTGGTCGACGGTGAAGCAAAAGCCGCTATTGGCCGGCTTCCTTCTGAAGGTGAAATCCGCGCCAACTTCCGTGTCGGCGGCACTGCTGCACAGATGGAATTAAGCTCCCGACAACAGGAAATCTGTGATCGGGTAGGCACATGGCTAAAAGAACAGGATATTATTTTCTGTGGGTTGGATTTGATTGGCGATTACCTCACCGAAATCAACATCACCTGCCCGACCGGGCTGCGCGCGGCAGAATCACTTTACGGGCTGAATGTGGCGTCTGATATATGGGATGCAATCGAGAAGCGCCTGTAATCTTAATTAATTTGCAGCCTTATTCCCCCACACGATAAACGGGCTGTTGCGAAAATCGGCATGGCCATAGGTAAAGGGCGCTCCCTCCGGTGTTTCCACGCGTCCGCCTGCCGCTACCACAATCGCATGACCAGCGGCGGTGTCCCATTCCATCGTCGGGCCAAAACGCGGATAAAGATCGGCCACCCCCTCCGCCACCCGGCAGAATTTAAGCGAACTGGAAGCGGAAACCTTATCGGCAACCTGTTTATCCTGCAAAAATGCCTCGGTCTGCGGATCGAGATGCGATTTGCTTACCACCACCGACAGCGCGTCATAATCCGGCGTTCTGGTTTGGATCATCTGCACCTCTTCATCGTCCACCTTGCGCCAAGCACCCTGGCCGACAATGCCCCAGTAAAGCTCCCTTTTCACCGGCACATAAATTACCCCCATCACTGGCGTATCACGATGAATCAGCCCGATATTAATGGTAAACTCGCCCGTCCCTCTGATAAAACTCTTGGTGCCGTCCAGCGGATCAACCAGCCAAAAATACTCCGCTCCTTCCGGCAGTTCATGCCGTTCGGATTCCTCCGAGATAATCGGAATCGCCGGAGCCATTTCCTCCAACGCGTCAACAATGATATGATGCGCCGCATAATCCGCCTGCGTGACCGGGCTATTATCCTCTTTGCGCTCGACCTTGACCGAACCGTCGTAATAGTTAAGCGTTTCCCTCCCGGCAGTTACCGCAATGCAGCATAAGTCCTCGGTCAATTCTGTGTAGTCCATGGGTTTTTTCTATAGCTGTGGGTTGAAACTATGGTATAAACTGTGTGGGGAACAATAATACAGCCACTGCCGAAATGACAGATAAATATAAACAAAGTTTTTCTGAGTTGATCAGCGCCATCATTGAGCGCCTGCCAAAAGCCGCCTCGGATGAACTGATCGCCTTCACGCGTATTTATTATTCACGCACGCCATTGATGGAATTGCGGGAGATGGATCCGGCACATGCGGCTGAAGTGGCAACGAATAGTTTTGCGTTTTTTGCAGAAAAAACCCCCGTAAAAGACCGGCCGGTCATGCGTCTTCTGACGCCGGAAGGGAAGACGCCGGAAGGGAAAGAGTCCGGCACGCATCTTATTCTGGAAATTCTCAATAACGACATGCCCTTTCTGGTAGATTCCCTGCGAGCGGAACTGGGGCGCCTTGGCATCACCATCCATGAAACAATTCATCCGGTGATGTATGTACAGCGTTCTGCAGATGGAGCACTGAAAAAAATATGCATTCCGGCTGAAGATGGCAGTCTTCCCAAAAGCGCAAAAGCAGAATCCTTCATTCATTTCGAATTATCGTTCCTGCCCGATGATCTGAGCGAAGACGCCTTTCTAGAGACACTGAAAAAAGTGCTGCATATGGTCAAACTGTCCGTGGATGACTGGCACAAACTCACCACAAAGACCAAAGAAATCGTGAAACAAATCTGGAAAATTGAGAAATATTTCGAGCGTGATGAAGTTAAAGAACTTTACGATTTTATCAGTTGGCTGCTGGAAGATAATTTCGTGTTTCTCGGTTATATCGAATATGATTTTACCAATGGAAAAAAACAGCCTTCCTTGTCCGTTGTACCGAATTCAGAGCTCGGCCTGTTCCGGCTGGAGGATTATGAACTCAAACCCAAAGGGCTGATGTCGCTGCCGCCGGAACTGCTGCATTTCTCTCAGCAACCGGAATTGATTGAAATCACCAAATCCAACCGCAAATCCTCGGTCCACCGGCCTGTGCTGATGGATTATATTAGCATCAAACGTTTCGATACCCGCGGTAAGGTCATCGGCGAACATCGCTTTTTAGGCATGTTCACCTCGACCGTTTATTATCAGAGCGCCGATCAGATTCCCTATATCCGCCTGAAAATTGCACGTACGCTGGTGCGCGCCAACTTTGATCCGAACAGCCATAACGGCAAGAGCCTGAAAGCCATTCTCGAATTTTATCCACGCGACGAATTGTTCCAGATATCGGAAAATGATCTGCTCAATTTCAGCATTGCCATTATGGCGCTGGAAGCCAAACCTAATGTGAAACTGCTTGTCCGCAAAGACCGTTACGAACGCTTCATGAGTTGTATGGTTTACGTGCCGCGCGAACGTTTCAATACGTATTTGCGTGAACAGATCACCCAAATTCTGGAAAGTGCTTTTGGCGGTTCGGTCACGGCATTTTACACACAGATTACCGATTCCCCGCTGGCCCGTGCTCATCTGATCGTTTCAACGGAACCGGGACAGGCCAAAGAGGTCGATCTGGAAAAAATCGAAGCGCAGATCGCACGGGTTACCAACCGCTGGCAGGATGGTCTTAGAAGCGCACTGCAAACCCAGGTTGACGCTGAGAAAAGCGATGCATTATTCTCACGTTATTGCGATGCTTTCTCTGATGCCTATCTGCAAGTGCATGATGCCAAAAGCACTGTAGCAGATATTCTGAAAATCGAAGGGGCCTTGAAAGAGACAGGCTTGGCCATTGATTTATATCAGTTGAATAGCGACCCGGATACCGTCTTTCACGTGAAAATTTACACCTATCACGATAGTGAGCGCGCCCTGTCGGACATGCTGCCGCTGCTTGAGCATATGGGATGTGTAGTGCTGGAAGTAAATCCATTTGAAGTTGAAGCGAAACAACATGACTCCACCGTCCTCATCCGCGATTTTCTGGTGCGTATCGACGGGGTGGACAATGTCGACATCGAAGAGATCGAGGAGAAATTTGAAACGGCGCTCACCCGGGCATGGATGGGGCATATCGCTAATGATGACTTTAACTCACTGACTCTGTTTGCCGGCCTGACCTGGCGCGAAGTGCGGGTAATTCGGAGCTTCTGCCAGTATTTGCGTCAGATCGGCTTTCCCTACAGCCGTTCCTATATGGCCGGTGCACTTGCCAAACATCCGGAGGCAACGAAAATTCTCATGCAGATGTTTTTCGACAAGTTCGATCCGGCAGATGACGCTCCAAAAGATCCGAGCATCACCAAACAGCATATGGCTGATCTCAGAGCCTATCTCGAACAGGTCGGCAATATGGCGGAAGATAAAATCATCCGTCGTCTTGGCGACCTGATCGAAGCCTGTCTGCGCACCAATTATTTTCAGACCGACAAGGACGGCAACCACAAACCTTATCTGTCATTCAAATTCAATTCTTCACGCATCCCCGAACTGCCAGCACCAGTTCCTTATGCCGAAATTTTTGTTTATTCTATCAAAACCGAGGGGATTCATCTGCGCGGCGGCAACATCGCACGTGGCGGGTTGCGCTGGTCCGACCGTCCGGAAGATTTCCGTACCGAAGTGTTAGGGCTGGTAAAGGCACAGATGGTGAAAAATGCGGTGATTGTACCACAAGGCGCCAAGGGATGTTTTATTGCCAAAGACCTGCCCGATCGCAGCGACCGTGATGCCTTTATCAAAGCCGGTATTGAAAGCTATAAGGAATTTTTATGCGGCCTTTTGGATGTCACCGACAATTTGGTAGACGACAAAGTCATCCCGCCTGATGATGTTGTACGTTATGATGATGACGATCCCTATCTGGTTGTCGCTGCCGATAAGGGAACCGCGACATTCTCCGATATCGCCAACAGCATCGCTGAGGAATACGGTTTCTGGCTGGGCGATGCTTTTGCCTCGGGTGGCTCGGTCGGCTATGACCATAAAGCCATGGGCATTACCGCACGCGGCGCGTGGGTGTCCGTCATGCGGCATTTTGCCGAGATGGGAAAAAATATCGATGAAGAAGACTTCACTGCCGTGGGTATTGGCGACATGTCCGGCGACGTATTCGGCAACGGCATGCTGTTATCGGAACATATCCGGCTGGTCGGCGCCTTTAACCACCTTCATATCTTCATCGACCCCAATCCTGATGCCGCAAAAAGTTTCAAAGAACGAAAGCGATTGTTTGAATTGCCGCGTTCCAGTTGGATAGACTATGATAAAAAACTTATCTCAAAAGGCGGCGGGGTATTTTCACGGCAGGATAAATCCATTCCTCTCAGTAAAGAAATACAGGCATTACTCGATACCAAGACAAAGGAGTTGCCTCCCGATGAAGTGATTAAATTATTGCTGAAAGCCGAGGTTGAATTGTTATGGAATGGCGGGATCGGCACCTATGTTAAAGCTGGCGACGAAAGCCATGACGATGTGGGTGATCGTGCCAATAATTCGGTGCGTATCAATGGCAGCGACCTGCGTTGCAAAATCGTCGGTGAAGGCGGCAATCTCGGTTTCACGCAAAAAGGACGCATTGAATATGCCAGAACCGGTGGACGTATCAACACCGATGCTATCGACAATTCCGCCGGTGTCGACTGCTCCGATCATGAGGTGAATATCAAGATTGCTCTGGACAAGGCGGTACAGAATAAAAGGCTGACCGTGGCAAAGCGCAACAAACTGCTGGAAGCCATGACCAACAACGTTGCCGAATTGGTATTGATCGACAACCGTCTGCAAACACAGGCACTGACTATCGCCGAATATCAGGGGATGGATATTTTCGAATCCAATGCACGCATGATGCGCGCGCTTGAAAATAACGGCATGCTGGATCGCGAAGTAGAATTTCTACCGGATGAGAAAAAGCTCAATGAAATGCGTGCCGTTAAACAGACATTTACGCGTGCAGAATTATGTGTTCTGTTATCTTATGCTAAACTGGCACTGTATGAAGACATCAAGGATGCGGAACTGCTTAATTCCGATTATTTCATTCATGATCTTGTCCGTTATTTCCCCGACGCGATGCAAGGAGATTTCAAAGAAGAAATTCTGGCACACCCCCTGCGCCGAGACATTATCGGTACCATCATCACCAACAGCATGATCAACCGCGCTGGCATCACCTTTGCCCATAACATCAAGGAAGAAACCGGTATTCACCCCTGCGATATTGCCCGCGCCTATGTCATTACGCGTGATGCATTCAAACTGCGCGATCTGTGGTGCCAGATCGAAATACTCGACGGCAAAATTCCCGCCGACATTCAGGCGGAAATGTTTTTTGAAATAAGCAGTTTTATCGAGCGTTCCTGTTTATGGTTTTTGCAGAATTGCGCTTTACCGCTTGATATTCCTAAAATCATGAACATCTATGCCGAGGGTATTTCTGTCTTTGCCGAACATTTTGAATCATTGATTTCGGAAACGCTTAACCGTGCCTATACAAAGCATGTTGAATGTCTAAAAGAGCGTCATGTGCCGGAATCACTTGCACGTTCCGTTGCCGGACTTGAAGCCATGTCTTCCGCTTGCGACATTGTCATGGTTGCGGATGAACATGATCTGGATGTCCGCGTTGTCGGCAATCTTTATTTTGAACTGGGCGCACGTTTGCGGCTTGGCTGGCTGCGACGCTGTGCTGCAAACATTCTGTCTGATACCTATTGGAATCGCATGGCAGTTAAGTCGGTCATCAGTGATCTCTATCTGCAGCAACGTCGCCTAACTTCCAATGTCATCGAAAGCTTATGCAGGAATAATGTCTGTTCTACGTCAGTTGATGAATGGTATGCGCAGAATGAGAGAGAACTTGAGCGCTATCACGGCTTCATCAATGATATGAAGTCTCAGGAAGCGCTCGACTTCTCCATGCTGATCGTTGCCATGCGCAATGCCGAAACCATTTGCTCGGTGTAAATCTATTATTAATGATTAAAGTGGCGTTCGCCCGTTAATACCATCGCCATATCATACTGATCAGCAGCGGTGATTACCTCTTCATCACGCACCGATCCGCCAGGCTGAATGACCGCTCTGATTCCCAGTTCCGCCGCATGATGAATATTATCGTCAAACGGAAAAAATGCATCGGACGCCATCACCATACCCTCTGTCGAAAGATCAGCGGACTCTGCTTTCCACCCTGCCAAACGCACCGAATCCACCCGGCTCATCTGTCCGGCACCAATGCCGATGGTGGCACCATCTCTTGCCAGAACAATCGCATTGGACTTCACATGTTTACACACCGCATTGGCAAATTGCAGATCACATAATTCCTGCTTCGAAGGGCTGCGTTTCGTCACAGTTTTAAACGCTTCTTTTTTTGCAAGCTGCGCATCACTTTGCTGCACAAGGTATCCGCCGCCAACCGATTTCACCTGCCATGACGATGCCTGCGGATCCGGCATTTCGTCTGTGATTAACATTCGCAGATTCTTTTTTGCGCTCAACCTGTCTTTTGCTTCATCAGTCATAGCAGGCGCTATAATGACTTCCAAAAACAACTTTCCGATGGCATCCACCAGCGCATCATCCACGTCACGATTGACCGCCAGAATCCCGCCGAAAGCACTTGTCGGATCACAAGCCAGCGCTTTGGTGAATGCATCGCACAGATCACTTCCCACAGCCACGCCACATGGGTTGGCATGTTTGATAATCGCCACCGCCGGTTCGTCAAATTCACTCACCAGTTTCCATGCGGCATCGGTGTCATTAATGTTGTTATAGCTGAGTTCCTTGCCTTGCAACTGCCGTGCCGTCGCCAATCCCGCAGGTGCATTAAACATGGTATAAAATGCCGCCTGCTGATGCGGATTTTCGCCGTAACGCAGTGCCTGTTTTAATTGTGCATCGGCAAAATAACATGGAAAATCATTTAGTGATTCCTGCCCTGAAAACCATCGGGCAATCGCCGCATCATAAGCAGAGGTACGCGCAAAAGCCTTACAAGCCATTTCCTGACGCAATGCATAGGAAATTGCTCCGTCATGTTGCGCCATATCCTCTGTCACTTTCGCATAATCCTGCACATGCGTCACAACCAGCACATACTGATGATTCTTCGCTGCCGCACGAATCATCGCCGGACCGCCAATGTCGATCTGTTCGATGGTATCGGCATAGTCTGCTTCTTTCGCCACCGTTTCCTCAAATGGATAAAGATTGATGACGACGATATCGATCGGTGCAATATCATGTTCCTGCATGGCAGCCTGATGTGACGAACTGTCACGCAACGCGAGAATACCGCCATGGATATTCGGGTGCAGTGTCTTCACGCGCCCATCCATGATTTCCGGGAAGCCGGTATGTCCCGACACATCTTTCACCTGCAGGCCATGTTCGCGTAGCAAGGCTGCCGTACCACCGGTAGAAAGCAGTTCAACCTGGTATTTCGCCAGTGTTTTCGCCAACTCGACAATACCCTGTTTATCGGAAACTGACAGCAACGCGCGTACAGGGGTGATCATGTTCATCAGGAGACCGCCTTCTCTTTCATCTTTTCATGCATTGCATCCGGTACATAGTCCGGTACCAATTCCTTAAGCAGTGCAAGCGCCATATCACGCTGCCGTCGCCCTGCAGCTTTTTCAATCTGCAGTATCTGTTTACGAACCACCTTATACGATCCGGCACGCGACCGTGCTTTGTAGATAGATGGATGCGACGTATCTTCCAGCGGTTCGTCCTTGTAAAATAATTCCTCATGCATTTTTTCGCCTGCACGCAAGCCGGTATACTCGATGGTAATGTCGTAATGTGGGCGCAGTCCGGCCAGACGGATCATCTGCAATGCCAGTTCTTTTATTTTGATCGGTTCACCCATATCGAGTACAAAGATCGGCGCATTGTCGTCTCCCTGCACACCGATGGCCACCGCCTGGATTACCAGCTGCACCGCTTCACGGATCGTCATGAAATAACGCGTCATCTCTTCATGTGTCACAGTAAGCGGCCCGCCGGACTCAAGCTGTGTCTGAAACAGCGGCACTACCGAGCCGGTCGAGCCCAGCACATTGCCGAAGCGCACCGTGATAAAGCGTGTGACATCTTGCTGCTGTCCCAGCGCCTGCGCATAGGCTTCTCCGGCCCGTTTACACGCTCCCATAACATTGGTCGGATTGACTGCCTTGTCGGTCGAGATCTGCACCATCATCGGTATTTTCGCTTCCACACAGGCATCGGCGGCATGCATGGTGCCGACAATGTTGGTCAGCATCGCTTCTTCGACATTGACTTCCGACAGCGGCACATGTTTGAGCGCCGCCGCATGGAAGACAATATCAGGCGCACAGCCCTCTATACATGAAGCTATATATTCCTTATCGCGCACATCACCTAATATGACCTCGCGCGGAATGTCAGGATAATGTTCCTGCAATTCGCGATCTATCACGTAAAGGTTATATTCACCCTGCTCGAACAGGATCAGCCGCTTGGGCGTAAACGCTGCTATCTGGCGTACCAACTCGCTGCCGATCGAGCCGCCTGCACCGGTGATGAATACGACTTTATCCGCTACCATCTGTGCCATCGCATCCTTATCGAGCTGCGTTTGCGGACGCCCCAGAATGTCTTCCACATCGATCGGCTTGATATCGAATTTATCTCTGTCGCCGCGCATCAGATCGGTCAGTTTCGGCATACGCCCCATCGCCAGATTATGATTGTCGGCAATAGCCAGAATCTCACGAATCTGTTCACCGTCCATGGTACTATCGGCAATCACCAGTCGTTGCGGGCTGTTGCCCTTGCGTGCAAGCTTTTTAAGCACGGTTGGAATTTCTCCGCTATGGCCGTAAATTCTGACGCCGTGAATATCGCTGCCAACCTGTTTGCTATCGGTAGCAATCATACCCACCACACGATAGGCAAACTGTGCGCTGCGCATCGATTCACGGATAAACATTTCCGCTTCCTGCGTCACTCCGATCAGCAACACCGGGATTTGCTCGGAAGTTGGGAGTTTCAGTCCGCGCTCATGCAAAGCGCGGGTGAGAAAACGTGGCGCACATAACAGGGCAATCAGCAACAGCCAGTGAATCAGCGGCACCGAGCGCGGTACCAGTTCCAGCCGTGTGAGCAGAAAAAACCCAAGATAAAACAGCACGGCAGCAATACTCACCAGCCGCACCAGATCTGAAATGTCCTTCATCGACACATAACGCCACAGGCGCCGGTAAAAACGCTGCTGCAGGACAAGTGCCAGAAAGACGATCGCAAAGGCAAGCGCCCCCTGCCACAGATAGTCTGCCGCATGTTCCCACATCGCCTCGGCCCAGCGCAGATACAGTGCCAGCACAAAACTCGCACCCGCTACCATCACATCATAGCAGGTAATTGCAATGTTACGCGGCGTCTTTTGCCACCATGTCATGAGGCACCGTCCTGGAAGGTTGGGTAAAACGATAAAGCAATATCAGCGTTGAGATATAGGCAAGCACAAGGGCACCATAGCCCATGGCATGATCAAAAATACTGAGACAGGCCAGTGTGATCAGAAACAGATTGAGCGCCAGAATCCGCTGCGCGACGTGATGATGCGAGCGGCCGAGACGCACAGCCTTCTGATAGAAATGTTCGGAATGCGCCTGCCAGATTTTCTCGCCGCGCATGGCACGCCGCAGCAGAGTAATACCGGCATCACACAGATAATAGGCCGGCAGAATCAGCGCCGCCTGCCAATGGCCGCTCGCTGCGGTATTGAGCAGCAGATAGCCGATCAGCAATCCCAGCGGAATGCTTCCCGCATCGCCCATGAAGGCTTTGGCCGGATGCGCATTCCACGGGTAAAATACCAGCACGCAGGCGGCGATAATCACCGCATCGATCGAAATATAGCGCGGTACTTCCTCGACAAACAGCCCCAATATCACCAGCCCGATGGTAATGCATCCTGTCTCGGTAATGGTGATTTCATCAATCCCGTCCATGAAATTATACAGATTGATAAACCACAGCCACAGCACGGTAATGACCAGATATTCCGCCCAGATCGGAAGCAGCCCCTGGAATACCTGCCCGTCAATCGTCGTCAGACACATAATGACGGCAATCGCCTGAAAGCCCAGCCGATGCAATATCGGTTGCGATTTCATATCATCCATAAAGGAGGTAACCGTCAACAAAACCGCCGCAAGGATCAATGCGATTTTGGCATTGGCCACCAGTAAAAAACCGATACAGATCGTCATAAAGGCAATGCCCAACCCGGTCGGGACCGGTGTGGTGTGATTACTGCGTTCATCCGGCATATCGAAATTTGCCGCGCGTACCAGCAACAGATAGGCACCGGCAATCGTCATCGCCGAGAACAGCGCCGAAGAGACAATCAATATGATATAGTAAACTGTATGCATGCGCGCTTATTAGCAGCTTTACTCGCGCCGACCAAACAGTTTTTCAATATCGGCAAGCTTCAGTTCAACATAAGTGGGACGGCCATGATTGCACTGGCCGGAATAGGGTGTCGCTTCCATCTGGCGCAACAGGGCGTTCATCTCCTCGGCATTCAGCCGCCGGCCCGCACGCACACTGCCATGACACGCCATGGTGCCGCAGACATGCTCCATCTTTTCGCGTAGCGCCAGGGTTTCGCCAAACTCCTCCAGCTCATCAGCCAGATTGGCGATCATCTGCTGCATATCCATCTCACCGAGAATCGCCGGGGTTTCGCGCACCACCACCGCGCCTTCGCCGAACGGCTCGAGTATCAGCCCCATCTCCGCCAGTTCCTCAGCACGTTTGAGCAAAGCGGATGCGCTGTCTTCGCCCAACTCCACCACTTCCGGAATCAGCAATGTCTGACGTTTAATGCCATCCTCGGCCATCTGCGCTTTCATCTGCTCATAGACCAGCCGCTCATGCGCCGCATGCTGATCGACAATCACGATCCCGTCCCCGGTTTGCGCAACGATATAGGTTTCATGCAGCTGCGCCCGCGCCGCGCCCAACGGATAGGCCTCCGCTTCCCGGTTGTAATCGGCGATATACTCGACCTTCCCCTGCGGACTGGCCTGCATCTCCTCCAGCAATGGCGCTGTCTGTGTATCGGGCTGATAGGCATAGGCCACCGCTTCCGCCAGTTGCGGTGACACCGGCGAGGCGGGGCGGTGGCCATAATGCATCCTTGCGGGCTGGTGGGTCTGCATGGCGCCCAGTGCCTGCGCTGAGACCGTCGTCGAGGCACGATGACCGGCTTCCGCCAGCGCATGTTTCAACGCACCGAGAATCAACCCGCGCATCATACCGACATCACGAAACCGTACTTCCGCCTTGGCCGGATGCACATTGACATCGACCTGCTCCGGCGGCAGCTCTACAAACAACGCGACAACCGGATGGCGATCGCGCGCCAGAAAATCCTGATAGGCCGCACGCACCACACCCAGCAGCAACCGGTCGCGCACCGGACGACCGTTGACGAACAGATACTGCGCCTGCGAAGTGCCGCGGCTATAGGTTGGCACCGCTGCAAATCCACGCAGATGAACCTCTTCTCTTTCGGCATCGATCGTCAGGGCATTGTCATAAAACTCCTTGCCGATGACCTGGCCAAGGCGTTTGCCTGCCGCATCGATTAGATCGCCCTGCGTGGCTGTAAAATGTCTAAGTTTGCGGCCGTCAGCATAGAGCGTAAAGCCGACCTGCGGATGCGCCATGGCGAGACGTTCGATCACATCGCTGCAATGGCTGGTCTCGGTACGCTCCGTTTTCAGAAATTTCAGCCGGGCCGGCGTGGTAAAAAACAGGTCCCGCACCTCGATGCTGGTGCCCTGTTGTGCGGCGGCAGGTTCAACCTCAGATACTTCGCCGCCTTCGACCGACAGCTGCCAGCCATGCTCCTCATCGGCATGTCTGGTCGAAATTGTCAGGCGGCTGACCGAGCCGATCGACGGCAATGCCTCGCCGCGAAAGCCGAAGCTGTGAATATGCAGCAGATCGTCGGTGGGAAGTTTGGAGGTGGCATGACGCTGTATCGCCAGCAACAACTCTTCCTTTTTCATGCCGGAGCCGTTATCACGCACCTGAATCAGATGTTTCCCCGCCCTTTTCAGATGCACCTCGATCTGCGTCGCACCAGCATCAATGGCATTCTCCACCAGCTCTTTCACTACCGAAGCCGGACGTTCGACCACCTCCCCGGCAGCAATCTGGTTAACCAATGTCGGTGGGAGTAAACGAATCGTCATGCCGCGGCTTTCGACGCTCCCTTGAGGTAATCGCGGGCGCGCTGCTTGCTCTCTTCCACGGCGGGCTGATCGAACGGGTTGATCTCAAGCAGGTAACCTGCGGCAATCGTCTCCAGCATGAAATGCATCAGCAGAGCGCCCATGCTGCGTTCATCCAGTACCTCCAGTTCAAACTGCCTGAGCGGCAGGTCATGTGCCCTGATCGTCTCTATCGTACCATATTGCAGCGATTGCATGATTGTACCAATGGTGTGACCGTGAAGATAGCTCAACGCTTCGACTGCCGTGCTGATTATCGGCGCACCTTTGCCTTCCTGCGTCAGTGTAAAGAAGGTGAAGCTTTTATCCTTCGGACCATCCAGATACAGTTGCAACTGGCTGTGCTGATCAATCGCACCGATAGCACGCACCGGTGTCGAGCCATGGCCTTCCTTGCCAAGACTTTCCGCCCAGAGTTGCTGAATCCACTGCGCGAAATAGGCCAGCCGGTCACAATAGGGCATATAAATAGATTGTGCGCGCGATGGCATCAATGCCGTCTGCCATACGGCTCCCTGCAACACGGGGGATGCCTCACTTTTCAGCATCTCCTGCAATACCAGATCGGCACCGTTGCGAATCGCGGCGATATCCAGTCCCGCCACCGCTGCCGGTAACAGCCCGACGACCGACAGCACCGAAAACCGCCCGCCGATATCGGGATCATGATCCAATACGGGAATGTTATACTGTTCCGCCAGTTGCCTGAGCGGCCGCTCTCCCGGCATGGTAATCGCATGGGCATGGCTGGCGATATGGTCTTTACCGCAGCGTTTTTCCAGTTCGCTGAACAGCACCAGCGCCTGTGACAGAGTTTCCACCGTCCCGCCGGATTTACTGACAATCAGCAGATGATAGCCATCCAGATCCTTATGCGACAGCCACTCATCCATCGTATGCGGATCGACATTCTCGAGATAATATATCGGAAATTCACCCGCTGATAACGCATCCAGCGCCTTTGCACCAAGGCTCGACCCTCCGGTCCCCAGCACCAAAAGTCCTTTCGCCTGCTGGCGGATCGATGCGGCAATCGCATTAATCTCCACCAGATCCTCCTGTGTTTCCGGCAATTGCAGCAACGGATAGGCCCTCGTATCATAATCCTTTTTCAAACGCTCATGCAGTGTCGGCAGTTGTGCCTTACAGTTTTTGCAAGACGCTGCTTCGTCCGTTGTCAGTGCCTCTTCGCCATAGGTGATAGAAAACGTCATTGCTCATCCATTTCAGTTCCGGTTTCGGTTTCAACGGGTTTAACCGGCGCTTCACTTGCCGGCCCGACTTTGACGATAGTCAGCGCCTGCGCATCCAGCAATCTGTTCGCAACGGCATTGACCTGCTCCAGCGTGACCTGCCGGAAAAAATCATTACGGCGGTTCAGATAGTCAATCCCCAGATCGTAAAGCTGCATGGATACCAGATAACCGGCGATTGCACTGGTGCGGTCCAGCCGCAACGGAAAAGAACCGATAATATAAGAGACCGCGTCTTCCACCTCCTGCTGCATCACGCCTTGTGCGGCGATGTCTTCAATGGTCGCCTCCATCACCGAAATCGCCTGATCAACATCTTCGCTGCGCGTGGCGAACATGCCGGTAAAGGTCGCGGCATGCAGCTGCGGATTCAGATCGGTACCGATATAATAGGTCAGCCCCTTTTCCTTGCGGATCACCTGGCTGAGACGCGAGGTCAGCCCGTTCCCGCCAATAATATGATTCAGCACATAGGCAGCATAAAAATCAGGATCGTTGCGATGCACCCCCTGTTTGCCGAACATCACCACCGATTGCGGCAATGTCTTGACCACTTCTTTCCAGCTGCCGGAATCCGCTATCTCATAATGGGGAATCTCTGTAAGAGTGGAAGAATCCGGCAGCTCTTCCAATGCCTCATCCAGCAGATCACTGAGTTGTGTCACAGATATATCGCCTGCCACACCGATGATAAGATTATCCTGCGCGAGATACTCCGCATGGAATGAGGTGATGTCTTCCCGCGTGATACGATCGAGCGTTTCCAGCGTGCCGTTTTGAGGGTTGCCGTAAGGATGGCCTTCAAATACGGTCTCGGCAAAGGCTCTCGCCGCCAGATATTCCGGCACTTCCTCCATCTTGCGCAGCCGTGTTTTCATCTGTTTGCGCACCCGCTCTATCGCCGCCTCGTCAAAAGCGGGCTGGGATAGCATTTCGCCTAACAGATCAAACGCCAGTTCTTTATGTTCACTCAGTGTTTGCAGACTGATGTGAAAATAATCCCTGGCAACGCCGGTATCGATATAAATCGCTTTCTCCTCCAGCGCCTGGGCAAAAGCCAGATCGTCCTTCTTTTCGGTCCCCTCGGGCAACAGCCGTGCAACCATCGCCGCGCGCCCGGCTTTGTCCTGCGGATCGGTTGTCGAGCCGGCATGTTTGAAAATCAAACTCACGCTGATTACCGGTACGGTATGATCTTCCACCAGCCAGGCACCGCGGGCATCGGACAGCGCGACTTCTTTCACCTCCACCGCCTGCGCCGTGAACGGCAAAAGCAGCATGACAAGACAAAGTAACTTACTCTTCATCTTCTTCCGCCTCCGTCACATCATTCACCTGCGGTACTTCTTCAGGGGTTTCTTCAAGCGCTTCTTCCGGCACTTTTTCGGATGCTTCTTCTGCCTCCACCATGTCCGGCAGGGTTTTATCTTCCATAACTTCCGGCAGTAAATAGCCTGCCACCATCGCCTTGCCGGACAACAAAGACTGCTTTGCCCGTTCGATATCCTCCCGGCTGACAGCATCAATCATCTGCGGCCATCGGACGAAATAATCCGGCGACAGTCCCGTCATATGCAAATAGCCGATAAATTGTGCAATCGGCTTCAGCCCGTCACGTGCATAAATGGCGCTCGCCTTGAGCAGGGTTTTCGCACGGGCGATGTCATCATCGGTAAAAGATACATCGGCAAGCTTTTCAAGCGCTTGCTGTAATGCCGCTTCCGCCGCTTCGAGACTCACTCCGTCCGCCGGCGTCATATTAATGGAAAACTGACTCGGCCCGATACTCAGACCGTAATAAGAAGTATTAACATGGCTGGCAACTTGCTGATCCACTACCAGCGCCTGATGTAACAGGCTGGTCTTACCCTCTCCCAGCAATTGCGACAGCAGCATCAGCGGCAGCGCGAGTTCCGCATCATCCCCCGCCAGGCTCGGCATGCGGTAGGCATAGCGCAGTCGCGGCTGCATCGCATCCTCATGCTGCAAGGTCACGGTTTTTTTCGTCAGCGCCTCCGGCTCGTCTACCCAGTGCCGCTGATAAGGCGTTTTTGCCTTTAATACACCATAATACTTTTCCGCCAGTGGTCGCAGCTCCTCCAGCGTTACATCACCGGCAATCACCAGCGTCATATTCGCAGGGTGATAATGGGTGCGATAAAAATTCATCGCATCCTCCAGCGTCAGCTGCTCGATTTCATGTTCCCAGCCGATGGTCGGGATACGATACGGATGATGCTGAAACAGGGTGGATTGCATTTCTTCCGCCAGCAGCGAGGTCGGACGATTATCGATCCGGCTTTTGCGTTCTTCCAACACGACATTCAGCTCTTTTTCCGCTTCCCCGGGATCGGGCGACAGGTTGGCAAAGCGATCGGCTTCCAGCGCCATGACCTGCTCCAGATATTCTTTGGCGATATCGACATAATAGCCGGTAAAGTCGCGGCCGGTAAAAGCGTTCAAATTGCCGCCCATACGCTCGATCTGTCTGGAATACTCGCCGGACGGTGTCGTGGGCGTGCCTTTAAACATCAGATGCTCGAGATAATGTGCCAGACCGGATTTGCCGGCAGGATCATCCGCCGAGCCGATGGGCAGCCATAAAGTATGGCTGACAGCGGGAATACGATCATTGGTCAACAGGATCACCTGCATCCCGTTATTTAGCTGAAACTGGTCGATCCTGATCTCGGCCAGCAGCGTCTGCGCCATATCGCGCTGCGCTTTGTCATACAGTCGGTAGCCGAAAACCACCCCACCGACCAAAATAGCGGCAATCACAGCAATAAGAACCTGTTTCCGCATGGTCACTCCAGCCATTTTTCCAGCGCATCAACGGGGGTAGACTCGATCACCGGCACCTCCCCTTCATTAATCGGGCGATCATTCTCCAAATTATCGCGAATACGCTCTGCTTCCTTCGGTGCATCGACCGTCGGATCTTCGCTATTCAAAATAGCGTCAATGGCAAACGTGCTTTCCTTCTTGCCCACTGGCTGACCGAACTCTTTTGAAATTTTGCGCCGTACATCCGGGTCCGCCTTGTCAGCACCAATATTATTCAGAAAAATCGATTCCGACGACCCTTTCGCCACCGCTTCATCAACGGCACTCGTCTCCTGCAGCAGCAGCGAGGCTGCTTTTTCTTCCATCGATTGCAACTGGAATTCACCGGCACCTTCTTCCGGCGGCGTCAGCGAGAATTCCGGCGGCACGCTGAGCGGCGGACGCGAGACGACTTTGAACTCATCGGGCTTGGAGCGGTGCAGACCGAGATTATCGCGCACTTCCCCGCTGGTGCAGGCTGTCAGTACGCCAATCGCCATCATGGATAACAGTCGTTTCATCCTCAGCACCATACGCAGTTTACATAGAAATTCAAGCGCTCACCCACCTTCTCTGCGGCGAAAAAAACTGTCATACAGCAGCAGCATCACCCCGATAAACACTGCGCTGTCGGCGATATTAAATGCCGGCCAGTGATAGCCCGCCACATGCACGTCAAAAAAATCAGCCACCGCACCGTAGAGAATGCGGTCAATCACGTTACCCAGCGCCCCGCCGATCACCAGCGCCACCGAAAAGGCAAGAAACCGGTCTTTCAGATGATACAGCCAGTAGAGCAGCACACCGACAATGACCAGCGCCGTGACAATCAGAAAAATCGGTATATTCGTGCCCGGTTCGGCCAGCATACCAAAGCTGATGCCGTAATTCCACACCATCACCAGATTGAAAAACGGCAGCACTTCAATCGGCGGGCGATTGGCGATGCCCACCTCATACAGCATGATCCATTTGCACAGCTGATCGAGCGCAATCACCAGCAGCGACAAGGCCAGCGCCCGCCTGTGCAGTGATGTGATGGTCAGTTTTTTCATCTTGAGAGCCATTCCCATGCCGCCTCGCAATCCTTCTCTATCTGTTTTTTCAACGCCTTACCATCGGCAAATGTCATCTCCTCACGGATAAAATGTTTTAGCGCCACCCGCAACCGCTTTCCATATAAATTCCGATCCAGCCCTTTGATATGCACTTCGAGCGACAGATAGCTTCCTCCAAAAGTAGGGCGATAGCCGAGATTGGCAACCCCCTGCCACGCATCCGGCGGTGAAAACAGGCGCGGATTATCCTGCCATAACTGGGCAGTAACCGCATACACTCCGCGTCTTGGAAGACAGATCGGCCCCGGACGCAGATTGGCCGTCGGGAAGCCGATGCCGCGGCCGCGTTTGTCGCCATGAATCACCCGCCCGATAATTTCATATGGCCGTCCCAGCAATTCCGCCGCCTTGTGCATTTCTCCCGCCTGCAGGAAATGGCGAATCTGGGTGGAGGAGTAAATATGATGACCATCACCCACAGGCGACACCCAGCTGTAATCAAATGCGCCGGATTCTCCGGCATAGCGCTCCAGATCGTCGCTGGTGCCGCTGCGCTGATGGCCGAAGACAAAATCTCCGCCGGTAATGACGTGGCGCGCGCCGCATTGCTGATCGAGCACCTGCTGCATGAATACTTCAGCGCTGAGCTGCGAGAAAGCTTCATTAAAACGCAGCGCAAACAGAATATCCACCCCCAGTTCCTTCAGCAGTTGCGCTTTGATATGCAATGGCGACAGGCGGATCGGCCCGGCGGATGGAGTGAAAAACTGCCGCGGATGCGGTTCAAAGGTCAGCACGGCAAAGGGGGCTTTTTCAGATTCTGCCATTCGCTTTGCCTGTTTCAGCACCGCCTGATGACCGAGATGACAGCCGTCAAAATTGCCCAGCGCCATCACCGCACCACGGCAGGGCTCAGGCGTATGATTATAATCCCTGAGGAGTTTCATGCTTCAGCAGGCGCCGAGTCTTCCTGCGGCTTTGCACGCAACTGAAAATACAGCAATACCGGCGCTGCCACATACACCGAGGAATAGGTCCCTACGATCACACCGAACAGCAGCGCCAGGCTGAACCCCCTGATCACCTCGCCACCGAACACACTCAACGCACCCGCTGCCAGGATGGTCGTCACCGCAGTAATGATGGTGCGTGACAGCGTATCGTTAATGCTGCGGTTGAGCAATTCCTCCATCGGCATCTTTTTATATTTGCGCATATTTTCGCGGATACGGTCATAGATCACCACCGAATCGTTGATCGAATAACCGATCACCGTCAGAATCGCCGCCACCGAGGTCAGCCCGACATCGAAACGGGTAAAGGAATAAAAGCCGACCATCAGAATCGCATCATGCAACAGCGCGAGAATCGCGCCCAGCCCGAACTGCCACTCAAAGCGAAACCAGATATACAACAGCACCATGACAAAGGCGACGGTCAGGGAAATATAGCCTGATTCAATCAGTTCCTCACCGACGGTCGGCCCGACATAATCGATCTTGCGATAATCGATCTGCCCGATCTGCGCATCCAGAAGTTCCTTTATTTGCGCGATCAGCGGTGCCTGCTGGTCTTCACCCGAAACTTCGACCCGGATCAGCACATCGCGCGCATCGCCGAAATTCTGCAGCGAGACCTCGCCCAACTCCGGCTTGTCGAGCAGACGGCGCAGTTCGGCCAGATCCGCCGGTTGCTGTGTGCGGATTTCCATCAGAATACCACCGGCAAAATCGATACCCAGATTCAGCCCTTCCGTCACCAATATGCCGATTGTTCCTGCCATCAACAGCATCGACAGCGCAAATCCGATCCAGCGTTTGCCGATGAAATCGATATTGGTCCCGGCAGGAACGAGCTTTAATGGAAAAAGCGCCATAGCTAAATACTCACCTGATGATATTGATAACCGATATAGACGAGATAGGCGAGGAAACTCAATACGCCTTCCGTCCGCGAAATCTGTTTGCCGCTGATCATCATCGGAATCAGCACGGTCGAGGCGATGAACATCACCCAGATATCAACTTTCAGAAACTGTTCGGCCACTTCGATCGGCATGATCGATGCCGCCACACCGAGCACGGCGGCGAGGTTGAACAGGTTGCTTCCCACCACATTACCAATCGCAATGTCAGGGTGTTTGCGGTAGGCCGCAACAACACAGGTCACCAGTTCCGGTGCCGAGGTACCTATCGCCACAATAGTCGCGCCGATCACGCCCTCGGTCACACCGAGCAGGCGCGCCATATCGGACGCCCCTTCCACCATGATATCGGCACCGACGATAAGAAAGGCAAATCCGCCCGCCATATAAAGAGCCGCCTGCCACAACGGATAATGAAACTGCGTCTCTTCCTCGAATTCCTGGGCAATGTCAGGATCTTGCTCTTGCCTGGCGCGGCGAAACAGATTGAACAGATAGCCCACCATAATAGCAAGCATGATTGCCCCTTCATAACGCTGTACCATGCCGTCTATGGCAAAAATGATGAAAATCACACTGACCAGCATCATCAGAATGCCGTCGCGCTTGGTCACATCCGGATTGGTACGGATACTAGCAATCGAGGCGGTCACACCGAGTACCAGCAGGATGTTGGCAATATTACTACCGATGATATTGCCGATGGCGATATCGGGATGGCCTTCCGAAGTGGCGAGAATACTGATGACCATTTCCGGTGCCGAGGTGCCCAGCGATACAATGGTCAATCCGATAATGATGACGGGCACACCGATGGTTTTGGCCACGGAAACCGAGCCGCGCACCAGCGCCTCGCCTCCCAGCACCAGCAGCAGCAGGCCGCCGATAATTTGTATAGCCATTATCATCAGAATTGTGTACCCCTTTACAGAACGGCCAAGAGATAAACTTTCACCGGTGGTATGTCAATGAAACAGGCTGAATTGCTAACCTAGACCCAATCGTCCACTCATTATGTCGCTGATCAAATCTTCTGCCATTATCAGTAGCATGACCATGCTGTCGCGCGTCTTCGGCTTTCTGCGTGATGTGGCGGTGGCCAATGTGCTGGGCGCGAGCTGGCTGTCGGATGCGTTTTTCGTCGCTTTCAAACTACCCAATTTCTTCCGGCGCCTGTTTGCCGAGGGTGCCTTCAATGCCGCTTTTGTGCCGCAATTTGCCGGAACATTGAAGGAACGCGGCAGAAAGGACGCGCTCGAGCTTGCATCCGAGGTCTTATCGGTGCTGTTGCTGGCGCTTTTAGCGCTGAATGCTTTGTTTCTCATCGGCATGCCGTGGATTCTGCCGCTCTTCGCTCCCGGATTTCTCGATGCACCGGACAAATTATCGCTTACCATCGATCTGGCACGTATTTGTTTTCCCTATATTCTGTTTATTTCGCTGGTATCGCTGCTCAGCGGTATCTTAAACAGCGTCGAACGTTTTGCCGCCGTGGCCGCCACACCGGTATTGCTCAATTTCTGCCTGATCGGCGGGCTGTATGGCCTGAGTCCCTACCTCGACACTCCGGCACATGCGCTGGCAGTCAGTGCGTTTATCGCCGGTATTGTGCAGCTGGTCTGGCTGATCTGGCATTGCCGCAGACACCATGCCCTGCCCCATCTCAGGCTTCCCAGATTCACTCCACGCGTGAAAAAGCTGATGATTCTGATGGCTCCCGCCGCGTTGGGTGCCGGTGTCGCGCAGATCAACCTGCTGATCGATCTGATCCTCGCCTCGCATTTCGATGAGGGTGTCTCTTATCTTTATTATGCCGACCGGCTGAATGAACTACCGATCGGCGTGATCGGTGTCGCCGTCGGCACGGCCCTGCTGCCCCTGCTATCCAAACAGATCAGATCCGGCGATGTGGATCAGGCGCGACGCAGTATCAACCGTGCCGCAGAACTGGTATTGCTCTTCGGTATTCCCGCCGCGACAGCGCTGGTCATTCTGCCGGAGATGATTATTTCCGTGCTCTATGAGCATGGTGCCTTTACGCCCGAGGATACCGCCGCGACCTATACCGCGCTTATCGCCTATGCTGCAGGACTGCCCGCCTTTGTTCTTATCAAGGTGTTCGCGCCCGGCTTTTTCGCCAATGAAGATACCAAAACGCCTTTTATCATCGCTACGATCTGTGTCGGCATCAATCTCGCCTTTAATCTCATACTGATGCAATACTACGCGCATGTCGGCCTCGCCATGGCCACCTCAATCGCCGGCTGGGTCAATGCATTACTGATGGCCATCGTCCTTTATCGCCGCCGCTTTTTCCTGCCAGACCGCATCGTCGGCCTGCGTCTGCTAAAGATTCTGTTTAGCAGCGCGGTGATGGGTATCGGACTTTACATCACTCCAGCCTATCTCGGTACCTTACCTCCCATCCTTGCCTTAGTTGCTCTAGTCGCAATGGGCAAACTGCTTTATTGGGTCGCGATTATCGGCCTTGGAACCCTGTCGATAGATGAGCTGCGTCACAGCTTTTCTAAAGCAGATACATCAGCATAAGGCCGCCCAGCGCAATGCGATAGAGGGCGAAGGGAATAAAGCCGTGACGACTGATGAAACCCACTACCCATTTCACCAGCAACAATGCCGCGATAAAGGCGGTGATGAAACCGATGGCAATCAATTCCACCCCTTCCCATGTCAGATGATGGTAATTCTTATACAGATCATACACCGTCGCGCCGAACATGGTCGGAATCGCCAGGAAAAAAGAAAATTCGGTGGCGGTTTTTCGATCCAGCCCGAGCAGCAGTGCCCCCATGATCGTCGCGCCGGAACGCGAGGTGCCGGGGATCATCGCCAGCGTCTGACAGCAGCCGATCGCCAGCGCACGCTTGTAGGAGAGCCTGTTCAGATCATGTAACACCGGCTCCGGTTTGAACCGTTCGATCAGGATGATCAGCACGCCGCCGATCACCAGCATACTCGCCACCACCAGCGGATCGAACAATATCTCCTTGATCTGCGTGTGAAATAAGGCGCCAATCACTGCTGCTGGCAGAAAGGCAATGACGATATTGATCAGAAACCGCCGGGCTTCCTCCTCGCCGGGGGCAGCAGTTACCGCTTCCATCAACCTCAGGCGGTACAGCCAGCAGATCGCCAGTATCGCGCCGAGCTGGATGACAATCTCGAATACTTTGCCGGGCGGGCCCTGAAAGCCCAGAATATCGATCAGCAGAATCAGATGACCGGTGGAAGAGACCGGAATAAATTCCGTCAGCCCTTCAATCAGGCCAAGCAGAACCGCCATGAGCCATGCATTATCCATAGATCGCTTATAGCGCGATCAGATTTTAATGCACGTCTTTCCAGATACGTTTTTTGGCAATGTAGAAGAAGATCGTCATGATCAGTAGAAAGATCATGACTTTCACGCCCATGCGCTTGCGTTCTTCCATCTCAGGCTCGGCAGCCCATTGCAGGAAGTTCACCACATCGCGCGCCATCTGATCTACCGTTGCGGTTGTACCGTCCTGATAGGTTACAGCCTCTTCCATTATCGGCGGTGCCATTGAAATCGCTCCACCGGGGAAATAGGGGTTATAATACTGCCCTTCGCCGATATGCGCATCGACCGGTGCCTCTTTATACCCCGTTAACAGCGAATAGATATAGTTTGCTCCATCATGACGCGCCTTGACAATCAGACTCAGATCGAGGGGATAGGCACCATTATTCACTGCACGCGCCGCTTTTTCATTGTCATAGGGATCAGGAAATTTGTCTGACGGCTTTCCAGGCCGCTCAAACATTTCGCCATCATCATTCGGCCCATCCATATAGCTATATTCTGCCGCCAATGTTTTGATTTCACCTTCGGAAAACCCAATCTCCGATAAGTTGCGAAAGGCAATGCGCTTGAGCCCGTGACAACTAGAGCACACCTCTTTATACACCTGAAGACCGCGCTGAATGGAGGGTTTATCAAATGTTCCGAAAACGCCATCAAACGACCAGTGGAGCTGACGCGGATGTTTGGCATCCCCCGCAGCCAGACCTTCCGCCGAAAATGTCAGCAGCAGCAAAAGAGCAAAAGAAAAAGAGGCTGGATATTTCATGGTTACTCTCCCTTCTTCTCTGTCGCCGGTTTGGCATCTTTCAGTACCGGCGTACCGATTGATTCCGGCAATGGCAACGGCTTTTCTATTTTGCCGACAACCGGCATGATCACCAGGAAATGGGCAAAATACAGCACCGTGCCCACTAGGCTGACATTGATATCGGGAATATTGTAACTGTTAATTTCATCGCTGAAATCAATCAATGTCCCCCAGTCTGCCGCTTGCGAGCCGGCATAGCCCAGCACCACGCAGACAATACCAAACAACCAGAAAAACCATTTATACATCGGACGGTAATTCGCACTGCGCACCGGCGAGGTATCAAGCCACGGCAATACAAACAACACCAGGATCGAGCCGAACATGGCCAGCACGCCGCCCAGCTTGGAATCAATCTGCGCTCCGCCCAAACCGAGCACACTCAGCAGCAGGCCAAAAGCTATCAGACCGCTTCCCATTTTTTTGCAGACATTCATAACAAACCATCCGCCCACCAACACCATCGGCACCCCGATCAGATAAAAAGGGATGTCGAAGGTAATTGCACGTAGGATGGCATAGAAAGGCAGGAAATACCATTCCGGCACGATATGCGCCGGTGTCACCAGCGGATCGGCAGGAATATAATTATCGGGATGGCCAAGGTAATTTGGCGCAAAAAACACGAATCCGGCAAAGATCAGGAAAAATACGCCGAAGCCAAAGAAATCCTTCACCGTATAATAAGGATGAAATGGGATCGTATCCTGCGGGCCTTTGGTATCGATACCGGTCGGGTTATTGGAGCCATAGGCATTCAGCGCCAGAATATGCAACATCACCACCCCGACAATCACGAAAGGCAACAGGAAATGCAGCGCAAAGAAACGGTTCAATGTCGGGTTGTCGACCGAGAATCCGCCCCACAGCAGCGTCACAATCCCCTCACCTACCACCGGGAAGGCGGAAAACAGGTTGGTAATCACCGTCGCCCCCCAGAAACTCATCTGCCCCCAGGGAAGCACATAGCCCATGAAAGCGGTGGCCATCATCAGCAGCAGGATGATCACGCCCATCCACCACAGTACTTCACGCGGTGCTTTATAAGAGCCGTAATAGAGTCCGCGGAAAATATGAATGAACACGGCAATGAAAAACATCGAGGCACCGACCGCATGCATATAGCGAATCAGCCAGCCGTAATTCACATCGCGCATGATATGCTCGACACTGTCGAAGGCGAGCGACGTATCCGCCGCATAATGCATCGCCAGAAACAGACCGGTCAGAATCTGCACCATCAGGCACACGCCGGCGATCGAGCCGAAATTCCACCAGTAATTCAGATTACGCGGTGTGGGATGTTGAGTACCCACCACCTTGTCGATGGTGTAGATAATCGGCAGACGGCTGTCCAGCCAGCCGACCCAGCCTTTATAGGGTGATTTATGGTGCAATGCCATGCGTCAAATCCTCTTACATTATCCGATTTTAATCGTAGTATCGTTTAGAAATTCATATTCAGGAATGGCCAGATTGGTCGGTGCCGGACCTTTGCGAATACGTCCCGAGGTATCATAATGCGAACCGTGGCACGGGCAGAACCACCCGCCATATTCGCCGGCACTCTTGCCCAGTGGCACACAGCCCAGATGCGTACAGATGCCAAGCATCACCAGCCATTGTTCCTTGCCTTCCTTGACGCGTTCGGCATCCGTCTGCGGATCCGGAAGACTGCCAGCATCATCCGCCTTGGCTTTGGCAATATCTTCTGGCGTGCGGTGACGGATGAATACCGGTTTGCCCCGCCACATGACCTTGATTTCCTGACCAGGTAGAACGGGAGATAAATTCACCTCCGTCGAGGCCAGTGCCAATACATCGGCTGATGGGTTCATACTGTCGATAAACGGCCACATCGCTGCCGCACCGCCCACACCGGCCATGGCCGATGCAGTCAATACAATAAAATCGCGTCTGGTTTCGCCTTCTTTTGAATCTGCTGCTGATGTCATAGTCTCACGCCCATTTCAGAATGTTGTTTTTGAAATAATGATGTATCCTCACGCGTCTTTTTACGTCATCTTCTGCCACCAAGTGAAGTAAAAAATGTCAATTCACAGGGCAGATAACTGTTATCATGATTTGCATGTGGCATAAATTGATATAGATCAAGGCATATGCAGGCACAGTTTGTTTTGTATCAACCTGACATTCCGCAGAATCTGGGCGCGATGATGCGATTATGCGCCTGTATGGATATCGCACTGCATGTCGTCGAACCTTGCGGTTTTCCGTTGGATGACAAACGAATTCGCCGCGCCGGTATGGATTATATGGAGCTTGTGACCTGGCAGCGGCACCGTTCATGGGATGCGTTTGAAGCATACCGGAAGGAAAAGAAAGGACAATTGATCATCATGACCACCCAAAGCGACATTCCCTACACATCGCACCCGATGGGAAAGAATGACTTTTTCGTGTTCGGGCGTGAGTCTGCTGGCCTGCCGCAGGAAATACATGCCACAGCCGATACGCGGCTAACCATCCCTATGCACGGCCCCGCCCGTTCACTTAATCTGGCGTTAAGCGCTGCCATGCTGGCCGGAGAGATTAACCGACAGGCAAATGTCATTCCCGCGCAGGCGGGAATCTGAAAGACTATGAAAAAACACTATTATGTCTATATATTGGCAAACAAAAAAGATGGGGTTATTTAATACAGGCATCACAAGCGATTTGGTAAAACGTGTCAGTGAACATAAAAATGAAATAATGAAAGGATTTGCCTCTAAATATCATGTAAAGAAACTGGTATATTATGAAATATATGATGATGCGGAGACCGCCATTCATCGTGAAAAATACATGAAAAAATGGAACCGGGACTGGAAAATGAAACGAATCAACCAAATGAACCCCGAATGGAGAGATTTGTATGACCAACTTAGCTGAAAAGATCCCCGCCTGCGCGGGAATGACAGACTCCTTGGAAGACAAACAGGCCACGGCCGCCGCATGGTTTCGCCAGTTGCGCGATGGGATTTGCGCCAGCTATGAGCAGCTGGAACAGGAACTTGACGGTCCGATGAAAGACCGCGAGGTAGGACAGTTCGAACGCACTGCCTGGGAGAAAGAACCGCTGCCAGCAGACCGTAGCGGGAAGCTTAACGCAAAAACCGAAGGAGGAGGAGAAATCTCGCTGATGCGCGGGCGTGTCTTCGAAAAAGTCGGGGTGAATATCTCCACCGTCTATGGCGAGTTTGACGAAAAATTCAGAAACGAAATTCCCGGCGCCGCGGAGGATCCACGTTACTGGGCCTCGGGCATTTCCCTGGTCGCGCACCAGCACTCGCCCCTGGTTCCCGCTGCCCATTTCAATACCCGCATGATCTGCATAGGTGGTGGCACGCGCCTGTGGTTCGGTGGCGGCGGTGATTTGAACCCGATGTATCCGCTCGAACAGGACACGCAGGATTTTCACAATGCCTTCAAAGACGCCTGCGATCCTTATGATCCGGCATTCTATCCGACGTTCAAAGCCTGGTGCGATGAATATTTCTATATTCCCCATCGCAACATGGCGCGTGGCGTCGGCGGTATTTTCTATGATTATCTTGGGCTGAACGGGCTGGGAACGGACCACTCGCCTGTCACCTCCGGGCGTTTCGGCAAAGGCGGCGCCGACGGCAAACATACCGCAAGCGGCATGGCACTGGCCGCCGATACCGGCATGGGCTGGGAACCATGTTTCGCCTTCACCCAGGCAGTCGGGTGCGCCTTTCGCGATATCTATCCCGAACTCATCCGCCGTCATATGAACAAAGAGTGGACCGACGACCAGCGCGAATGGCAATTGCAAAAGCGCGGCTGGTATGCCGAATATAATCTGCTCTATGACCGCGGTACGCGCTTCGGGCTAATGACCGGCGGCAATACCGAGGCGATTCTGATGTCCCTGCCGCCCGAGGCGAGATGGCCCTAGCCGTAAGCGCTGCGGCGATGTTCGATCTGCAGCACGAAAACAACCTGCTGCGCATCTTCCAGCCGGCATAACACCCGGTAATCTCCCACGCGATACCGCCACAATCCTTTCAGATCATGCCGCAACGCCTTACCCCGAAGTCTGGGATGCTCCAGTTCGGCGACCGTCATATCCATATAATCGAGAATGCGCTTTGCGGTTGCTGTATCGAGCCGTTTCAGGTCTTTACCAACGGCCTTGTCATATTCAATCGTCCAGCCCAAGCGATACCCTTAATTCCTCGCTGCTCATCCGGCCTTCCGATTGCGCGATACGCTCTTCGGCAATAGCCGCGTCGCGCATATCCTCAAGATAATTCTCCAACGCCCGGCGGATATGATAGTCGGCCGGTTTGCCGCTGCTGGCCACCAGCCGCTGCAGGGCGGCGTCCAGTTCACTTCCTGTTTCTGTAAAAAAGGATTCCATCGGGCGATTTTACCATAGAACGGACAAAAGGCAACCTCCCGCCGCCCGAGGCGACATGGCCGTAAGCAAGCAAGAGGCTTGCGGCCCGGCGGCGAATCTTTTATACTCATCTCTGGCGTCAAAACCGCCCACTACTACCGGACTTCCCCTCCCGACAGAGGGGTTTTGTGTCTGTGTATTTGTTACACCGTCATTCCGAACAAACCGAAGGTTTGGAGGAATCTGGATCCCTCGTCGCCCGCCTACGCTAACGCTACGGCGCGACTCACTCGGGATGACGAATGAAAAATACGCAAACACTCCCTTACGTCGGGAGTGCGGTGAATACAATACCTGCTCGCAGGGAATAAACCCACACGTGTAGTAGCGTGGTTTTGGCTCCCGATACCAACCTTACCAGTGAGGGAGACCAATCATGAATCACCAAAAAATCAATCATAACACCAAAGAACTGCACCGCATCATCGGCGCGCGGCTTCGTCTGATCCGTCTGGAAAAACATCTAAGCCTGAAACAGCTTGCACGCCGCAGCAGGGTCAGCATCCACACCCTCGATCTGCTCGAATGCGGGCGCGGCAACATGCAGCTGCGCGATATCGTGCGCATCGCCATGGCGCTCGAGACTCCCGTCGAACACCTGCTGATGCCGTCATCCGGCAAGGCGGCGGCGCAGGAGAAACAGCACCAAAAGCGCCGGAATGCCAAGGATCGCGCTTAGGCCGAACATCGCGCTCCAACCATGGATGTCGGCGACCACGCCAGCCCATCCGGCCATGGTCTTGCTCGCCAGCGACGCCAGCGATGACAGCAACGCATATTGCGTCGCGGTGTAGGTGAGGTTGCACAGGCTCATCATATAGGCGACGGCGACAGCGGTAATCATTCCGCCCGAGAGATTATCCATGCTGATGGCGAACATCAGATAATACGGGTCGGGGCCGAGAAGGCTCAAACTGACATAAGTCAGGTTGGTGAGGATCTGGAACAGCAGGAAATACCACAGACAGCGAATGCTACCGAGCTTATGGATCAGCGCACCGCCGATGAACGCACCAGCCAGCGTCGCACCGAAACCATAGATTTTGGCGATGGCGGCCACTTGGCTTTTGCTGAAACCGATATCGAGGAAAAACGGCGTGGTGATAAAACCGATAAAGCCGTCCGGCATACGGTAGAACAGGATCAGCAGCAGAATCAGCAGCCACTGCGGATGGCGTTTCATGAAATCCTCAAACGGCATGATCACAGCGGTATAGAGCCAGTGTTTCATTGATGTGTCATTGCGAGCGAGGACATCGTCCGAGCGCGGCAATCCAGACTGGATTGCTTCGTCAGCACCTTCGTCGCTTCCTCGCAATGACGATATTTCCGGCTCACCGGCAATCAGCACCGTCAGCATGCCGACCAGCATCGCCGCCGCCATGATCAGATAGACCAGCTGCCACACCGTCTGGTCCGCCAGCGCCAGCGCCCCGGCTCCGGCCGTGAGCATGCCGAGCCGATAGCCGAACACCGCAATCGACGCACCTTCACCATATTGCGTCTTGTCGAGATATTCGGTGCGGTAGGCGTCAATCACAATATCCTGCGACGCTGAGAAAAAGGCGATCATCACCGCAATCCACGCAATCATCGCCGTGCTTTCGAGCGGATCGGCAAAGGCAAAAGCCGCGATCGAACAGAGCAGTCCGGTCTGGAACAGCAGCATCCAGCTGCGCCGGCGTCCGAGCCTGCGGGTGAAAAACGGGATAGGCACATGATCCACCACCGGCGCCCACAGGAAGTTGAAGGAATAGGGCAGCGAGACGAGGGCAAACAGACCGATGGTTTTTTTATCAATGCCGGATTCAAACAGCCACGCGCCCAGCGTCGATCCCACCAGCAGCAACGGCAGCCCGCTGGAAAAACCCAGACACAACACCACCAATAGCTTTGGATGGGTGTAGATAGTAAAGTGGTGAAATAGTGACACAGTGAAATGGTTTATTATTTACTTCATAAAACCATTTTACCGTTTCACCACTTCACTTTCATGCCACTTTATCCTTCAACGAATGCATGGAACGCGCACCGAGTTGCTGGATGATTTCCGCCGCACAGGCACTGCCCAGCCGTCCGCATTCCACCAACGGTCTGCCCACACAATAACCATGTAGAAAACCTGCAGCATACAAATCACCGGCACCGGTAGTATCAACCAGATTTCCGACCGGTGCTGCTTTTACCTCGATCCGCTCTTCCGGCGTGAGAATAATCGAGCCCTCTGCTCCGCGTGTGACAGCAACCACATCTGCTACTCCCTGAATCTTATCCATTATGTCCTCAAAAGATAGATCGGGATAAAGCGCTTCGACCTCTTGTTCATTAGCAAACAGAACGTCGAAATGCTCAGCCAACAGAATCTGAAAATCAGTGCGATGATGCTCAACGCAAAACACGTCGGACAATGTAAACGCTACCTTCGCATCATTCTCACGCGCCATGACAAAGGCCTTGCGCAACGCATCCTTATTCTTCGGCGTGCTCCATTGATAACCTTCACCATAGACAATTTTGGCATTGCCGATCAGCTCCTCCGTCACATCCTCTTCGTAAATCTCGCTGCCGGCACCGAGATAGGTATTCATGGTGCGCTCGGCATCAGGCGTTACCAGAATATAACTGCAGCCAGTCGGTGCACCTTCCGTAGTTGGCGGTGTATCGAAATGCACCCCGACAGCACAGAGGTCGTGGCGGTAAATCCTGCCCAGCTGATCATCACGCACCTTGCCGATAAAGGCCGTTCGCGAGCCAAGCTGTGCCATACCTGCCAGCGTATTCGCCGCCGATCCGCCCGAGACTTCCTTGGTCTGGCCCATTTCTTCATAAAGTTCGGCAGCGCGTTTATCGTCAATCAACTGCATAGTACCCTTGACCATGCTTTGCTCGATAAGAAAATTATCCTCTGCCTCTGCGATAATATTGAGAATCGCGTTACCTATCCCGACCACGTCATAAGGTTTGCTTTCATCTAATCCATACATAACAGGCTCCTTTTACTTCCGTCATTCCGAACGCATCGTTAGATGCGGAGGAATCCAGATCCCTCGTCATCGCTAACGCTCTTCACTTGGGATGACATCAACATGCCAACAACTCCCTTGCTTTATCCAAATCCTCGGGCGTATCAACCCCGAGCGGTTCGGTATCGACAATACATACCTCAATGCGCATGTCATTTTCAAGCGCGCGAAGCTGTTCGAGCTGCTCACGCTGTTCCAGCGGACTAGGCGGCAGCGCGACAAACCGCCTGAGCGCCGCACGCCGATAGGCGTAAATACCGATATGGTGATAGAGTGGACCGTCGCCATATGGTACAGTGGCGCGAGTGAAATAAAGCGCCCTGCCCTGTCGTTCGGTATCGAAACTGATAACAGGCTTGACGACGGAAGGGGTTATTTTTTCCGTTTCATCGGTAATTTCCACCGCCAGCGTGCTGATCGCTACTTCCGGCTGATCGAACGGCATGATCAGGGTTTCCAGCAATGCCGGTTCAATCGTCGGCAAATCGCCCTGCAGATTGATAACTAGATGGTGATCTCCTTCGCCATCGACCATCTCAAGTGCCTCGAAGATCCGGTCCGAGCCGGTAGGATGATCGGCCGAGGTTAACACTGCCTTGCCGCCGGCATTTTCCACCACCCAGGCGATTTCCGGATCATCACAGGCCACGACTACCGGCCCCAGATCCGCTTCCATCGCCCGCTGCCAGACATGCACAATCATCGGGCGATCGCCGATCATCGCCAGCGGTTTATCCGGCAGGCGGGTGGAAGCGCGGCGGGCGGGAATAAGGATAATAGGGTTAAGCTGAGACATGATGCCTGACACAAAATCCTCATGGCATCTCAAATGCAAGCAAATTGACATTTGTCATGTGAGTTTCCCTTCACAAAGCTATTCTTGCCATGCTATAGAAGCGAAACATTGAGTTCATCTACTATCAGTAAAGAGGCGTAACCGATGGAACTGAATAAAATTGCTGGAGCCATATTGCTTGCCGGATTGATTGCCATGATCACCGGAAAAGTATCGACGATTTTGTATCATGGTGGGGCCGACGCCGGACATCACGGCGAAGCACATCACGAAACACGCGGCTACAGCATCGAAGTGGTCGAGGCACCCGCAGGTGCTGCCGTAGCAGCACAGAAAGAACTGGCCAGCATTATTCCGCTACTGCACTCTGCCGATGTGGCAGCCGGTGAAAAGTTTTTCGGTAAAAAATGCGCAACCTGTCATACGAGTGAACAGGGTGGCAAGACCAAAACCGGCCCGAATCTGTGGGACATCGTCAATCGTGATAAAGGCGCAGCGGGTGACTTTAAATATTCCAAAGCCCTGACAGCGAAAGAAGGCGACTGGAATTATGACGCGCTGAATGGCTTTCTGCACAAACCGAAAAAATGGCTGCCCGGCACGATCATGGCGTATGCCGGCATTAGAAAAGATCAGGACCGTGCTGATCTGATTGCCTATCTGCGCAGCCTGAGCAATGCTCCTGCGGCCATTCCTGCTGCACCTGCCCCGGCTGTAGAAGATGCAGTAGAAGAAGAAAGCGCTGGTCTTGAATAGGCCCCTGCGTTAAACTGCTGTCATGGAAGTTGATTTCGCCATTTCCTATTACTGGTTGATCGCTGGAGCCTTATTGCTGGCAATTGAGGCATTCGGCGTGCCGGGCATCGGCTTTCTGTTTGCCGGGCTGGCAGCGGTGGTCGTCGGCGTGCTGATACATCTGGGTGTCATTGACGAGACGAACCAGGTTGCGCAATTCGCTGCCTTTTTTGCCATTACCGCCGCTTTCGCCGCCTTATTATGGAAAAAACTCAAGGAGTGGCGCACCAACCCTTCCAGCAGCGACAGCTACAGCAATATGGTCGGCGATACTGCCATTGTCTCAGGCGGCGGGCTTCAAAAAGGCAAGCAGGGTCAGGTCAGTTGGTCCGGCACCACCATGACTGCCGAAATCGCTGACGATGCCGGGGCAGAAATGCTTGAGGACGCAACCGTCGTCACCATCGTCGCTGTGAAAGGCAACAAACTAATCGTTGCGCCTAAAGCGTAATCTGCTACTCTCCCTTCTGTCATTCCATACCATAGTGAGGGAGGTATTATGTTCGGGTTTGATTCGCTCTTTTTCCTGGTTCTCGGTTTTGTCGCATTTCTGGTTATCTGGAAAGGCATTAAGATCGTGCCGCAGCAAAGCGCGTGGATTGTCGAAAAACTTGGCCGATTTGACCGCAAACTCGAGCCCGGCCTGAATATTCTCATTCCTTTTATCGAACGTGTTTCTTACAAGCATTCGCTCAAGGAATTTGCCTTTGACGTACAAGAACAGACTGCCATTACCCGCGATAACGTAACACTGGTGCTCGATGGACTGATTTATGTGCGTATTGTCGATCCGGTCGAAGCGTCTTACGGGGTGAATGATCCAATTTATGCCGTCACCCAACTGGCACAGACGACCATGCGTTCGGAAATCGGTAAACTGAATCTGGATGAATGTTTCGAAGAACGAGAAAAACTCAATGCCAATATTGTTAATGCGATTAATGACGCATCACAAACCTGGGGTATTCAGTGCATGCGTTATGAGATTAAAAATATTACGCCGCCGACCAGCGTGCTCAAGGCGATGGAGCTTCAGGTCGCGGCGGAACGTCAGAAACGTGCGGAAATTCTTGATTCTGAAGGTAAACGTCAGTCTGCCATCAACATTGCCGAGGGGGAAAAGCAGGAAGTTGTCCTTGCTTCTGAAGGTGCAATGACCGATCAGATCAACCGCGCAAAAGGGGAAGCCGAGGCGATTCTCGCCGTTGCCGACGCTACCGCTAAGGGAATTGAGTTGGTCGCCATCGCCATTCAGAAACAAGGCGGTGACGACGCGGTCGCACTTAAAATAGCGGAGGATTACGTCAAAGCCTTCGGCAATATTGCCAAGGAATCCAATACCATTCTGCTGCCCGCCAATGCCAATGATGCTGGTTCCATGGTGGCACAGGCACTCGCGGTATTTAACAGCATCAAACAGGGCGGCGGATCACAGGCGGTCAGCCCGTGGGGTAGTGATAAGGCATAAATGGCTCGCGGGGCTGCGCTTACTTTTTTCGTCTGCATTTTCTTAAATGCATTTACCGTCCTAGCCGGTGCACCTCAGCACGGTATCGCACTGTTTGGTGAATTAAAATACCCGGTCGACTACACCCACTTCAACTATGTCAATCCCAACGCTCCCAAAGGCGGGACATTAAAACTCCCCTATATCGCCGCTTTTGACAATCTCAATCCATTCATCTTAAAAGGCGTGGCTGCACCGGGTATGAGCATGGTGTTCGAATCGCTGATGAGCGGCTCGCTCGATGAACCGCAATCGCTTTACGGCGTGCTTGCCGAATCGATCGAACTGGCGGAGGATCGTTCCCATGCCGATTTTGCCATCCGCAAGCAGGCACGCTGGCATGACGGTACTCCTGTCACCGCCGAAGATGTGGTCTTTTCACTCAACATTCTTAAGGGAGAAGGCCATCCTTCCTATCGCATCATTTACAAACCTATCACCAGCGTCGAGATACTGTCCGAACGCAAGGTGCGTTTTCACTTCGCCGATCCTGAGAATCGCGAACTTCCCATCATCGCCGCCGGTATGAGTGTGTTGCCCAAACATTATTACGATACCGTCGAGTTCAACAAAACCACTCTCACTCCACCGCTAGGCAGCGGACCATATAAGGTGAAGACCGTCGATCAGGGCCGTTCCATCACCTTTGAGCGTGTGAAAAACTATTGGGGAAAAGACATGCCTTTCGCGCAAGGCATGTATAATTTCGATGACATCCGCTATGATGTGTATCGTGATGAAACGGTAGCGGTCGAGGCCATCAAATCCGGTCAGTATGATTTCCGTGAGGAATATATCGCCCGCAACTGGGCCACGGCTTATGACACACCTGCCGTCAACTCCGGCAAACTGATCAAGCGCAAAATCCCGCACAGGATTCCGCGCGGCATGCAGGCATTTTTGTTCAATACGCGCAAGGACACATTTGCCGATCCAGCCGTCCGCCGCGCCATCGGACTTACCATGGACTATGAATGGATGAACAAAACGCTGTTCTACGGCGCTTATGATCGCAGCTACAGTTTTTTCCAAAACACCGATTTCATGGCCACCGGCCTGCCTTCAGAGGAAGAACGGGCATTACTCGAACCCTATAAGGATGATCTGCCCGCCGAGCTGTTTACCCAACCATTTAAACTACCGGTTACTGATGGGTCGGGCCATGCGCGCGAAAATCTGCTGACAGCGCAGAATCTGCTCAATATGGCTGGCTGGGTGATGCGCGACGGCGTGCGGGTGAATGCCGAAACCGGCGAGCCGCTTACAATCGAATTCATGATGCGCCAACGCACTTTCGAGCGCGTCGTCGGCAGCATGATCCACAATCTGAAACGCCTCGGCATCAGAGCCAGCTTCCGTTATGTCGATGATTCGCAATATCAGAAACGTATCGACGACCGCGATTTCGACATTATTTCGATCTGGTGGAATCGCGGCGTGTTTTTTCCCGGCAATGAACAGATCAGCTTCTGGCATTCGTCTCAGGCCGATGTTGTCGGCGGTAATAATTATGCAGGTGTGACGCGTCCGGTCATTGATTCTTTGCTGGAAAAGCTCACCTCTGCACAGTCGCTGGAAGAACTGACTCCTGCGGCCAAAGCGCTCGATCGTGTGTTGCTGTGGAGTCATTATGTCATCCCGCACTGGCATATGGCTGCATGGCGAACGCTCTATTGGGACACATTCGGCATTCCCGAGATCGAGCCATCCTACGGGCTCGGGCTGGAAAGCTGGTGGAGTAAAGAAGCCGAGGAGCAACATCAATGACCGCCTATCTCATCCGCCGTCTGCTGCTGATTATCCCGACTTTGCTGGGCATTATGCTGCTCAATTTCATCATTGTGCAGGCCGCGCCCGGCGGGCCGGTAGAACAGTTGATCATACAACTCACCACCGTGGACGCGCAGCATGGCGCCACCAGCCGTATCAGCGGCCCGTCTTCCGACTTTTCAGGCGGCGCCACCCAAGGCCGGCAGCTTCAGCTCCAGCAAAGCCAGTATCGCGGCGCACGCGGGCTGGATCCAGACCTCATCGCCGATATTCACCAGATGTATGGCTTCGACAAACCCGCGCATGAACGCTTTATCAAAATGCTGGGTGATTATTTGACACTGGATTTCGGCACCAGTTTCTTTCGCGATGAACCCGTGGTCGATCTGATTCTCGACAAGCTGCCCGTATCGATTTCACTCGGATTATGGACGACATTGCTGATCTATCTTATCTCAATCCCGCTCGGCGTGGCCAAGGCAGTGCGCGACGGCACGCCCTTCGATGTCTGGAGCAGTAGCGCCGTGGTCATCGGTCAGGCCATTCCCGGCTTCCTGTTTGCAATTCTGCTGATCATCCTATTTGCTGGCGGCAGTTATTTTCAGTGGTTTCCGCTACGCGGGCTGGTCTCGGACAACTGGGCTGAATTAAGCTGGCCGGATAAAATCCTCGATTATTTCTGGCATCTGGCCCTGCCGATCGCCGCTATGGTCATCAGCGGTTTCGCCGGGCTGACCCTGCTGACCAAAAACTCCTTCATCGAGGAAATCGGCAAGCTCTATGTCATGACCGCACGTGCCAAGGGCCTCAGCGAAAAAGCTATTCTCTATCGCCATGTGTTCCGCAATGCCATGCTGATTATCATTGCCGGCATTCCCGGCGCCCTGCTCGGTATTCTGTTTACCAGCGCCCTGCTGATCGAGGTGATTTTTTCGCTCGACGGACTGGGACTGCTCGGCTTTGAAGCAGCGATCAGCCGCGACTATCCGGTGATGTTCGGCACCTTGTTCATTTTTACGCTGATCGGGCTGATTTTCAAGCTGATCGGCGATCTGATGTATGTAGTGATCGATCCGCGCATCGATTTTGAACGGCGGGAAGGCTAGGCCTATGTTTACCCTGTCTCCCATCAACAAACGCCGCCTGCAGCTGTTCAAGGCCAATCGCCGCGGCTACTGGTCGTTATGGATATTTCTGCTGCTCTTCGGCCTCAGCCTGTTTGCCGAACTGATTGCCAATGAAAAGCCGATCGTGGTTTACTATAAGGAGCAGTTTTTATTCCCGATTCTTCATACCTATACCGAAACCGATACCTTCGGCGGCGGTTTCGAATCGGAAGCGGATTATACCGACCCGTGGGTAGCGGAGGAAATCCACCGGCATGGCTGGATGCTCTGGCCGCTGATTCCCTATAGCCACAACAGCATTAACTATGATGTACCGCGCGCGCCGTCGGCACCCGATATCACCAACTGGCTTGGCACCGACGATCAGGGCCGCGACGTTCTGGCGCGGGTAATTTACGGTTTTCGTATTTCGATTCTGTTTGCCCTCACACTGACCCTTTTCTCCAGCCTGATCGGCATTACTATGGGCGCGATTCAGGGTTATTTCGGTGGCGCAACCGATCTCATCCTGCAACGCTTTATCGAGGTCTGGCAGGGCATGCCGGTATTGTATCTACTGATTATTCTTGCCAGTGTGGTCGAGCCGAATTTCTGGTGGTTGCTCGGGCTGATGCTGCTATTTTCCTGGATGGCACTAGTCGATCTGGTACGCGCCGAGTTTCTGCGTGCCCGCAATTTCGACTATGTACGCGCCGCTAAAGCGCTCGGCGTCGGTGAAATCACCATCATGCGCCGTCATGTGCTGCCCAATGCGCTGGTCTCAGTATTGACTTTTGTGCCCTTTATTCTCAGCGGATCGGTCACCACCCTGACTTCACTCGATTTTCTCGGCTTCGGGCTACCACCCGGTTCACCATCGCTCGGTGAATTGCTGGCGCAGGGCAAGAACAACCCGCAATCGCCCTGGCTTGGGATTAGCGCCTTCATCATATTAGCGCTGATGCTCAGCCTGCTGATCTTTATCGGCGAAGCAGTGCGTGACGCGTTCAATCCGAAAAAGACGTTGATGAAAGGGACGGTATGACGCTGCTTGCCATCGATCATCTGTCCGTCACCTTCCGGCAGGGAGAAGAGCGCATCCACGCTGTTAAAGGCGCGTCGCTTTCCATCAACAAGGGCGAGATGCTGGCGCTAGTCGGCGAGTCGGGTTCGGGGAAATCGGTCACCGCCTCGGCCATTATGGGATTACTGCCCGATAATGCGGCGATAACCGCAGACAATATGTTATTTGATGACCTCGATCTGTCAAAGGCAACAGACAAACAGAAACGTACCCTGCGCGGTAAACGCATGGCGATGATTTTTCAGGAACCGATGAGCGCGCTGAACCCGCTGCATACCATCGATAAGCAGATCGATGAAATGCTGGTGCTTCATCAACCGCAACTGCCTCGTAAACAGCGACTGGCGCGGGTGAAAGAGCTACTGAGGATGGTCGGGCTGGAAAAATTCCTGAACCGATTGAAAACCTACCCGCATCAACTCTCCGGCGGTGAACGCCAACGGGTGATGATCGCCATGGCCATGGCCAACACCCCCGATCTACTGATTGCCGACGAGCCGACCACCGCGCTTGACGTCACCCTGCAGACACAAATTCTTTCGCTGCTCAAGAAACTGCAAAAAGAACAGAATATGGCAGTGTTACTCATCACCCATGATCTGACCATCGTCAGACGACTGGCTGATCGCGTGGCGGTGATGCAGGCCGGTGAGCTGGTGGAAACCGGCGAAACCAAAACCCTCTTTGGTACACCCAAACACCCCTATACCAAAACCCTGCTTGCCGCCGAACCGACAGGCAGCGCCCTGCCCGCCAAACGTGGCGCAGAGGAGATTATCGGCTGTGAGCAGTTGAAGGTGCATTTCCCCATCCGCCGTGGTATGTTCGGCCGTATCAAAGACCATGTCAAAGCCGTAGACGGTATTTCACTCTCACTTAAACAGCGCCAGACCATCGGCATCGTCGGCGAAAGTGGCTCCGGCAAAACCACACTGGGACTGGCCCTGCTGCGGTTGATTAAAAGTGACGGGCCGATTGTGTTTATGGGCAAACCGGTCAACGACCTTTCCACCTCTGCTCTGCGTCGGCTCAGATCCGAGATGCAGATCGTGTTTCAGGACCCCTATGCCAGCCTGAATCCGCGTCTGACAGTAGGCGACATTATCGCCGAAGGGCTGGAAGTCCACCGCCCTTCCCTGAATAAAAAAGATCGTGATGACGCCGTAAGCAGGATTTTGGCCGAAGTCGGACTGGAAGAGACCATGCGCCACCGCTATCCGCATGAATTCAGCGGTGGACAGCGTCAACGCATCAATATCGCCCGCGCGATGATTTTGCATCCCGGATTCGTCGTACTCGACGAGCCAACCTCAGCGCTTGATCTGACGATTCAGTCACAGGTTGTCGATCTGCTTAAACATTTTCAGAAAGAACATGATATCGGTTATCTGTTCATCAGCCATGACCTACGCGTCGTAAGGGCGATCAGCCATCGCATCATTGTGATGAGACAGGGTAAAATCGTCGAAGAAGAAGCTACTAAAACCCTGTTATCCAATCCCAAACAGGATTATACTAAAGCTCTTATTTCTGCCGCTTTCGATGAAATTACGTGAAAATCACCTTTGATGTTAGGCGTGGTCCGGCTCATCGGTGAGCAAAATCGTCGCACCGATGGTCTTGCGCGCTTCCAGATCGCGATGCGCCCGCACCACATCGCATAAATAATAGCTCTGCTTCACATTAACTTTCAGATTGCCTTCGCTGACCAGTTGCAACACTGTACTTGCCGCTACGATATATTCGGCATGATCCTGAATATAGTCCTCAAGGCTGGTTTTAGTCAGAAAAAGTGAGCCGCGTTTTTGTAACTCGGAAATATCGAGCGGATCGACCGGACCCGAGGCCTCACCATAACTCACCATCAAACCAAAGGGCATCAGACAATCAAGTGACGGTGCGAAGGTCGCCTTTCCGACTGAGTCATACACGACATTACAGCCGCGCCCGTCGGTCACATCCATGACATAGTCGACAAAATTATCGGTATTATAATTCACCACATGCTCGCAGCCATTGGCCTTCGCCAGTTCGGCTTTTTCCTCGCTGCCGACAGTGCCGATCACCCGCGCACCCAGCAATCGCCCCCACTGACAGAGCAGCAGCCCGACTCCACCAGCCGCTGCATGCACCAGCATGGTGGTGCGGTCATCGACGAAAAAGGTACGTTTGACGAGATAATGCGCCGTTAAGCCCTTGACCATGATCCCCGCCACCAACTGCTTGGAAATCGTATCGGGAATCTGTAGAATATGGCGCTCGGGAATGATGCGGTATTGCGCATAGGCACCGGGAGGACCGCCTGCATAACAGACCCGCTGGCCGACCTCAAACATTTCACACCCCGGGCCGAGTTTCTCGATAATACCGGAACCTTCCACCCCGATTGTCGCCGGAAAATCATTCATGCCATACATGCCGCGGCGATGATAGGTATCAATATAATTCAGCCCGACTGCTACCTGACGTAGCAGCACTTCTCCTTCGCCCGGCTCCGGTATCGGCACCTCACGCCATTGCATGACCTCAGGGCCACCCGGTTGATCGATTACAATTGCTTTTGACATAGGCTTCGCTAAAAGGACCCTCTTAACATATCATGAGATAGTTAGCGGATTGATAATAACATGCCATCGGCGGATGAGGATAGAATTTTTGCATGGGCTACGCCGCCAGGGCGTTCGGCTATAGCCATATTGCGGCTTTCCGGCACCAACATTGCCGACATTTTTGAGGCTTTGACCCATCGCCCCCGCCCTGCTCCACGCCATGCGACCCTTTGCAAACTTTATCACCCGAATGATAATGAACTGATTGATGAGGCACTCTGTCTTTATTTTCCGGCGCCGCATAGCGTTACCGGAGAAGACGTCATTGAAATCCACACTCACGGTAGTCGGGCCGTCATCCAGGAACTCACCAATGTTTTATCCGATTATGACCGTTGCCGTCTCGCCGAAGCAGGAGAATTTACCCGTCGCGCTTTCGCAAACAGCAAAATGAATCTGTATGAAGTCGAGGGACTAGCCGATATTATTCATGCTGATACCGTCACACAAAAACGTCAGGCGCTTCGACAATTTTCCGGAGAATATAGTCAGATTCTCGATAGATGGCGTATGCATATAATGGAGATCATGGCATTGATCGAAGCCTATATCGATTTTCCCGATGAAGAGATTCCGACATCGGTGCTGGAAGAATCACGACAGAAAACAGACCACCTTGTCTCCGAGATCGATGATCACCTGGGTGATCAGGGTATCGGAGAGAAAATTCGCGACGGACTCACTGCCGTGATTTTCGGTCCACCCAATGCCGGCAAGTCGAGTTTGCTCAATGCACTCGCTAAACGAGACGTTGCCATTGTCTCTGACATTGCCGGCACCACCCGCGATCTGATCGAACTACACTTAGACATCGACGGCTATCCCGTCACTCTGATCGACACTGCCGGTATTCGTGACAGCGAGGAAAGCATCGAACAGGAGGGCATCCGTCGGGCAAAGGAAAAACTGGAGATGGCTGATATCAAAATTGCCATTTTTGATATTATCTCGTTTCCGGAATCATATAGTAATTTCAAAGCGAAAATTGATGATCATACCCTTGTTCTGCTTAATAAAACAGACCAGCTCTCTTCTTCTGATCTGCCCTCTGATATTCCAAAAAATGCGCTCACCATTTCCATTCATACAGGCGACGGAATAGACACCATGATCGATCATGTGAAGAAGAAAATTGCTGCTAATTTTGCCGGATCAGAACCATCGATCGTCACTCAAAAGCGCCATCGCATTGCTTTGGAAAATTGCCTCACCCATCTAAGCGCTGCCTCACAGGTCACCGCTCTGGAACTGATCGCTGAAGAATTACGCCGAGCCGCCACCGAGATTGGTAAAATCACTGGAAGAATTGAGGTCGATGCGTTATTAGATATCGTGTTTGGGCGATTTTGCATTGGAAAATAATGTTTCACGTGAAACTATGACAGACGAAAAAACATATGACGTCATTGTGATCGGTGGCGGCCATGCCGGTACCGAAGCCGCTGCCGCTGCCGCACGTATGGGAGCCGAGACGTTATTACTCACTCATAAAAAGTCGACCATCGGCGAAATGTCCTGTAATCCGGCCATTGGCGGCATTGCCAAAGGCACGCTGGTACGTGAAATCGATGCGCTTGACGGCGTGATGGGCCGCGCCATTGACCGTGCCGGCATTCACTATCGCGTCCTGAACCAAAGCAAGGGCCCTGCCGTACGCGGGCCCCGTGCCCAGGCCGATCGTAGATTATACCGTGAGGCCGTTCAGGCGATTCTATCGGAATACCCTGCTCTGACCATCATCGAAGACAGCGCTGAAAATTTGAAATTAACCGACAATGATGTCACCGGCGTGATTGGTGCTTCCAGCACTATCTACAAAGCAGGCACTGTTATTCTCACCACCGGCACCTTTCTCAAGGGCATGATTCATATCGGCGAGCACACTGAACCTGCCGGACGCGTCGGTGAAAGACCCAGCATCGGTATGTCCGATACTCTCTATGGCTTGGGCTTTGCCATGAGCCGATTAAAGACCGGCACCCCTGCTCGCCTTGACGGCCGAACCATCGACTGGGAAAAATGCATTCCCCAACCTGGTGATAATCCACCCAAGCCTTTTTCCTATCTGACAGATAAAGTAACCGTTCCGCAAATCACTTGCCATATCACCCACACCAATGGAGCAATGCATGAGATCATTCGTGATAATCTGCATCGCGCTCCCATGTATTCCGGCCAGATTGAATCGACCGGCCCACGTTATTGCCCTTCGATTGAAGACAAGGTGGTACGATTTGCCGATCGCGAACGTCATCAGATTTTTCTCGAACCGGAAGGACTGGATGACTATACGGTTTATCCTAATGGCATTTCCACTTCACTTCCCGAAGATGTCCAAAAGGCGATGATTGCCCAAATTGCCGGACTGGAGCAGGCCAACATTCTGCGCCCCGGCTATGCGATTGAATATGACTATGTCGATCCGCGTGAATTGAAACCGACCTTGGAAACTAAGAAAATTAAAGGATTATTCCTAGCCGGACAAATTAACGGCACGACCGGCTATGAAGAAGCCAGTGCCCAAGGCATTATCGCTGGCATTAATGGTGCACTTCTCGCTTCCGGATCAAAGAACGCATTTATTCTTGACCGGGCAGATGCCTATATCGGTGTAATGATTGACGATCTGGTTACACTCGGCACCAAGGAGCCTTATCGTATGTTCACTTCACGCTCCGAATATCGTCTCACGCTTCGTCCGGATAATGCCGATTTACGCCTGACACAAAAAGGCATTGATATCGGATGTGTTGAGTCTGATCGTACCAACCACTTTCACAGAAAATTAGCATTATTATCTAAAGCCCGGCAGCAATGTAGCACCTTAACCATCACCCCAAACAAAGCCGCACAACATGATATTACATTAAATATGGACGGCGTAAGACGGAGCGCTTTTGATTTGCTCAGCTATCCGCATATTGCCTATGGCGATCTCTGTCGTATTTGGCCCGAGCTGAACATGATCTCCAATGAAATTCGCGAACAAATCGAAATCGAAGCGACCTATCATGGTTATCTTGAACGGCAGGAAATGGATATCCAGAGCTTCCGCAAAGATGAACATGTGAAAATTCCCGATGGATTTGATTATGATAAAATTGATTCTCTGTCAAATGAAGTCAGGGAAAAACTGAAGCTTTCCCGGCCCGTAACGATTGGCGCAGCCGGGCGAATTCCCGGGATGACGCCTGCTGCCATTTCAGCCTTGCTGGCGCATATGCGTTTACGACATGCCAAAGCCAGCTGATTCTCATGGATTTTGACAGTTTTTCCCGGCATTGCTCTGTTTCACGTGAAACCTATAACAAATTCACTCTTTATCATGACCTGCTGCTCAAATGGCAATCGTCCATCAATTTGGTTTCACGTGAAACCATCGGTGATATCTGGCAACGTCATTTTCTTGATAGTGCCCAGCTTTTTCCCTTTATTGACGATCCGGCATTTTCACTATTGGATATCGGCAGTGGTGCCGGGTTTCCAGGAATAGTGTTGTCTATTCTGGGTGCGGAACAGGTATCATTAGTCGAAAGTGATCAACGAAAATCAATTTTTTTACAGGAAGTGGCCAGAACATTATCGCTGGATGTAACGATTCATAACAGGCGGATCGAAATGTTAGCTCCGCAGTCTTATGACATTATAACGGCCAGAGCCTGCGCACCGTTAAGCCAATTATTCTCATGGGCTTATCCTTTTTGTCATGAAGACAGCATTTGTCTCTTCCCAAAAGGAAAGAATTACGCTAAGGAGTGGGAAGAATGTGCATCGACTTGGCAGGGGATTATGCAAACTCATCCCAGCAAAACTCATTCTGATGGTGTGATTCTTCATATCAGTCATTTAGTGGAGAGGGAGAAATGACACGAATTTTATCCGTTGTAAATCAAAAGGGGGGGGTAGGGAAGACAACCACTACCGTTAATATGGCAACCGCATTGGCTGCTATCGGAAAGAAAGTATTGATCATTGATCTCGATCCGCAAGGCAACGCCAGCACAGGTCTGGGGATTGATACCGCCCGTCGCGATTATACCTCTTATCATCTGCTATTGGAGGATGGCGATCATTTTACTCCCTTAAAAACCGAGATTCCTCAATTGCATATCATTCCTTCAACGATTGATTTATCGGGCGCGGAAATAGAGTTGGTCTCTTTGCGTGAACGGGAATTTACTCTTAAAAAACGCATCGTGAATTTTGCCATTGGGGAATATGATTACGTTATTTTTGATTGCCCGCCGTCACTGGGATTGTTAACAATGAATGCACTGGTTGCCTCCAATAGCGTCCTGATTCCATTACAATGTGAATTTTATGCCTTGGAAGGATTAAGTCATTTATTAAAAACAATAAAACTAATGCAACAACATCTAAATCCAGATCTGACAGTCCAGGGGGTTATTCTGACGATGTATGATCGTCGAAATAAACTGACTGAACAGATCGAACAGGATGTTCGGTCCTATCTGGGTGATGCAGTATACAAGACTGTCATCCCACGTAATGTGCGGATGTCTGAAGCCCCGTCACATGGTAAACCAGCGCTGGTCTATGATTTGAAATGCGCTGGCTCACAGGCCTATCTGAAACTGGCCAAGGAATTGATAAAACGAGAGAAGAGCCTTCTCTCCGTTAGCAAAGAAGCAGCATAAAAGGAGGCGATCATGGCAACCGTAACGGCAAGCAAGACGCATAAAAAAGGACTGGGCAAAGGGTTATCGGCCCTGATGGGAGAAGAATACAGCCAATCGATGTCTGTAGAACCTCCACGACAAAAAACCCATGAAGGGCAGGGGGGAATGAGTGAATTGCTCATAGATCAGATCCAGTCAGGAAAATATCAGCCACGTCAGCATTTTAATGAAGAATATCTGCATGAATTGGCCGATTCGATTGAAAAAAATGGTGTCATGCAGCCTATCATTGTTCGGCCACTAGCCGATAAAGCGAACCACTATGAAATCGTTGCCGGAGAACGCCGCTGGCGCGCAGCAAAACTGGCTGGAATCGACAGAATTCCTGCCCTGGTACGCGATATCCACGATCAACAGGCGCTGGAACTGGCGCTGGTGGAAAATGTACAACGCCAGGATTTATCTCCCTTGGAAGAAGCCGCAGGTTATCAACGTTTGATCGATGAGTTTACCTATACGCAGGAAGAATTGGCGCAAACCGTCGGTAAAAGCCGCAGCCATATTACTAACCTGCTCCGTTTGCTGGGGTTGCCGGATGTCATCAAAGCCATGCTGGAAAAAGAAGAGTTGACCATGGGTCATGCGCGCGCCTTGCTGACAGCGGACAAGCCGGTGGAACTGGCAAAAAAGATTATAAAAGAAGAGCTAAATGTCCGTCAGGCAGAACTGCTTGCCAAGGGAGAAGAAGAAACGCCTCCCTCTGCCAAACCTTCCAAAAACCCTCATCACCCAAAACGCAAAGCTGTAACGAAAGATAATGATATCCTGGCGCTGGAAGAAAATTTGTCACAGAATCTGGGGCTGAAAGTCAGAATCAATGATTATGGCGGACAGCAGGGCGATGTGATTATCAGCTATCAGTCGCTGACGCAGCTCGATGATATTCTGCGCCGCCTGAGTGATCATAGTATTTAGGCTGCCATACGTTTAGTGGCTGTGCGTGCCATATGCATCAGATAATGGTGGCACAATAATTCCGATTGCTCGTGATGGGTTTTGATTTCTATTTCCGCTTTGGATAACAGATGCAAAATCTGAATAATTCTTTTTTTATTCCAGCACCTTAATTGAGACTTAATCGTCGGAATATGTTTGAAAAAGATCGGTGGCCGCAGTGATTTAATCGCCTGATCTTCACTTATTCCCTCCTCCATCGCATCATAAATATCGAGTAACCGCTGCATGTGACGCGTGATCGTCCTGAGCATCACGACCGCATTTGTGCCTTCGAGAAAAAGCTTATCGAGCAATTGCATCAGCTGTTCGACATTCCCCGATGCTAGCGCAAACGCCATATCATCCAGGCCATGCTCCTTACTATCGCCAACAATATGTTGCACTTCTTCAAGTGAGATTGTTTCCTCCTCGCCACAATAAAGCGAGATCTTCTCAAGCTCGCTCAGAATAACCAGACGGTCACCGCCCAGATGTTCAACAAGATAAGGCAACACGCCACTCTCGACCTGCAAGCCGTAGCCCCTGAAGGTATCACGAATCAACTGTTCCAGCCCAACACCTTCATCGCGGTAACAAGGCAGGGCGGCCAGCGAGGTCTCTTTCTCGAACAGCCCGCGCAGAGAGGAGCGCGGAGAAAGCTCATCGGTATAAAGCAGAAGATAATTCTGCTCATTTAATTGCGGTAATGCTTCTTTTACCAGCGTGGTCAGTTTATCGCTGGCATCGCGTATCAGGATCAACCGGCGGTCACCAGTAAAACTCATCGCCGCCAGCTCATCAAACAGCACAGCACTGTCTTCGAGCAATTGTTCATTCGTCAACTCTGCCTTGTTAAACGGATCGGACAGATCACCAACAATCTGCGCTGCGATATGGTCCACCCGCTGGCGTACTAGACCGCGATCCGGTCCGTAGACCAGTACTCCATTACTACGGGTCGGGTTAGCGATAAAAGCACTGATATCACGAGTCGCCAGTTTCATGTCTTAATATCCTCTTGCCAGCAATGCCGCCATTTCCGCCTTATAGGCCTCCGCCACTTCCTTGATCGCACGTTTCAGCGCATCCTGCTCAGCAATGAAGGTGGCATAATCCTGATCTTCCGAGACATTATAACTCACATCGCGGCGAATCGTCCCGCGGGTCATCTGCTCGGCGTTATCCAGTGGATGAAACGCATAGTTCGACACCACCTCCAGCGCATAACGCGCCGCCGTACCATCCGGGTCAATCGCCTTTATTTTGACATTATATCCAGCCTGGGCAATCAGTTTATAGCGTTTTTCAACCGATGTGGATTCAGGGTTAAACAAATCTTCCAGATGAATCCGCAGCAGCTGGCCGATACGGTCGTCCTGGGTTTCGATGCGAATAGATGCCAGTAAAAAGCCGTAAGGCTGATCCGTGGCATAAATAGGCGTAAAGCCGCATCCCTGCAACCATACCGCCATTAAAATGAATATAACGGGTATTTTTCTGCTACGCATCAGGCAACCACTACATTGACAATCTTGTTCGGCACCACAATAATTTTTTTCACTTCTTTTTCGGCAATCGCCCGCTGGACATTTTCATGCGACAATGCGGCCTTTTCCGTGTCTTTCTTGCTGCTATCTTTTACCAGCTCCAGCTTACCACGTATTTTACCATTGACCTGAATGGCAATCGTCACCGTATCATCCTCCAGCAGCGCTTTCTCCGCTACCGGCCACGGCTCATCGCAGACTATACGCTCATGGCCCAGCTGTGCCCAGCATTCCTCGGCCAGATGCGGCATTAACGGCGCCATGAGTTTAATCGCTGCTTCCAGCCCTTCTTTATAGACCGACATATCTTCCGCAGCGGATAACTCCATTGTACCCAAAGCATTGGTCAATTCACGAATATGCGCAACAGCCTTGTTGAAATGAAATGCCTCAATATCTTTTGTGACCGCATCGATGGTCTTATGCGTTTTTTTGCGCAGTTCCAGTAATGGTCCATCGGTGATCTGTGCCGCACCACCCGTGTCTGCTTTTAAAAGCGCCTCTTTATGGTCTGCCACCAAGCGCCAGACACGGCTGACATACCGCCAAGCACCGTCCACTCCGGCTTCGGTCCATTCCAGATCACGCTCGGGCGGGCTGTCGGACAGCATGAACAATCGCGCCGTATCCGCCCCATAGGTGGTAATAATATGATGTGGATCAATGGTATTGCGTTTCGATTTACTCATCTTCTCCGAGCGGCCTGCCTTAACAGGCGCACCTGTTTGCCTATGCATCCAGGCATCGTCTTTTTTCACCACATCATCCGGATAGAGCCAGTTGCCGTCCTCACCCTTAAAGGTCTGGTGACAGACCATGCCCTGTGTCATCAGCCCTTTGAAGGGTTCTTCGACATCGACAATGCCGCAGGTTTTCAGCGCACGCATGAAAAAACGTGAATAGAGCAGATGCATCACCGCATGCTCGACACCACCGATATATTGATCAACCGGCAGCCAGCGATTTGCAGCCTGTTTATCGATGCCATCCTCGGATTGTGGCGAAATAAACCGCGCGAAATACCAGGAAGATTCAAAGAATGTGTCAAAGGTATCGGTCTCACGCTCGGCTGGCTTGCCACATTGCGGACACGCAACCTGCTTCCATGTCGGGTGATGGGCGAGGGGATTGCCGGGCTTGTCGAAGTTCACATCCTCCGGAAGTTCCACCGGAAGCTGATCCTCCGGCACCGGCACAGCACCACAATCTTCACAATAAATAATCGGAATGGGACAACCCCAGTAACGCTGACGCGAGACTCCCCAGTCGCGCAGGCGGTAATTGATGGTTTTTGTGCCAGTTTCCTTTTCCTCCAGGACCGCAATGGCTTTCTGCTTGGCCTCTTCCACCGGCAGGCCATTGAGAAAATCGGAATTGATCAGCACACCATCGCCGGTATAGGCTTCCTCGTGAATATCGATAGTTTCTTTTTCATTTGCGATGACCTGCGTTATCGGCAGATCATATTTACGCGCGAAGGCGTGATCACGCTCATCATGCGCCGGACAGGCGAAAATCGCGCCGGTACCGTAATCCATCAGCACAAAATTGGCGACATAGAGTGGTTTTTCTTCACCTGTAAATGGATGGACGACCTTCAGACCGGTATCGATGCCTTTTTTTTCCGCTTTCTCGATCGCTTCCTCGCTGGTGCCAAGTTGATCACACTCCCTGATAAACGCCGCGAGTTCTTCATTATTTTCTGCCAGCTCCAGCGCCAGAGAATGGTTTGCTGCAATGGCGGCGAAGGACATGCCAAATAAGGTATCCGGCCGCGTGGTATAGACTTCCAGTCTTTCGTCACGGCCTTTGATTTCGAAATGAATCGACGCTCCGTAGGATTTACCGATCCATTTTTCCTGCATAATCCGAACCTTGTCCGGCCACTGTTCAAGCGTCTCAATCGCCTGCAGTAATTCCTCGGCATAGTCACTGATTTTCAAAAACCACTGCGACAGCTTCTTGCGCTCAACCGGCGCGCCCGAACGCCAGCCGCACCCATCGACCACCTGCTCATTAGCAAGCACAGTCTGATCGACCGGGTCCCAGTTGACATAAGATTCCTTGCGGTACGCCAGCCCATGTTTGAGCATCTCCAGAAAGAAACGCTGTTCATGTCGGTAATAATCGGGATCACAAGTGGCAAATTCACGGCTCCAGTCATAGGACAGGCCGATCGACTTCAACTGCTCGCGCATGGTGGCGATATTGTCATAGGTCCATCCCTTGGGATGTACGCCGCGTTCTATCGCCGCATTCTCCGCCGGCAGGCCAAAAGCGTCCCAGCCCATCGGGTGCAGCACATGAAAGCCCTGTGCGCGTTTATAGCGCGCCATGACATCCCCCAGCGTATAATTCCGCACATGCCCCATATGGATATTGCCGGACGGGTAGGGGAACATTTCGAGTACGTAATAATGTGGCTTATCGGTCTCAGTGGCTGTGGCAAATACACCAGCCTCCTCCCAGCAGGCCTGCCATTTCACCTCTGTTTCACGAAAATTATAGCGCTGATGATCACTCATTCTGTCTGCTACTGATCAAAACTGTTTAATGCGCAGCTGCCGCGCGCGAGTGAGAATCGTATCCTCCAGTTTACGCTCGATAGAATCCGCCACCGCTTCATCAATCCAGCCTTCCTCGGTTCTGCTTTGTTTAAACACCGAAACGTTGACGCCATCGGCCCGTAACTGACGATCCAGAATCAACGCGTTAACCTTGAATCGTTCTCCCCGCGATTTAGGGTCTTCATACCAGTCGGTAATAATTACACCGCCGAAAGGATCAGCCGACGACAACGGCATGAAGGCCAGTGTATCGAGCGTCGCGCGCCAGAGGAAACTATTGACACCAAGCGGGTTTTTACCGCCCGACGACTCATCATCACCCCCCCCGCCAAGTGTCAAGCCGTCTCCGGTTAGTTTTCCGCGTTTGATATTGCGCTCCAACTCCTGACGCTCCGGATAGGAAGCCTCGCTTTCCACTCCGTCACAAGCAGACAGCAGGGTAATAATTAAAAAAGCTATGAATGTTGCAGTGGCCTGAATCATATCCTCTACTCATAAAATAAAAAAGGCGACGCTAACTTAGCGCCGCCCTTCTTATCTAGCAAGTTCTAAACTGAATTAGAACGCAAGCTGGGTACCCAGAATGAATACCGTACCGTCATTGTCGGCAGCAGTACCCAGAGCATCATAGTCATAGAAGCTCACTTCTGCGTAAGGGGTCAGGCCCGGAGCCAGCTTGTAATCGGCACCGATAACCAGGTTATCGAAGTCGTTAGAACCGGTTCCTGCACCACCAGCTTCATAGTCTGAATCCATGTAGGTTGCAGAGATACCGAAAGGTCCGCCTTCATAAGCCGCACCCAGCGTCCAGTAATCCGCATCATCGTTGCTCAGGCCGTTAGCACGCAGGCTATCACCCCAGTCACCGTAAGAAGCGGCAACAGAGAAGCCTTTGTAACCCAGCATCGCACCAAGATTGTATGCTTCCAGATCTTCCGTACCGGCATCAGCATCACCGAATGTACCGGTGATAGCAGCACCCAGATCCAGCATGTTATCGAAGGTATGCTCGAAGTTCAAAGCCAGATCAAAAATGTCACCGGCAGAACCCAGAGCAGTATCGATACGCGTCACGGTTTGACCTTTATCGGTCAGGTCAGGTGCGTAAGAAATACCCAGTTGGAAACCTGAGAAACGCGGAGAATAATAGGTGATCTTGTTGTTGTTGTCCGTGGTTTCACCACCGATAGCAACGACAGAACCATGCTCAGCCGGCAGTTCCGGAGTAGAGATGTATCCCGTACCCGTTCCGTTGGCGAAATAGGTCCAAGAACCGTTGATACCGCCAGTTGCTACGGCAATGTTATCAGCATCAATAGCCAACGTAGCAGCAGCACCCTGATTAGAACCCAACTGGAACTCACCCCAGTCACCGTTCAAATAAACATAGGTGCGAGAAGCATTCAAACCTTCACCATCAGCATCAGCCGTCACATCTGCTTCCAGATCGATCACGGCACCATAGCCCAGACCGCTGTCAGACTTGCCGTCTACGCGGATAGACACTTCGGTGTCGTTACGGAAGCCTTGTGAACGCTGAGCCGCATCAAGGTCATCACTCATGAAACCAGCTTGGAAGTCGATGAAACCTCCAACGGTTACTTTCGGAGTCTCAGCAGACGCAGCAGATGCAAGCATTGCAGCGCTGATAAGACCAGTTGTACCAAGAAGAATCTTTTTCATAATACTCGTCCTTTTGCACTATACAATTAACTAAGTTAACAAGGCGCACGCAGCTTATGCCTTGTGCTCCTGACGCTTTTATCGACGATGAGACCGCCTCTAGCAAGCCGAACAGATGATTCCATGACCTCATACTGGCTTTTGATACCCCCATGTTGCACGAATGTCACAAACCAAAGACACACCTATCAGCTATTCTTGAGAGAATCTGAGTGATAAGCTATAGATTAATCATGATATCTTCTCTTCAATCATCTTTCGAGACCATACAAAGTCGCCTTGCAAAGACATCGCAAACATCTGACTTATCAAACAAAACACCGTCATTGATCGCGGTGAGCAAGCGCCAGCCGCAGGAAAAAATTCAGGCCGCTCTTGATATCGGTCACCGGATATTCGGTGAAAATATGGTGCAGGAGGGCAAGACTCATTGGGCTGATCTGAAATCCCGCTATGATGACCTGGCACTGCATCTGATCGGCCCGCTGCAGTCCAACAAGGTCAAAGACGCTGTCGCCCTGTTTGATGTGATTCATACCATCGATCGTCTCAAAATTGCTGATGCCGTTAAGAATGAATCGGTGAAACAGGGCAGGGAGCCTCACTGTCTCATTCAGATCAATACCGGCGAGGAAACACAAAAGCATGGTATCTTTCCAAAAGAACTGGAAGGACTTATGTGCCATTGTGAATCAATCGGATTGGCGATCAGCGGGCTCATGTGCATCCCTCCCGCAGATGATCTTCCGGCACCACATTTTGCATTATTATATAAACTAGCGCAGGAATATGGGCTGCCGGAGTTGAGCATGGGCATGAGCGCAGATTATGAAGTTGCCACACAATTAGGCGCGACCTATGTGAGGATAGGCACCGGCGTTTTTGGCGAAAGAGCAAAATAAATCCGGATTTTATTTCCATACGGTAAACCTGATATTACAGGTAATGTCCGAATTGGTGAGGTTATATTCCGCTGTGGTGTGATCATCGGTTGTCGCACAGGGACGACTGGAGAATTTAAGCGTTTTTATCTTGCCGTAACCCGGTTTGCCATCGTCTATTTTCATGTCAATATTCCATACTTCTTCCGGCGTAAATGCGCTGCCCCCGGTGCGGTGAAACCCGTTCTGTGCGCCAATTTGTAATAGCTGGCCATACTCACCTAAAAACCAATCAGGTTCCAATGGGTCCGTGATGGTCCCAACATATATAAACGACCAGCCGGTATTACCTGTTTTTCCCTGCGGTATATTTTCACCAATAATAGAATGAATCTGACTGGAGGGGCCCGAAACCCCCGTATAGCTTCCTCCAATTAAGCCGGCATTGGCCAAATGTTGCCAGGCTGCAAATTCTTCCGACACCTGTCCGTTCGCCCATGCCATCTCTAATATACCGTTTCCGTTCCCATTACAGGTTTCCGTTCCCACACCCGCCGTGGCATTGGGACATGTGCCCGTACTCATACTTCCCCAAAAATCCTCCGCATTGGACATATCACCAGGATAGGAAAAGTATTTATCTCGGAACGTATTAACGGCGGTCTGATAGGCCTGAAATTCAGTCACCACCGAACGCAACTCGGCATTGCGGATGAGGTTCTGCCCTGTAAGGATGCCGCCGGTGAGCAGGCCGAGTATGACGAGGACGATGGAGAGTTCCACTAATGAGAACCCATTCGTCATACCGGTGCAGGCCGGTATCCAAAGCAACTTTCGGCTGGACCCCGGCCGTCGCCGGGGTGACAGCTTTCCTAAGCTCATTAGATTCGCTAATGAAAGGCTAGTCAATTCCACAAGGCTGAAGCCTTGCGAGGGACAAGGGGCGCGGGATGAGGGACGAGCTATCTTATACTCGTCTCTCGACCCTCGCCTCTCATCCCTGTGATTAAGTGAAAACCCTGACGTCGCCAGCGCTTCTTCAGCATGACGAAAGTGTGAAAAGGCGCGGATTTGAGTAGAGTCTTTCATAGTATATCTCCCTTTGGTTGTACATGCACGGAGATCACCAAAACACCCGCTCTGGTGATCGGGGAGTTAGCAAACCTACAAGTTGAAAGGCTCCGCTGGTCTTTAGGGCAAGCCTTGGACATGCACCAACGGCTCCCCGACCATGGGACGATCGAGGAGTATGAATAACGGCCATACGAACCGCAACTTGTAGGGAGTTGCTACACTCCAGGTCAGCCTTCGACTAACCTTTATTCACTATAACAGAAAGACAGGAAATATAAATGAAAAAAGGATTAGGCCTTCATCTCCTCGGCCACTTCATAGACATGATCGAGGATGGAACTGGCCTGATATTTATTCGTCACATCCTGCATGGTCTGGCCAAACAGCTGCAGGATCGCATTGGCTTCCTCTTTCTCTTCTTCCGTCACATCGGGCAGGCGAGGGGGCAATTCTATATCTGAAAAATCAAGCGGCTCCAGTTGTTCCTGTTGCTGTGCTGCTGGCTGTGCAATTAGCGCCTGTTCCTTAATCAACTCTATCGGCATGCCTATTTCCACGGTTTCCGCCGATGTCGGCATCATTCTCACCGTTGGGCTCACCGCCGGAACAACTGCTGCCATAGCCGTCGGCTGAGGCTGCGAATTTTCTTCTCCCACCAACGCAGCGACCACCGCACCACCGACATCTTTGCCGGTTTCCTGCTCAAAGATCACATTGGCGGCGGAGGCGACAAAGCCTACGACACCGCCAACGATACCCCCGCCCAACATTCGCGGCCCCGGGGCTATCTCGTCACCAGTGATTTCACGGTAAATTGTCGAGACCACCGGGATATGCTGCAACGGGTTGATGATATCGATCAGATCATCAAACCCAAATCCATCTTCTCCCCAGAAACTGTCTTTGGACGCGACGGCCTGTTCTTTTGGCGCCTTCGCCTGCTGCGGTTCGGGATGAATGGTAATCCGCGACGCCGGTGGTGTTGAAAAATCTATAGCCATGACTGAATCTCCCTCGCAACTCTTTATGCAAAGGCAGGGCCAGTTTATATTATTATTATTTCACAAAAGCTTGCGTCTATTATTGATTGGAGCCTGACCGAAACGGCAGCTTTTTCCCTGTTGATCAGTGATATTGTTCAAAAGCTTGCCCGAGTAATTCCGCTACCCTTAATTCACGTTCGGCACGTTCTTTTTCGGCAGGGTCTTTCGTATGTTCCGCCGCTACTTTCGCCTCGGCCAGTTTTTTCTCAATCTGTTCGGAGGTCATTTCAGCCAGCGCATAAACATATTCCGCGAGAATCGTGCAACCTCCGGGATTTACTTCAGCATAACCGGCAGGAATAAAGTAATAATCCCTTTTTTCTTCCGATTCATGCACCGTCACCACCCCCGGACGGATCATCGACATAAAGGGCGCATGTCCAGGCAATACGCCGAAATCACCGAGTTCGCCCGGCACTTCAACCATCTGCACCCGTGACGAGATCGCCAGTTTCTCCGGCGTAACGAGTTCGAATTGTAACTGCTCCGTCATTACTTTTTCCTCGTCATTCCCGTGAAGGCGGGAATCTTACTCTCAGCAAGCGGCATGATATCCCGGCCTGACATTATGTGTCCGCCGGGACAGCTATGCGCTAAGCGCGTCGCCACGCTCCTTACTAACCGCATTACGCTGCCTCAGCCGCCAGTTTCTTAGCTTTTTCGATGGCTTCATCGATACCGCCAACCATGTAAAAAGCGGATTCGGGCAGATCGTCATACTCACCAGCGACAATGCCTTTGAATCCGGCGATGGTATCTTTGAGCGACACCAACTTACCCGGCGCGCCGGTAAAGACCTCGGCGACATGGAAAGGCTGCGACAGGAAGCGCTGAATCTTACGCGCCCGCGCCACCGTCAGCTTGTCTTCTTCCGACAGTTCATCCATACCGAGAATCGCGATAATATCCTGCAGCGATTTATAGGTTTGCAATACTTTCTGTACATCCCGCGCCACGGTATAATGCTCCTCGCCGACAACACGCGGATCGAGAATTCGCGAGGTCGAATCGAGCGGATCAACCGCCGGATAAATCCCCAGTTCCGACAAGGCGCGTGACAATACCGTGGTAGCATCCAAGTGAGCGAAGGTCGTGGCCGGTGCCGGGTCAGTCAGATCGTCCGCCGGGACGTACACCGCCTGAATTGAGGTAATCGAGCCCTTGGTGGTCGAGGTAATCCGCTCCTGCATCGCGCCCATATCGGTCGACAGCGTCGGCTGATAGCCCACCGCCGAAGGAATACGCCCCAGCAGCGCCGATACCTCGGCGCCCGCCTGCGTGAAGCGGAAGACATTATCCATGAAGAACAACACATCCTGGCCTTCCTGATCGCGAAAATATTCCGCCAGCGTCAGACCGGTCAGCCCCACGCGCGCGCGCGCTCCGGGAGGTTCGTTCATCTGGCCATAGACTAACGCCACTTTCGATTTCGACAGATCATCTACGTCGATCACGTTTGATTCGATCATCTCATGATACAGATCGTTACCTTCGCGCGTACGCTCACCGACCCCGGCAAACACCGAAAAGCCGCCATGCGCCTTGGCGATATTGTTGATCAGCTCCATGATCAAGACGGTTTTCCCAACCCCGGCGCCGCCGAACAGGCCGATCTTACCGCCCTTGGCATAAGGTGCGAGCAGATCCACCACCTTGATGCCGGTTTCCAGCACTTCATCGTCAGTCGACTGATCGACAAACTCCGGCGCCGACTGGTGAATCGCCATGGTCTGCTTGGCCTTGACATCGCCTTTTTCATCGATGGGATTACCCACGACATCGAGAATCCGTCCCAGCGTTTCCGGCCCGACCGGCACAGCAATCGGCTCGCCCAGATCTTTCACTTCCTGACCGCGCACCAGCCCTTCGGTCTGGTCCATAGCGATGGTGCGCACGGTATTTTCACCCAAATGCTGCGCTACTTCGAGAATCAGCCGGTTGCCGTTATTATCGACTTCCAGCGCATTCAGAATCGCCGGCAGATTGCCGTCTTCAAATTTGACATCAACGACCGCCGAAATGACCTGTGCCACTTTTCCGGTTGCTTCTTGTGTTTTCTTCTTTGCTGGCATGGTTTTCTCCTGATGTATATTTTTTATCTAGGGGGAGTATTGTCACCACCCGGTGAGCGGCTTTCTGTCACTGTCTGCTTCCAGCTTTGACCAGCGGCCAATTCTCTTAGGCTCGGTAAAAATACATTTTCCGCAAAAAGGCCTTCTATTCTATAACCTGTTTTACCTTTAAAAGTTGTTTTTTCGATGATGGTGTTTTTATTTTTTCTCTCCATTTCATCCCACCTAGCTCTTAATCCCTCAGGAATTGCTTCTTCAGGAATGAAATAGGAAATCGGCTCAGCCGATGATGCTTCTAGTTTGTTCAATAATTTTTCCGCCGATTCTTTATCCAATGGCACAAAATCTTGGTGTTCTCCAAGAATGCTTACAGCTTCCTTTTCACCCTTCCGACCGCCTTCCTTATCGACTAATTTGACCAAATGAATATCAAAGCCTAACAAATAGGTTGTGTTAATCTTGGCTATAGTATGAAAAGCCTTATTACCCATTAAAGCGTCATCAGGTGCCTTTTGTTTTTCTGTCATACTGCCTCTGCGCCTGAAATAATTTCAATCAATTCCTTGGTAATCGCCGCCTGTCTAGAGCGGTTATATTGCAATGTCAATTTCTTGATCATCTCGCCGGCATTACGCGTGGCATTATCCATCGCCGACATGCGCGCGCCCTGTTCACTCGCGCCGTTCTCCAGCAGCGCCTTGAAGATCTGCATCGACAGATTGCGTGGTAACAGGTCTTTGAGAATCGCTTCTTCATCCGGCTCATATTCATAAAGCGAATTCATGCCCGCCTCCTGTTCCGAGCGTTCCGGCATACTCAACGGAATCAGCTGCTGCCAGGTGACTTTTTGCGAAATCACCGAGACGAAAGCGTTATAAACGATATGGCATACATCATACTCCGCCGTATCATAGAGCGAGACCACCTGTTCACCGACAGTCTCCGCCACATCATAGCCGACGGTTTTTTTGGCAATGTCGGTCAGTTTGCCGATGATCAGGTCCTTATATTCCAGCTCCAGCACCTCATGGCCTTTGCGCCCGACGCAAAACAGATGCACAGTTTTGCCCTGACCCTGAAGCTCGGCGATTTTCTGTTTGGTCGCGCGTACGATCGAACTGTTAAACCCGCCACATAATCCGCGATCGGCCGTTGCCACGATAATCAGATGTTTGTCATCCCCGCCCGTGCCTTTCATCAGTAGCGGCGCATCATTCGCATCTCCCAGCCCGGAGGCGAGTGAGATCACCATGGCTTCCATCCGCTCAGCATAGGGGCGCGAGGATTCCGCCGCCTCACGTGCCCGGCGTAATTTGGATGCTGCCACCATTTTCATCGCCTTGGTGATTTTCTGGGTGTTCTTAACCGACCCGATGCGGAGTTTAAGGTCTTTTAATGAGGGCATATTACTTTATCAGCTTCTTCACCGACTCAATCGCTGAGGTGATTTTGATTTCCATGTCATCGCTCAACACTGCTTTTTCACGGATGGTTTTAAGCAAATCCTTCTGATTGGTGCGCAACTCACGCAATAATGCATCTTCAAATTCACGCACCTGAGACACCTCCAGATCATCAAGGTAGCCTTTCACACCGGCGTAAATCACACAAACCTGCTCTTCCATCTGCAACGGCGAATATTGCGGTTGTTTGAGCAGCTCGACCAGACGCTGACCGCGCGCCAGCAATTTCTGTGTCGCCACATCAAGGTCGGAGCCGAACTGTGCAAAGGCTTCCATCTCACGATATTGCGCCAGTTCGAGTTTGATCGAACCCGCCACCTGTTTCATCGCCTTGCGTTGTGCTGAAGAGCCCACACGCGAAACCGACAGACCGACATTTACCGCCGGTCGCACCCCTTTATAGAACAGGTCGGTTTCAAGGAAGATCTGCCCGTCGGTAATCGAAATCACGTTGGTCGGGATATAGGCTGACACATCGCCCGCCTGGGTTTCGACCACCGGCAGTGCCGTCAGCGATCCGGCACCCTCATCATCCGACATTTTCGCCGCCCGCTCGAGCAGACGTGAATGAATGAAGAACACATCACCCGGATAGGCTTCCCGTCCCGGAGGACGGCGCAGCAGCAACGACATCTGCCGGTAAGCGACCGCCTGTTTCGACAGATCATCATAAATAATCAGTGCATGTTTTTTATTATCACGGAAATACTCACCCATGGCACAACCGGTATAAGGCGCCAGGAATTGCAGCGGCGCCGCTTCAGAGGCTGTCGCTGCCACGACGATGGAATAATCCATCGCGCCGGTTTCTTCGAGTTTCTTGACCACCTGCGCCACCGTCGAGCGCTTCTGGCCGACACAAACATAAATGCAGAATAGTTTATTGGTTTCATCCCCGGCATCATGCGCCGGTTTCTGATTCAGAATGGTATCGATCGCAATCGCCGTCTTGCCGGTCTGACGATCGCCGATGATCAACTCACGCTGGCCGCGGCCGATCGGAATCAACGCATCGATCGACTTAATGCCGGTCTGTACCGGCTCATGTACTGATTTCCGATAAACAATCCCCGGTGCCTTGACTTCGACACGTGCACGCTTCTTCGCCTTGATCGGGCCTTTTCCATCGATCGGATTACCCAGCGCATCGACTACACGGCCAAGCAATTCCTCACCGATCGGCACATCGACAATATCACCGGTCCGTTTGACGGTATCGCCTTCCTTCACCCCGCGGTCATCGCCGAAAATCACGACTCCGACATTGTCGGTCTCAAGGTTAAGCGCCATACCGCGTATGCCATCAGAGAATTCCACCATTTCCCCGGCCTGAATATTCTCCAGCCCGTAAATGGTCGCCACGCCGTCACTGACCGAGACGACCTGACCAGTTTCCGCCAGCGCACCCTGATCATCCAGACCGGCGATCTGCTTTTTGAGAATGTCCGAAATTTCCGAAGGACGAATTTCCATATTGCTCTCCTTTTTCTCTTACGTTGCGAGCGACTGCGTTTTAAGTTGACTGACCATGCGGCGCAATTTCCCGGCGACCGAATGATCGAGCATGCGACTGCCGATCTTGACAATGACTCCGCCGATAATCGCCGGGTCTTCCCTGGTGACGATATTGGCATCCTTGCCCACGGCTTTTTTGACGGCTGCGGCAATGGATTTGATCTGCTTGTCCGTCAGAGCATGCGCGGCGGTAATCTCGGCAATGATTTCCCCTTTATGTGCGACCAGACGCTCTTGATACAGCACAGCAACATCAGGCAGTGCCTCAAGGCGTTTTCTGCCGATTAAAAAATCCACAAATTGCAGAGTCTGTTTATTAGCTTTGGCTTTTTTCAATAACTCCGCAAAAACCGCTTGTTTTGCTTCGACGGATATCATCGGATTATGCATCAGGCGTTTCAGCTCGTCGCTGTCATCTATCATGCCTTCGAGCGCGGCAAAATCATCTCCAACGGCTTCTTCCTGCCCCGCATTTAGCGCCATATCGAAAAAGGCTTCGACATAACGGCTGGCAATTTTTCTTGATTCTGAACGACTTAAAGACATGCTTGGTGCGGGTCACTCTTTATTTTAGCTGTAAACGGCTCGGAACTTAGGCAAAAAGACGAGAGGTGGCAACCGTTTTTTCTTACAAAAAATGATACGGGTCGATATCGACCTTGAGGCGCACGCCGGAAGGAATGGAAAGCGGTGTGAGCCAGCCATGAATCCATGATTGTAAATGTATTTCTCTGGGCGCTTTGACCAGCAGACGATAGCGGTACTGATCGCGCAGTTTCGATAGCGGGGCAGGGGCAGGGCCGAGCAAACGAACCCGTTTGTCATGCGGTGCGGCCTGCGCGACCATTTGTGCCACGGCCTTCACTTTCTGTTCCTCCGGCCCGTCGAACAACAAAGCGGCGAGCCGGCCATAGGGCGGCCACATCGCTTTCTGCCGTGAGGCAAGCTCCAGCTCTACCAGCCTGTCCTGATCGTGGGTTTTAAGCGCTTGCATCACCAGATGATCCGGCACATAGCTTTGCAGATACACATGGCCTTTTACTTCTTCGCGTCCGGCACGGCCGGCCAGCTGGTGCAGCAATTGATAGGTGCGCTCCACCGCGCGCAGATCACCGCCATTCAGCCCCAGATCGGCATCAACAACCCCGACCAGCGCCAGCCGCGGGAAGTGATGGCCCTTGGCCAGCAGCTGCGTGCCGATGACGATATCGACTTCATGATCGATCATTCGTGCAATCGCTTCATCGACCTGTTTATCGTCGCTGCTGATGGTGGCAATGCGTGCTGAGGGAAAATAGCCGCGCACTTCTTCTTCCAGACGCTCCACTCCCGGCCCGCAGGGTGTAAGCGAATCTTCAGCACCGCAGGCGGTACAGCGCGGCAGAATCGGCTGATGATAGCCACAATGATGGCACTGTAAGCGTTTGCTTTTCTGATGCATCACCAGCCATGCACTGCAACGCGGGCATTCAAACCGGTGACCGCAGGCACGGCACAGCACCAGCGGTGCATAGCCCCGCCGGTTGAGAAACAACAGCGACTGATGTCCCTGCGCCAACGTCTCCTTCATCTGTTTCAGCAGGGTGGAGGACAGCCACTGCCCGCGCTCCGGTGGCGTCTGTTTCATATCGATGATGTCGATCGCCGGAAAGTCGAAACGGCTGAATCGCTCGGTCAATTCCAGCCTGTGATATTTCCCCGCCTGCACATTGGCCAGCGTCTCCAGCGACGGTGTCGCCGAGGCCAGCACCACCGGTATATCCTCCTTCTTCGCACGCATCACCGCCATGTCGCGCGCATGATAGAGCACGCCGTCATCCTGTTTATAGCTCTGCTCATGCTCCTCATCGACGATGATGGCGCGCAGATCGGCATAGGGCAGATACAGTGCCGAGCGCGCACCCACCACCAGCCGCCCGGTGCCGGTGGCGATCTGCTGCCAGGTGTTTTTTCGTTTCGCTTCCGAAACACTTGAGTGCCACAGCAACGGAGGCTGGCCGAAACGTGCCTCGAACCGTTTGAGCCACTGCACCGTCAATGCAATTTCGGGCAGCAACACCAACACCTGTCCCTCTTTATGGCGCAGTATTTTTTCGATCATCTCGAAATAGACCTCGGTCTTGCCCGATCCGGTCACGCCATGCAACAGGCTGGTGCTGAAGCCGCCATCCACCTCCCGGCATAACTGTGCGGCAGCATCGGCCTGCTCGCTGTTAAGCACCGGCTTCGGTCCCATCACATAGACCGGCGGCGCCGTGCGCCGGGTTTGCGTGGATTTCAGCAATATACCGGCCTTGACCATGCCTTGCAGCACCTGCGAACCGGTCACCTCCAACAGCTGGTCGCGAGGAAGTTGCTCCACCTGTTTCTCAATGAATAATGCCAGCACCTTTTCACGCGCCGCTGTTACTCGCGCTGCCGGATGCTCGATGCGTTGATAGATTACTTCGCTCACCGGATGCGTCAGCGCCTTCAGCACCGGAATCGCCATTTTCAGTACCATGCCTTTGTCCGCCATATAGTAATCGGCGGTCCAGTCGATCATCCCGCGCAGACGGTCCGGCATCGGCGGGATATGCTCATGATGCGCCTTGACGGGACGGCATTTCTCGCGCGCCACCTCGCCGCGTGCCGCTCCCCACACCACGCCCTGCATGTCCTTGCGGCCAAACGGCACGGTGACATAATCGCCGGGCTGAAGCGTCATACCATCCGGCACCCGATAGTCGAAACCATGGTCAAACGGGCGCGGCAGCACTATCTCGACAAGATCATTGTTTGAAAATGCAGGATTCATATTGCCAATGGGGAATGGTTTCCGTTATGCATGGCACTCATAATGACAGGACAGACGCAAGGAGCAAGCAGATGAAATTTTTTGTTGATACCGCCGATGTGGAGGAAATTAAGGAACTGGCCGAGACGGGACTGCTCGACGGGGTGACGACCAACCCGTCGCTGGTGATGAAATCGGGCCGCGATTTCAAGGAAGTCATCACCGAGATCTGTGCGATTGTCGACGGACCGGTCAGCGCCGAGGTCACCGCGACCGATGTCGATGGCATGATTAAAGAAGGCGAAATACTGGCGAAGATCGCCGATAACGTTACCATCAAAGTGCCGCTGACATGGGACGGGCTCAAAGCCTGCCGGCATTTCACCAATAACGGCATCATGGTGAATGTGACTTTGTGTTTCTCACCGTCGCAGGCGCTGCTTGCCGCCAAGGCCGGTGCGACTTTTATCTCGCCCTTCGTTGGCCGGTTGGACGATATCAGCCAGGACGGGCTGCAGCTGATCGAGGATATCTGCCAGATCTATGATCACTATGACAACCTCAACACCGAGGTGCTGGTGGCGTCGATCCGCCACCCGATCCATCTGGTGGAATCGGCCAAGATGGGTGCGCATGTTGCCACTATCCCGCCGAACGTGCTTAAACAACTCGTCAAACATCCGCTGACCGACAAGGGACTGGACGCCTTCCTTGCCGACTGGGCCAAAACCGGCCAAACTGTGGTATAATGGCATTGATGAGTTCACGTTCCACCGACACACCTGCCACCGGCACGGGCGAGCAGATGACCGAAAAAATGGTGCTGGATTATCTGCAGCGCCATGCGGATTTTCTCGAGCGCCATCCCGAGATACTGGAAATACTGGTACCGCCGGAAAAAAAAATGGGCGAGAAGGTCGTCGATTTTCAGCATTACGCGCTGGATTCGCTGCAGGCCAGCATGAAAACCCTGAAAGCAAAATTCGACGGGCTGCTGACCTCGGCACGCGAGAATCAGTCGGTGCAGTCACAGGTGCATCAGGCGGTACTGAAAATCATCCGCACGCGCGATCTGGAGCATTTGCTCGAAATCCTCACCATGGATGCGGTGACGCTGTTTAATGTCGATGTCGTGCGTCTTGCCATGGAATCCGATCTCGCCGAACTGTACGCTTCCTATTATGGCGAGCAGAATTATTCGGGCATTTCCTTCGTACCAACCGCCACGGCTGATCAGGCGCTGGGCTCGCAACCGGTAGCACTGTTTGCTGATACTGCCACAGATGAACCTTATGCCTTCGATGCGATTTTTCTCGACTGTTCGGGGCTGATCCGCTCCTGCGCATTGTTGCGTCTGGAACTCGATCATCTGGGCAGAAGCGCCCTGCTTGCCTTCGGTGTGCGCGAAAAAGGTCGTTTTCATCCGCATCAGGGTGTAGAATTGCTAAGGTTCCTGGCCCAGGTGGTGGAGGTGAAACTTGATGCATGCCTGAACGAAAGCGAGATCGAACGGTTGCTCTAGACGCGCTTCTCATCGATGCGTCGTTGCGTCATGTGCTATCTGAATGGCAGGCATGGCTTGTGCATAACCGGCAGGCCTCGCCACATACCATCACCGCCTATATCGATGATCTGAGCGGATTCCTGCATTTCCTGAATGCCCATGCCGGAGAGGAGGTCACTCCTGAAACACTTGTTGCGCTGGAGATACGTGATATCCGCGCCTGGCTGGCTTCGCGTACTGGACAGTATGCCAAACCGTCAAATGCGCGTGCATTATCAACTATACGGCATTTCTTTCGCTACCTCGACACCCATCACGGGCTGGCCAATGCCGACATCTTTCATGTCAGCCTGCCCAAGCTCGATAAACCATTGCCCAAGGCGCTCAGCACCGAACAATCCACCCGTGCCATCGAGGCGATAGCGGCTTTAAGCGACATCCCCTGGATCGCCAGACGCGACACCGCCCTGCTCATGCTGATCTATGGCTGCGGATTGCGCATCAGCGAAGCGCTGTCGGTAACCTGCGCCGACATGGATGGTGACACGCTGCGCATCACCGGCAAGGGCAAAAAACAACGCGTGGTACCCTTGCTTCCGATCATTAAACACGCGATAGACGACTATCTTCACGACTGCCCATGGCACAGAGAAAACAATCCGGCGCAGCCGGTCTTTTACGGAGCGAAAGGCAAGCCGCTCAATGCCGGTGTGTTTCAGAAACAAATCCGCCATATCCGCTCACTGTTAGGTTTGCCGGACAGCGCCACCCCTCACGCCTTCCGCCACAGTTTCGCCACGCATCTGCTCGGCAATGGCGCTGACCTGCGCGATATTCAGGAACTGCTCGGCCATGAAAGCCTGTCGACCACCCAGCGCTATACCCATGTCGATTCAAAACGGCTACTCGATGCCTATTCGGCAGCCCATCCGAAGGGGTAATGGTAAAGCGGTGAAACAGTAAAGTGGTAAAACAGTGAAACGGTTTGATTGCTTTACCGTTTAACCGCACTACCGTTTAACCATTTATGACTTCTTCTCCAACAACCCGATCACCGTCTGATAGACATTCTTGATATGTTGATCCGGTTTCATCTTGCCGGTTTTGATGGTATCCGCTGCTTCTTTAAGCAGTTCTTCATCCGGTTCGTATTTAACGATACGATACCCCTCTGCCCGCAATGATTTCAGCACTGATTCGGCTTGTTTATCGTAATTTTCAAAGAAATAGCTTTTGTCGGCCTTTTTGATGGCCCTAGCAATGTGGGTTCTTAATTTGGCGGACATAACAGCACGACTGTATCAAAAAACAAATTCCCTGTCATCCGATCGCAGGAGCGGTTTCCTGTTCCGGCTGTTTCTGCTTTTCTTGTTTGATTTTATTTGCCCAGGGAGATTGTTTCAGCGCATCGATCTTTTCACGCAGTCTGGCAGCAATCTCTTTTTGTGGTGTTGTCATGTCGGGCTGTGTGGAAATGAATCCGGCAAAGCCTTCAATTTTTTCCTCGCGCACCTCTTTCGGCACCTCCATGTAAATATTCGCGGCCAATGTAATTAATTCGTCAAGATAACCTTCCTTCGTCAGGTTCACACTGCGTTCATCCTTGGATGACATGCCATATAACGTATTGGCGATCAGATTGGCAACCGGTGTCAGGATGGTAAATTTCCAGCCGATATGGCGGTTGATTTCTTTTTGCTTACGTTCTTCCAACGTATGGATGGAATCATTCAGATCATGCAGCCGTTTCATTTCCCTGCCCGAAAGCGCTCCGCTTTTGGTATAAAGCACTTCACGCTCTTTTTGCTGGTCTAACAATCTTTTATATTCGCCGCCGGCTTTGCTTTCATCCAGTAATTCGTGCTTTGAGCGTTTGTAATCCCGGCCCCAGTTTAGCGGGTTCCATTCCAATTCTTTGCTTTTAACGCCGAAAAATTCATTGGCCAGATGTCGATCATGAAAAACGGCGCTGGCCCCGGTCAGGAAATTGCCAATTATGGCACTATAGCCGCTGAGACGAAGCGGTTTTTCTCTGACCCAGTTTATCGGATCATCAAACAGACGGGTGGAAAAACCGGCCCCTTCATCCTGCTCACCTCGGGCTTCCTTCATCAGATACTCGGTGCGTTTCTCGGGAGAAAGACCGGCATATTTATCCTCGGGAGTCAGCAGTCCTGACCACATGCCGGCAGCCACGGATGCTCCGGCCCAGGTTTTGAACAGATTGTCCTGCGCCCGACCGGCATTGAGTTGCATCACCCCGCCAAGGCCCTGAACGCCATTATTGAATAAGATGGGATGTTCATAGAAGAAATTGACCAGACTGTTAAACGTGCTCGAGTCGGATTTTAACTGCTTAAGCGATAATGCATTATCATCAGCGATGGAGACACCTTCATTCTGCAGATAGTCTTTCATCTGGCCATACATATTGGCCATTTGGATATTCGGGTTTTTTCTTCCGAATAATAACAACCCCAAACTTGTCGAGCCCCACATCGCTCCCTGTATCACTTCAGACGGTGTTTTGCGTACAACCCCTGACAGGATCGGCATGGCATCGGCAAATAAATAGGTTGCGCCTGCCAGTTGAATTGAGTGGTCTTTGATAAATTTTCTGATGTCTCGGGCTTTTTGATCCTTTTCAATATCGAGCGCTTCTTTGCAGGCAAAATTCCCCTTCACAAACCCTTCCTGGCGCAGGGCATCAAACAAAGCGGATGCCTTGTCAAAACCGCGCACGCGTAACAACGCCTCGTTGCCGCCGGCATCGGGTATGGCGGTAAAGCCACGGCGCTGGAGTTTCTGCTGCAGCTGTGAGAGTTCATCCGCACTCATCCCCTCACGCATATGCAGCAATGCATAGCGATATTGCAGATTCTCACGCACTTCAACCGCGGTAACATCATCACTCTTATGCCAGTTATATTTGGGCACACTCGTCCTTCTTATCAGGTTTTCTCACTCTTTTACTATAAAGAAGAAATGTGACAATTTTGTGGCAAGGCAGTGATTTGCCAGGTTTGTCATCAAACTGTCATACACTCGTCGGCGCTATGGCGTTCTAAAGTAATAGGCAACCGGTGAGAAATCATGTTACAGTTTTCCTCAATATGTGAATGTCAAAACGACCTAACATCATGCCTTATCAGCCCTTCGATCCCGAATCGACCTCGCCGCAGTTGCATTTGCCTCCCGGCAGCGTGGATACTCATATGCACATATTCGGACCGCAAACGCAGTATGCTTACACTGACCAGCGCAGCTACACACCGAGCGATGCTTTACTGGCGGATTACCGGCGCATGGCAGCTGCCGTCGGAATTGAACGCAGCGTAGTGGTACAGCCCAGCGTGTATGGTACGGATAACCGGGCAACGCGTGATACGATCAGAGCGCTCGGAACGGATAAGGCCCGAGGGGTGGCGGTAGTGGACGCTTCTGTGAGCGATGAGGAATTAACGGCACTGCATGGCGAAGGATTTTGCGGCATTCGCGTGAATCTGCTGTTCAAAGGCGGTGTGGAGGCGGATATCATCAACAGGCTCGCGGCACGGGTGGCACCGATGGGATGGCATATCCAATATCTCATTGATGTTTCCGAATTCGACGATGTGTATGAGCGCTTATCCGGCCTTCCGACAGAGGCGGTGATCGATCATATGGGGCACATGCCCACACATAAAGGACTGAACCATCCGGGATTTACGTCACTGCTGAAGCTGGTGGAAAGCGGACGGTGCTGGGTAAAGCTGTCCGGAGCGTACCGCATAACCGGCGAACAGCATGCGCCCTATACGGATGTTACCCCCTTTGCCCGCGCTCTGGTAAGGGCTAATCCGCAACGCATGCTGTGGGGGAGCGACTGGCCGCATCCGCATATTCCCACGCCAATGCCCAATGACGGCGCATTGGTGGATATGCTCGCCGACTGGGTGGAGGATAAGGCGAACTTGCAACGGATTATGGTGGATAATCCGCAGGAACTATACGGTTTTGAGCGCGTATAGCAGGGCCTGTGCCGGATGTTGCGGGTGAAATCCGCCGAAGCGTTTGACCTGACAGCGGCAGGAAAATCCGCTCACCAACGCTTTGTCTCCGGCCCGGCTGATCGGCTCGGCCCAACTCATGCGATAGAGTGCTTCGCTTGTGGATTGATGTTCGGCTTCATGCCCGTAGGTACCGGCCATACCGCAACAGCCCGTGGCAACCGCTTTCAGTTCCAGTCCGAAATGCGCAAAAATCTGTTGCCATAATTTCGGCGAATGCGGCAGGCTGGTCGCTTCCGTGCAATGGCTGAAAAGGCAATAACTGCCCGAGATGCATTGTTTCCATTCCTCCATCGCCCCGCTCGCTATCTGTTCCGCCAGCCATTCCTGCAGCAGCTGTACCTGATAGTCTCCTCTTTCCTCAAGCATCTGCGGATATTCCTGACGATAGGTAAGCGTCATGCTGGCATCCACTCCGATCATAGGCATATCAAAAGAGGCCAGATGACGCAGATAGGCGTTATTGCGTCCGGCCGTCCGGCGAAAATCCTCCAGAAAACCTTTGACATGGCGGGCCTTGCCGTTGGTGTTAAAAGCCGCGACATTCACCTGCATTCCCAGATGACTGAGCAGTAAGGCAATGTCACGCACAACAGAAGCGTCGTAAAAACTGGTATAGGCGTCCTGCACCAACATTACGGCAGGCCCGTCTGTTTCCGGCATCACTTCCGGGGAGGTCTTAGCGTCCACAAAGCGGATACCCTCCATGCCTTTGACCATATGAGAAAAGGACGGAGCGCTAGGTGTGGGAAGATCGCTCAGGCCAAGCAGCCGCACGGGCAAGAGGGACTGCAACAGGCCGGATAACCGCGGTGCCCTGGAGGCCATCCGGCCCGCTTCTTCACTATAGCGGATAAGATAATCCTTAAGCGGGCGGCGATAGCGCGTATGATACCGTTCCAAAAAGCGCGCGCGCATATCCGGAATATCAACCTTGATCGGACACTGACCGACACAGGCCTTACAGGCCAGGCATTCCTTCATGCTGTCATAAACGGCGTGCGAGAAGTCATGGTCTGTATTCGCATCCTGTGCCGAGATATTGCCATTGCCGTCGGCGAAATCATATTGGGCGAGGGAAAGCTGCCGCAGCCATTCGCGCATCAATCCCGCCCGGCCTTTGGGGGAGTAACGTCGGTCACCCGTCGCCTTGTAGGAAGGACACATGGCATCCTCCGGCGCATAGTTGAAACAGGCGCCATTGCCGTTGCATTCCACCGATTTGGGAAATAACCGGATGGCATATTCCTGTATGTCCTTATCGAAATGCCCCCGCAGGGGAACCTCGTCTATGCGGTGCAATGCCAGTTCCGTTCCCGCGGCCGTGGCAATCTTCCCCGGATTGAGCTGGTTGTACGGATCACATGCCGCCTTGATACGGCGCAGGCAGTCATAGAGTTCCTCACCGATAAATTCCGGGGTGAATTCCGCACGAAAACCCTTGCCATGCTCACCCCACATCAGTCCACCATAGCGTTTCACCAGTGCTACCACCTGATCGGAGATGCGTCTGATACATGCTTCATCCTTCGGGTCACGGAGATTCAGGGCGGGACGGACATGCAGACAGCCCGTATCCACATGTCCGAACATGCCGTAATCGACAGCCTCGGCATCCAGCAACGTTCGATAGTCCGCAATATAGTCCGCCAGCTGCTCCGGCGGTACGGCGGTATCTTCGGCAAACGGCACAGGGCGCTTGTCCCCCTCCATATTTCCCAACAGCCCGACACCGCGTTTGCGTAACTCCCACAGGCTGTCGATGGCCTCGGGGGAGGCGGCCACCGCTACATGAAACGCCTCGCCGGGATGTTTCTGCAACGCCGCTACCGCATCGTCAACCTCCCTCGCATTATCGCTAACGAATTCCACCAGATTGCATCCGCCCACCTGATCGGCCTGCGCTCCTGCGGGCATGAACTCCTGCACGCGGTGCCATACGGCATCGCCCCTGGCAAGGCGGAATACCGTCCCGTCGAACGTCTCTACCGCCAGAGGATCGAAGGAAAGCAAATGCGACGCCGCACGCAGAGTCGCATCGAAATCCCTGTAGCACAGCGCGACCAGCCGGCGGCAGGCAGGAATCGGACGCAGCCGCAGGGTGATGGAGGCGATAACGCCCAGCGTTCCTTCCGAACCGGCAATAATGCTGGTGGGGGTAAAGCTGTCCCCCTCATAAATAGCGGCGAGGTTATAACCGCTGAACTCACGGTTAAGCTCGGGAATGCGGTCGATAATCTCGTCGCGGTAATCCGTGGCAATGTCATGGAGAGTCCGGGCGATTTTTCCCACCCTGTCGTCACGCGCAAGCAATGTCTGGGCCTGCTGCCCTGCCGGATAGCGGCCCATTTCCCATTTCTCACCGCCGGGAAGATACAGGCTCAAAGACTCAATATAATGGCTGGTTTTGCCGTAAATGCGCGATCCCTTCCCGCAAGCATCCGTCGCCACCATACCGCCGAGCGTCGCCCGGTTGCTCGGTGACAGCGTCGGTGGGAAAAACAAGCCGTGCGGTCTGAGAAATCTGTTGAGCTGATCCAGAATCACGCCCGGCTCGACCGTGACCTGCCTGGCCTGCACATCAAAATGCATAATGCGCCGCATGTTCCTGCTGCAGTCAAGAATGATACTGTGATTGAGGGCCTGACCGTTGGTCCCCGTTCCTCCGCCGCGCGGTGTCAGGGCAACATCACGAAAACGCTCTTGCCCGAGTAATTGCATGACGATGGCGATATCGGCGTGGTTTTCCGGCGTCAGCACCGCCTGCGGTAATAATTGATAAATGCTGTTATCCGTTGCATTGATCAACCGGCTTGCGTAATCCGCGGCAATGCCTCCGCTGAAAGCGGAACTGCGCACTGCCTCCAGAAACATCTGCAGCTGTTCGGGCAGGGATTGTTCCGGATTTAACCGGGGAATCATATGTCCTATTACGTCCTATGCTGCCTTGTTCCTGGCAAAGGAACAGCCCTCCAGCCACTCGGCAATGGCGCCTGCGAAGATCTTGAACAACGGGTTTTCATCGAGCATCCATTCGGTATGACCGCCGCCTTCCAGCAAAAATAGTTCACATGGCCCCGGATATTTGGCACGCAGAGATTCCGCCTCCGCCGGAGGATGCAACGCATTTTCGCCACCATGGGCAATCAGCAGCGGCATATCGGAAAATGCCTCAAGATTGCCTTCCGGATGAAACGACAACAGCGAATCGGCAAAACGGAAATCGGCCGTCATGCCGTAATCCGGATTTTTGCGCAGTTCTTCATCCACATATTTGCGGCTTACCGGATCAAGCGGATAAATGTGGAACGGATCGATTCCCTCAGGCGCTCCCCCACAGACCAGCCGCCGGCGTTCTTCTTCCATCCAGTCGAGAAATTCGGCATAGCCGGCATCTCCCCGCACGGCTTTCTGGACACGTCTGGCATCGTAAAAACCGTTCATGGCAATCAGTGCATCAATGCCCTCTACCAGTTGCGCCGCATTAAAAATCATGCCTCCAGCCATACCCCAGCCGGCCAATACTACAGGGCGCGCCTTGCCCAAGGCATGATGACGCACATATGCCACGGCATTCGCAATATCGCGCTCCTGCTCTTCCAGCAGCACTTTTTCACGCTCACCTTCGCTTTTTGCAAAACCGCGGTAATCGAATCCGTAGCATACATATCCGCGTCTGGTGAAAAACCGCGCGAAACGCTCTGGATGAATATTTTTCAACCCGGTAAAGCCTGAACAGACAATGACAACAGGTGCATCTGCCGCCACCGATTCATCCGGTAAATAAAAACTTCCGTCTAATGTAAATCCGTCACTGGAAAAACAAGCCGTTTCCTCACGCATTGGTTTCTCTCTTTCGTTTTCATTGAACTCATCCCACTGCAATCACCTTTAACAGCCTGATGCAAGGAAAAAATCAAAGAATAATAAAGTTTTTTTACCGTCACATAATTGTCATACAAGCATGATAGAGTTGAGAAATAGAGAAAGGTTAAAGCTATCGATTCTCCTGAACATACGCAGGCAATAACGACTAGTGCATCCCCATGGCTGATGCGGAAGGTCGATTTTGGCTCGAATGAGGCACAAAAGGTGCATGTGGCGGTCATTGAACTGGACGGCGACATCACACAGCAGGCACTGGCAGAATATGCCCGGAAACTCACGCAGAGATATCCTGTGTTTCATGCCCGCGAAGGCACTCGCCGCGACGGAACGGTTCCGGTATTGCGGCTGTCCGTTTTAACAGACGAAGGCAGCGAAAAAGCCCGCAACATGCTCACGGATATGCTTGCACGCGAAGGACAGCTGCTGCTGCCGACCAGGGATGCGCTGGCCATTACTCCGCTGGGCAAGGGACGCATTCCCGACATACCAAGAGATATCAAAGCCCAGTTGCAAGCCATGGCCGGGCCGACGGCGGGAGCCATCTGGCAAACCGCCAATCTGTTACAGGCATACCATGCCCACCAAACCAAAGACTTCGGTAAGTTAAGCCTGTCCGGCTTATATTTTGTTTCCAACCTTATTACCATGTTTTACACAGGCAAGGCGTATCACCAGACCGTAGATCAATTAATCGATACGGTAGAGGATTCGCTCGTCCGCGAAGGGGTTGTCGAGCCAGGTGAACTTGACGCCAACCGCCAGACCCTCAAAGACATTGCCGGCGAGATAGATCATTTTCTACGCCGTCACCCGTGGGAAGCGGCCGGCCTGATGCAATTTACCGGGGCGTTGTCGCTGTTAGGCTCGGCCCTGTTCGGCAAGCATCGCGCCATGCCGCGTACGGTGAGCGCCCTCGCAGCCGTGGCCGCTACGACTCTGCAGGCCCTGGTGCCGCAGGAGAGTGGCAGGAGCCTGATGGCATCTCTGAATATCAAGGAAAACGCTGAGAATCTGCCGGGACAGTTTGTGCTGCGTCCACTCATACAGACAGCGGATTCCTTTAACGCAGTAACAACGCGTTTCGGTGAATGGCTGAGACCAAACAAGCATAAGGCGGTGGCCGGGCTGCATATAGTGAATAATCTCGGACTACTGGTCTCCAGCCTGACCGATAAACACCAGGCAAGCGCCAAAACACAGATTCTGGCAACCACGCTGACTTTTCTGGGTTATGGACTACAGACGATGGTGAAAGACCCGGAACTGGTTAAGCTGGATAAAGGTGATCAGGAATTTGTCATCGCTACCTATATTCACCGGCGGTTCGGGGATGTGAAGCTCGGAGCAAAAGCACTTGCCGAGCATATATCGCAGGTGTTGGAGCAAGAGGTTCCCGGTGAGCGCTGCCCCGACCCGCAGCAAAGCCGGGAGCGGAACACATCCTTCGCCAATGCCGTCATGGAGCATTTACAGGCAATGCAGCGTACCCCCGCCACAGGCCTTGCATAAATAATGCTACCTGGATTGCTGCAGGCTTCGCAGCAGGCACCCTGCCTGCCAGACCATGATAAACATGAAGGGAATGGCACCCAGCGCTGCAAAGCTGCGCATGATGGCAATCCCTTTTCCTGTGAACAGCGTCCATCCGAGAAGCAGCGCAATGATACCTCCCCAGAATAACCGCAGGCTGGCGGGCGGATGGGCATCGCCGCGTGCGCTGAACATCCCCAACACATAAGAGGCACTGTCAGCACTGGTAACCAGAAAAATAAACACCAGCATCAGCGTGAGCGGTTTGGTTAACTCCGCCAGAGGAAGCCGATCCAGCATGGCATAGGTTGCCATGGAATAATCCGCGGTCGCAGTCTGCACTAATGCCGAATCGCCACCCATCGCCAGCAGCAAGGCGTTTCCTCCCAATACGGCAAACCAGAAAATGGAGAAAACCGCCGGGACGAGTAATACACCAAGCAGAAACTGCCGAATGCTGCGCCCACGACTGATACGGGCAACAAATACGCCGACAAACGGTCCCCAGGCAATCCACCACAGAAAATAGGTCAGGGTCCATTGCTGCGTCCATTCCAGTCCCCCGCTCCACTGACGGAGCGTAAAGGACAGCGGGATAAGATGAGTCAGATAGTCGCCCACGGATGTCACGAATGTCTGCAACAACGGCACGGTCGGGCCGGTGATCAGCACAAACAGCAGCAGCAGCAGACATAGTATCATGTTCAGATCACTCAGCGGTTTGATTCCTTTGCCGATACCGCCAGCGGCCGACAACATGTAACATCCGCTCAAGATCACCGTTACCGTCAGATAGCTGGGCCATTGCGGAGCACCCCACCCCATCCACATATGCCAGCCGCTGGCCACCTGCAAGACCCCCTGGCCCAGCGATGCGACAACACCGAACACCACTGCCAGCAACGCCAGGGCATCGACGGTGCGCTCCTGCCACTGCCACTTGCTTCCCTTCGCTGCGCGCATCGGCGCGCTGGGAAGCATGGGCTGGTCTTTGCGGAAACAGAAATAGGCGATGCTCAGCGCAGCCATGGCATAAATGCCCCACGGATGCAGCGCCCAGTGCAGACCGATCACACGCAGTGCCTGAAGAGCGGCTTCCTTGCTGCCCGCCGCCACTGTTGCATCCGGAGGATAGAACATATGCTGTATCGGTTCGGCCGCACCCCAAAACACCAGTCCCGAACCCATACCGGCAGCGAACAGCATAGCCAGCCAGGAAAAGGTATCATAGTGAGGCGCTTCTCCGTCTTCACCGAGTGTGATCGGAGCAAAACGGCTGAACATGATATAGACGCACAGAAACAGAAAAAAACTGGAGACCAGCAGAATCAGCCAGTCGAAATGGGCGATGAATGTCAGCGTCACCTCTTCCACCACCCGCACCAGCGTATCGGGCATTAACACACCGAGCACCGCCACCGTCAGAACAATCAGCTGAGGCGCGCGCAGCAGGTTTTTAAGAGATGCGGGAACGAATCTCATCATGTCAGAAGCTGGTCCAGCCGTTTCATTTCTCTCAGCACCAGCGAAAAATTGGCATCGCGCAGGGTTGGCAGGTTGAATCGGGCCCGCTTGACGACAGACCATTTAATTTCCCCGATCACCAGATCCTCTTCATATTTTGCACCCTCCGCAAGCAAATCACCATACGGACCGTAAATACAGGAGCGGCCCCAGAATTTTTTATCTCCCTCCGTTCCCACACGGTTTGCCATAATCGAAGGCATCCCGTAAATGAAGGAATAAAAGGACATGGCACGCCTCCAGTTACTTTGATTATCAAAGTCCACGCTTGCATCTGCGGAGTTCATCGGAGCAATCAGCAGCTTCGCTCCATGCAGAGCGACCAGATGCACCAGTGCCGGATTCCACAGATCGGCACAGATCAATATTCCCGCACGCCAGTGATCGACGATAAAGCTTTCGATTTTCCGTCCTTCTGAAAACCATTTATCTTCATATAAATCTCCATAGGTCGGTAAATTGATTTTACGATGAATGAAATCCACCGCACCATCGTAAAGCTTTGCCGCAGAGTTATAAAACAGGGAGGAATCCGACTCCTCGACAAAACCGACGATAATACGCATCTGTGGCGCAATATTGGAAAGACCGGTCAATAGCTCACTGTCATGCGGTATCGCGAGATCCGGAAAATTCTGGTCAAATTCATAGCCCGTCAGCGACAGTTCCGGAAATATAAGCAGCTCGACCCCCTCTTTCGCCGCCTTTTTGATAAAGGCTTCATGCTTTTTAATATTGGACTCAATGTCCATCCTTTCCGGTGCGATCTGGGCAATGCCGACCTTGAGGTTAGGCAATGGCTTCATGGTAATGACCTCATGCTCTTTCTTTTACCGCATAATAATTATGTATTTGCAACATACATAAGAAATTCACAATCACGCAACAGAAACCATGCATTATACAAAACACAGCCAATCGCCTGTTAAATTGGTTGGCAGATGTGGCTATAGCTGATTATCTTGAGGAAATTACGGAAAGATCACGTCCCCGTAGCTCAGCAGGATAGAGCATCAGATTCCTAATGCCAGGGTTGGGGCCGCAGAACTGTTTGATGTAGGTTAGGAATCAAGAGTATAAAAAACGCAAAAATGGGAATAGCAAGGCGATAGCAAGGTAGAGAAGCAACAAACTGGTCCCGTAACTCAGCTGGATAGAGTGCCAGATTCCTAATCTGGAAGCCGTGGGTTCGAATCCCGCCGGGACCACCAGCTTCACGCGTATCTTTTAATAAAAATCCCCAAAAGTCACATTCCGCCCCTTCCGAGCGTTGCAACTCCAATGTATCCTCTCGTTCATGAGATATGACGTTACACAAATACGGGAATTACGGACAGAGGCCCGCAAGCTTAAGCCCAGCACATCATTACACGATATACAAACCTACCACCGGATGCGTGATGAACTAATCATCAGTTTTCTGCCGCACAGCACGCACTTGTCTAAAACGACTGAGAAGCAGCAGTATAAACAGGAACTGGATAGCGATGACGGCCAACTAGAAACGGTGTTGTATGGCGCGATCTGGGATGATTTGTTGCTCAATGAACGATTGGCGATTGCGTTTTTATATTACGAAGATTCTGCGCTGGTCGATGAAACAACCGATTTTTATGCCAATATACATGCGTATGTTGAGGCAAAACGCCAGGGTGATACCGTACTGGCAAAGCAGCAACTGAAAGATGCGCTGTGGGAAATTCTCCATAACTCGCTTCCCGATACGGATAACGAATTGCTGCGCGATAAAGCCAAACGCAGACGAAAAGCGCAGGCAACTCTTTTAAATAGCCTGAACATCTCTACAGCAGACATTCACACGCCCGATTATATTGTCCAACCGATCCGTCAGCGTTTTGACCAGATGACGACGGAAGAACTGCTGCCCGAGATCGCCTTTCCTCTGAAAGAAAATGCCAGACGCATCGCCGAGGAAATTCAGCAAATCAATGCCGAAATACAAGGGCAGTTACTAGGGAATAAATCGATTGTCTCCGAATCGGAAGTCATGCCGGAAGCTAGCGATGCATTTACCGATCTGGCGGTTGATATCATCGAGAACGGCACAAGGAGATTTATCGACAAAGAGCTAAATAAACTCGTCAGGCAAGGTAGGAACAGTGAGCAAATAGTGGACCATATGCAAGATGCGTTACAGACTTGGCAGGATGTGACCATTCCCGACCGTGTTGAAATGCTGGCGCTGCACTTTAACGGTAAGCTGAGTGAGATACGTCAAAGAGAAGCAGATGTGACGCATTATGTCTGGCGGTCGATGGATGATGAAAAAGTCCGCGGCAGTCATGCTGAGAATGACGATAGAATTTTTGCGTGGGATGAGCCGCCGTCCACCGGCCATCCGGGCGAAGAATTCAATTGTCGCTGTTACGCTGAACCACTGACAGAGCTACCGCGCCTGCCGAGCGAGGTCGACCCATCTGGCCGCGCTGAACCGGTTTATCCGGAAGCACTGATCGGCGGTGTCGCTGCCTTAGGACGAATCGTTGTCGGAGGCATCGCGCGGATTGGTGTTGCAGTGGGGAGTATTTTCCGAAAACCACCAAACCCAAAAGATGTTATAATTCCGGGTGGAAAACCAATTGGAAGACCGGGAAGGCGTCCTGAATATCGAGAGGAAAAAGGTGGCCAGAAAGCAGCAGACGAACTATATGACAAGTTCGGAAGAGGCAAACCAGATACCCCTAAAAATTATCCAGGTGAAGGAAAACGTTTGCCAAATGGTGATTGGGTAGGCAAACGCCCCAAATCAAAAAGTGGAGAACCCGCAGTGGATCTAGATGTTAAGGGCGTGCCGTATAGAAAAATAAAATTTCCAAAACAGAGAAAGAACTATGAGTAAAGATCAAGAAAATAAGCCTCTTTCTAGCGAAAATCTGGCCAGTTTGATAATTAAAAGAATTATAGAAGCTGATATGATGAAAAACAAAGATGCTAGTTTTGCTATTGAGATAGCTGCAGAAGAGATAAATGCGCGTAAAGCTGCGGGTGATTATTTTTTAGACCATGACCGAGCCATCACAAGCGAATCACTTGCGAGCTTAATTGTTGATGCACTACTTGATGGCGATACAATTGAAGACAGTGTTTTTGATGAGGCAATTAAAATAGCTGCAGAAGAGATAGATACGCGCAAAGCTACAGGCACTTATTAAATAAGTTCTACCAGAGCTTATTAATTCCTATTCAGCCCGTGTGCCTTGGAACCAAATTTCTTTTTATAAAGGCTTTCGATCTTATCAATTTCGGTTTTTGTAATGTTACTGGGAAGTGTTTGCAGGATCGAATAGCGGAAGTGTCGCTGATAGTTTGGGTCAGTCTCCAGCGATGCTATTAACTCTTTATTGCCACCATGTTTGCTGGCTGCATACTCGCCCCAGCGCTGCCAGATGCCTTCTTTACCGTTGGCAGAACCGATATACTGCATGCCGGTTTGGGTATCGAGGATCAGGTAGATACCGTTAACAGCAGAGAGGTGATGCTTCCAATCATGGTTCGCTTCGGGATTGTCGATCAGCCGCTTCAATTCATCGTAATCCAGCACAAAATCCAGCAGCCCAGGAAAGTTGCCGAGGTAGCCCGCTGGTAATATCTCAACCACCTCTTTCGATTGCGCATCATACCATTGGTGCCATGCCTGTGCACTACCACCCCAATCAATTATGATGCGGTTCTCAAGGTCAGCGCATTCAGGCAGATGGGTCAGGTCATAATAATACATACCGTCGCGTTGGGTCACGCCATCGACAGAAAACACGCCGAAAAGGACAGAGCGGCGTCTCTCAAGCCCAACAAAGGCGATAATGTAGCTACACCCCTTAAAAACCGCCTTGGCCTGTTCTCGTTGATATTCCAGGAGTCCCGACCTGTTGCGTATCAGATCGCGGTATTCGGCGCGACTGTCTTTGTGTCGCACTAGCTTTACTTTAGCGTTGTGAAATCGGTCAGTTTTTAGATTCAGTATTTCCTGTAGCGTGATCATTCTTTTCTCCGTATCTAAACAAGCGACCACCAGCCCTAAGACTGGTAGCCGGGAGTTCAAAATCATCTGGGATGATCGCGACAATCTTTAGCCGCGAGGCATTGGACATACATTGTCGCCTCCCGGCCATAAGGTCGAAAAGGCGACATCATTACGGCTGATGTCAGCCGCCCAGATGAGGTTTGAAGCCCCAAAGCTACCTTCGATAGCTCTAGCTAGAAAGATACGCTCATATCGGAGAGTGTCAACGCGAAGATGCGGGGGTGGGCAGGATGGTAGAAAAAAACAAGACGTGCATCCCGCGCGTGATGAAGAAATCTTCATGTTCTTCACATGCGCGTATGCATAAGGATAAAAATTTCAATCGTTTCAATTCTAAATCGCCTCATCGCGCCCGTGCGCGATAAGAAAATTATCACATTCATCACATTCTTTGGAATTGCAAGAAGGAGGGGTCCTAGTTGTCCCGGTAATTTCTTATTCTACTCTCGCTTTTTACCGAATATTACATTCATAATTGGCAATCGAAACAATAAGCATTTTACCAAGACAACTAGGACGGGTAATTAAGACGCATCGTAAGGATTATCCTTCAGTTTAATGCCGGTGTAGAGGTTCTTTCTTTCCCCACCCGTTTCGCGGTCGGTGTCGATACCGCCCAGCGACATCAAATTGCGACCGAAGGTGGCTGATGTGCCGGGACGCATATCGCCTTCTGTTATACACCATTTACACCAAATCTCATATAAAGCCTCTTTTCGGACAGTATAGCCGCTTCCCTGTTCGCAGCATTCAGCCACAAATGCCGATATAGGCGAGGCCAGTGTCGTCAAACTATCGACTAATTCAGTGGCAGACTCAGGCACCACAAAATGCCCACGCTCATTTAATCGCCGCCACCCCTCGATTGCCCAGTTCAGGATTCCAGGCAATTCTTCAAGCAGCTCATTGGTCAGGTTTGGGTTTTCTTTACCGAAAAAGCTATGGCGCATCACTAACGGTACAAACCGCTTGGCTAATGCACCACTGTTATCGGCGAATTGTGGGACTTCGTTGGTCATAATCACAAAACGCACTTTCAGATACCCCTCCCATGCGTTCTTATATTTGCGATTTACCTCGACCTTATCTTCGCCGGAGATGCGCAGTAGATTTTCCGATATAGCTGTGGCATTTGCTTTGTTGCTAATGCGAACATCGCTCACCGTTGCCATCAGCTTACCGATCAGCCCTTGCATCCCAAAATCGCTACTTAGCGAGTTTAGACTGGGTGCCACGGTGTTATGCTCGCCCACAAGTTTCGTCAGAACACGAATTAACGTGCCTTTGCCCGATCTAGGGGGGCCAACGATCAGAAAAATCTTCTGCTGCGATGTATCTGCTACCAGCAGATAACCAAACATTTCCTGCAAGACGCCTATCGAATCGCTGTCGTTAGGCCATATGTCATCAAGAAACGCTCTAAACTTTTTTGGTAGCGGTGCACCAGGGTCATAATCAAATCCCAGCGCATTACGTGTAAAAAAGTTAGGTGTTGGCGGTAACAATTCACCTGTAGGCAAATGTAGCAAGCCATTCTGGCAGGCGACGATCTCATTTGCAGGCGGTAGACCTTCCATGCTCTTGAGCCAGCATGGCGGCTGGTATAATCCGGTCGAGCGATGCATAATGCCTTTAAACGAATCAATCACATTACTCACCCTTGCTGCATTCGGATTGTACGGTACAAGGACCCCGTCATGCTCATAGACGGCCTTCGCAAGATATTTATACAGGGTCGACCTAACGGTATCATCCTCATACTCCCGATAACTTGCGCCATCATAGACCAGATAACTGCCGTTATGGTGCATGGCATCGGGATATTTGCTTTGGCGAAATTGTTCGGCAGTAGGATATGGCATAGAGGGGTGTGCACGCACCTTATCGTCATGTGATCCCGAAATACCAAGCCAGCCATTAAAGCAGGCGATGCAGGCATCAGGCAGGCCTAACGTTTCAATTAGCGAGGCCATACTTGCCACAGGCTCACCCGCATTTACGCGAGCAACGGCATCTTGTCCCTTAGCGCGCATTTCTGCTTCGTCGTCTTTCGCTAATTTAGCCAATGTCAGGTTAATGCGATCAATCTCATCGGAAGGGGCACCTGCGCGCGCTAAAACACCAGCCAATTTAAAGTGCATTTCATCACGCGATCCTTTTCCCGGATAGCATTGCAGTATAACCGATAAAAACGCCAAGACACGAACATGCTTTAAAATAGCGTCATATGCAAAAGTGGGGATTTCCGGCATTGCACCATCTGGTGTTTCCCACGCTAGCTCTTCCCCGTTAGGATGCACCGAGCGCGGAAACATGGTGTAAGCGCCTGTCCCCCGAAATTCTGCCACACATAGAGTGTGTTCGGTAGGCAACCGCGGGTCATCTTTACATACAGACGGGAGCTTTAACTGCACCGTTTTAAAATTATCCGATTCATTGGCAAAAAACACACGATGGCTGTGGCGAGAGGATGCACGACCAAAACTGGGCAAATGTGCTAAAAACTTACTTGCCAGCAGACTAAAAGTCTCCCAGTCACAATCGATATCAATTAAGCCGCCACTTGGCTCACCTAATTTAACGCCGATGTTACTAGCGCTATTAAAGCTCCCGTAATCATCGGCCTTAGCATCATACTCTTTCCATTTGCCAAACGGTTCTTTACTGCGTTCTCGTAGAGGAAAAACAGAGAGTCCGGCTTCGGTGTATGCTTTTGCATCGGCAATAATATCTCTAGACATTGGCCCCTCCCTCAGTTGTGTTGTTACGGAGGTGCTTGGCCATAAACACATCGAGGTCGCTACGTTTGTAGCGAACGGCTTGGGCTAGTTTAGTGTATGGGGGGCCATCTCCAGAAACTCGCCATATTTCCAACCGTTGCTTGCTCAAGCCGAGGTAGGCAGCAGCCCGTTTAGTGTCAAAGTATTCCGGGTATGCAAAATCATGAGAGAAAAGTTTTTTAAGTGCATTATCTATACACTGCTCGATGACATGAGCCATGTTGTCATTAATCTTAGACATTACTAACTCCTTATAGTTAGAGCTAGCATCAGGAGTTCATTCAGACATATTAATTGAGAGAAGCACCGACACTAGCATTGTTTAATAAAACAAAACTGTGTCGGCGGCGGGTCTGACCATCACTAAGAATGGCACGTGCCGTTTGCTTTAAGGGGATTTCCCACGCTCTTCAATCCCCACCGGTTGGCCCCCGGACTGCACCGGGCAAATGGTCACCTCACACCTAATGGTGGATCGCTCTACCAACCCTATCTATATGCCAATAAACTCAAGAGAAGTCAAGCGCAATAGAGCATAATAATTTCAATATTACAGCATGTTACTAAACTGTTATAGCGTCTTTTTATACCGTTTTATTCCAGCCCATTTTCCCCTTCAAATAATCGGCTACTTTCTGCTGCTGTTTTCGCAAATGGTCAATGCTTTGGCTGATATAGCCAGCCGTTACACTGTTGTTGGCGGGACGATGGTTGGTCAGGACCTCAATATCATAAGCCGACAAGCCAGCGCTGTTGCAGGCTGTGGTATAGGTATCGCGCAATCGGTGTGACGATGGCAGACCACGCTTGGTTTCTTTGGGATCACGCATGGCAATCACTTCACCATTGCGATTTGTGGTAGCGAATACCCACGGACAGCGCTTACCGTAGAGAATGGCGTTTTCTTCCTTTCTCCGCTCCAATATCTCTAAACACACATCGGGTAGTGGAATGGTAAAGGCACGTTCCTTACCGCCCTTCGGATTAGGCCGATGCAATGTTCCGGCCTTCATATCAATGTCTGCCCATTTGATGGTGCAGGCATCGGTACGGCGTAGTCCAGTAAAAATTACAAACAGGTGGTAGTCACGCCGTGCAGTGTTAGGGATGGTTTGCACCAGCTTGTACCAATCTTTCAGTTTATTATCAGAGATAGGTTCCTGCCGGCGATATTCCTTAAACCACTGGATGGCGATGCAGGGGTTGGGTGGCAAAAACTCATTGTCCTTCATCGCGGTGTTATAGATGGCACGGAAGCAACGCATAATACCGTTTGCGCCGTAGCCACCTGTTTTGCCAATGGTGCTGTGCATTTCTTTTACCTCTGCACGCGTAATATCGACAAGGTTGCGGTTCTTCCATTTAGCCAGATGGGTGTTCACTGCGCGGTCATAATCGGCAATGGTGTTGGGCGACGCATTTTTCCGTTTCATCGCTTCTTTATGCAACGCCCATGCTTCTGTCAGCGTGATCGACTGGGCGGCAGCTTTGCGCTTTTCTGCGGCAATATCGATGCCCTTGCCCATCTGTATTAATATTTCCCGCGCTTCGGTGCGCGCTTGTTCGACGGTCCATGGGTCAAAGCGACCAATGGTGGTGCGTTTGGTTTTGCCATTTATGTCGCGCTGGACGATAAAGGTTTTGGATTTATGCCCGACACGCAGGCCAAAGCCCTTTAGCTCGGTATCCCAATAGAATTGCTGCTTGTCGTATTCGGCATACGGTATCGCATCTACTTCACGCTTGGTAATTTTAATGGTCGGCATCGGGTTCTAATCTTCTGTTTCTAAGAAGAATTATTGCGTATCTCTCTGAGAAAGCAAGGAAAACAATTTGCGATCCACAAATTTGTTGATTTCTTTTCAATCTTTGTTGATCTTCCGTGGCGCTTGTGTTACTGTAATCCAAAATCAGGGAGGTACTGCCATGTTAACTGAATTTGGAAAAGAGCTGCGAAGGTTGCGATTAGAAGAGGGTATTCTTCTAAAGGATATGGCTGAGGCAGCAAACATTTCATCATCTTACCTATCCGCAATTGAAACAGGTAAGCGCGACATCCCAGATGACTTGATAAAGAAAATAACGAAACATTATAAATTATCAAAAGATCAGCAAGTAAAACTCGAAGATAAGGCCTTAATGTCGAAAAACGAGGCGATGCTTAAACACAATCCTCTTGACGATGGAGAGTGCATAGCAGCCCTCGCGCGTGGGTTTGATAAATTAAATGCAGAACAGCTTGATGCGATAAAGACGATTCTGGGAGGGGAGGAAAAGGAAAATGAGTAAATTAGCACTAGAGGCACTGCCTCTTAGTCGTGCAAAGATAGCAGGGATCACTGAGCGATTTCGTTCAATGCTTCCTGTAGGCGAGAAACCACGATTGCCGATTGTTGAGATTGCAGAGTTTGTATTGCCAGAGGTTATAGAAGGCTATCACCTTCGCATACTAACTGAACGGGAGATGCGTGGAGAGGAAGGAAGAAAAATAGTAGGAGAACCCACTATATGCCTACGAGAAGATGTGTACGAAGGGGCATGCGCTGGCAATGGCCGTGATCGTTACACTTTAACGCATGAAATAGGTCACTTAATTCTTCATTCAGATGAACGGCTAGCATTAAACAGGGCAACAACAGATCGAGTGCCTGCATATAAAGATCCTGAATGGCAGGCAAACACGTTCGCGAGCTTTCTACTTATGCCAACAAAATTGGTGCGAGAGTATCATGACATAGAAGAAATCAGCGATGATTTTGGTGTATCTTACGAAGCAGCAGAAATTAGGAGGGAAATTATGATCAAACACGATATTTAGATTATGGGGAATGGGACGAGGCCACATTCCCCATTGTAAGCCTTCGCAAGGAACGCTCACCTTAGCACGTGTATTCTAGCAATCCTTGTCTGAAGGTAAAGTTAATTTTGCCTCTGTTAATTTCAGAAAAGGATAGCGTAGTGAATACGATATTGTCAGATGCCATTACCCTTGCTGGCATAAAATGTGAGGGACCATACTTATCCACTGGACACCTCCGCGATCAAAGCGGTGTGTATGTCATTTTAGGGCGAAATTCGTCGAATTGGGAGATTGTTCTTGATGTTGGTGAATCTCAAGCCGTTCGGTCAAGGGTAGAAAATCACGATAGAAAGTCGCAATGGAAGGCACAGGGCTATAAGCAGCTCGGTGTTGCCGTGATCTACGTTCCGAACCAGCAAGACCGGCTACGAATTGAACAACATTTACGTACTCAGTTTAACCCGCCATGTGGCTCGAGATAGAGGAGGATAGCATGAGAATACAAGGTGCCGTTATACGTGAACAAGGAGTGACGTTTGCCATTGCAGTGGTTAAACCGCATATCCTTAATAATAACCGCCAGGCAGAAGATATGATCTTATCACTGCAAGCTGTATTTGGGTACATGCCCATCATTCTAATGGCAGAAAGCTGCGGGCGTCCCAGATATTATGGCAGGAAGGATATAGTCCAATTCCTGTCACACATTCATCCTGCCGCAATTCCGTGGCAAGAATATATCATTAAGGAAGGAGCACTATCATGACTAAAAAACGTAGTTGCGAAAAAACAGGCAAGAAAGCTGGTACAGCAGCATCAAAGGTGTTGCGTAACCCTAAGAGCAGTAAGGCAGCAAAAACAGCTGCAGCCTCGGCATTAACGCAGCGGCCAAACAAAAAGAAATAAGCCTGCACAGAAAGAGTAGTGGGTGGAATCTTACCACCTGCTATTTCTTCAACAACCTCGGTAGCAAGGCGATAGCAAGGTCGAGAGTTAAAAAGGCCCTATAATCGGGTAAAACCCGCAGCCAACCTTATCTTTTAAACCGCCTGGTATTGCGAGGGATTTAAAAAGACGCTATAAGCGTGTATAGCTACCGGCTGGCCATTCCTAATCTGAGGGTCGGAGGTTCGAATCCTCTCGGGGACGCCAGATTTGGGTATTACAAACGTTAGGATTAACATGCACAATATTGGCGAAGAAATAGCGGGGGAATACCTAAAGATTATAAAAGGCTGCGATTTTGTGGAGTATAATTTATATACGCCCGATGTGCAGGGAGAAATCGATGTAGTTGGTATCAACGCCAAAGAAAAGATCGTCTATGTCTGTGAAGTGGCAATTCACCTCATAACGGGTCTGCAGTACGTTAAGAACAGGCAACCGGATAATGTAGACCGATTTATCAGAAAGTTCAGAAAAGACATCCAATACGCGAACGCATACTTCGCCGATTATCAGAAACACTTTATGCTGTGGTCGCCGATTGTAAAAAATCAAGGGACGGGGGCAAAACATAATCAACTGCGCGATGTGGAGCAGATTAAAACGACTCTTCAAAAAGAATTTGGTGTCGAGCTAGAACTTATCATCAACGCAATGTTTCAAGAGTGCTTATCCGAGTTGCGTACCTATGCTGCGCGCGAGTCAAAAGAACTCAAATCACCTGTGCTACGCCTTTATCAGATAGAAGAGCAACTCGAAAAGCATCTTAAGAAACTCAGGTAGCATCAAGCCCATAGCTTTAGCACCAGGCTTTTCTTTGTATAAATCTTCGATAGCGACGACTTCGCGCCGGGTAATGTTGCTGGGAAGCATTTGCAGAATCGAATAGTGGAAATAGCATTAGCAATTGAAATCGGCTTCACCACCACTCTTTTGTCATCTCCTTGTCGGCCAATTTATCCAGCCCGGCGTTGGCCTGACAGAAATAGCGGTTCAACCGTTGCTCCAGCGCCGTATTCATCGGCGGGGGAGGGGTTTCGCACAGGTTCCACCGTGACAGGCAATTCAGTAGCCGAAGGATAACAGATACGTGATGATCATCATTATGCCGGACAGCCGACATGCGATTTCCCTCCATCCGCCGCAACCAATTGATCATCAGCTGTAATCGCAGAAAACGGGGCACAGAACCACGATTGCTGTGACTAATATGAGATGGCTCGGTGGATTCAATAGTCAAAAAATCACAGATATCTTTAAAAACCACCAACGGTTCACGCACAAATCGTTCGTAACTTGCGACATACATCTGCTCTTTCGGGAAATAATGCTGCCAGCGTGCCAGATGCTCGGCATAATGGCCCATTTCCAGTATCATGCCATTTTCATAGCGCAAATGACCCGCAAAGGAATGAATGGCAGTGCCATGACGCACATGGTGCCAATAGGCGCTGTAAGCCCGTGCGACCGGATGACGCAGCAGCAGAATCAGTTTGGCATCGGGCCGGTAATGGTGAATTCGCATCGGCGCCACTCGAGAGGGAAAATAGCTGGTCGACCCCTCACCAACCTGTTGTCCCTCTTTGGCTTCCGGGAAGCAGGCGCGATACTCTTCCAGCAGGGCTTCTGCTTTTTCCTGCCAGTCATGCCTGTCCCAGCCGGAAGGGTCGGTGGCGAAAAAATGCGGATGCAGTGGCACTTCATCACGGGACAGAAACAGCGGTTCCTTGGGCACGGAAAAGACAATTTGCGGATGCGCCTCGAGCATGGCACATAAAGACGAGGTGCCGCATTTCTGCGCGCCGATAACAAAAAAATCCGGAAATTGTGTAGCTTTTCTCATTTCATTCCTCAAATGAACAAACTCTTATCTATCGGCTATTCAATCGCAACAAAATTAATTATTTGCTTTTTTCGCCCGGCTGACCTACAAAACCCTTCCACATTGCATTTATGCTTTTTGTGAGGAGAAAAATCTTCCAGATAGTATGAGTGTAGATTTTAGACTAACGCCAGGAGAGTTAATAATGGCAACAGGTACCGTCAAATGGTTCAACCCGACCAAGGGATATGGATTTATCACCCCCGATGAGGGCCAGAGCGATGTATTCGTTCATATCAGCGCGATTGAAAAGTCTGGCCTTGCACAGCTAGATGAAGGCCAGAAGGTCAGCTACGAGATTGAAGAAAGCCGTGGCAAAGAAGCCGCTGCCAATATTCAGTTGATCGATACTGCCGCGTAAGCATTTTATGTAAAAACCTGCTTTTTTTAAGCAGGTTTTTTTATGTTGCACTGCACGACTAATCCCGCAGTTTTACTTGAGTTACGCTGGCTTTTTTTCTCTTTCTCCGGCATAATGAATAGTGATTCACTGCAGGAGCATTCATGACAAAAATAGAGGTAAAAACTCCGGTCGTTGAACTGGATGGTGACGAGATGACGCGCATCATCTGGCAGATGATCAAAGACAAGCTTATCCTGCCTTATCTCGACATTGACCTGAAATATTACGACCTGTCGATTCAAAAACGTGACGCAACAGATGACCAGATCACCATCGATGCTGCTCATGCGATTCAGACATATGGCGTCGGTATTAAATGCGCAACGATTACACCTGACGAGGCACGGGTAGAGGAATTCAAACTGAAAAAAATGTGGAAATCCCCCAATGGGACAATCCGCAATATCCTCGGCGGCACGATTTTCCGCGCGCCTATTATCATCGGCAATATTCCGCGTTACGTGCCGGGCTGGGAAAAGCCGATTATCGTTGGTCGTCATGCCTTTGGTGATCAGTACCGTGCAACGGATATGGTCATCGACAAACCGGGTACGCTGACCTTTACCTTCACTCCCAAGGACGGCTCGGCGTCCATTACTCAGAAAATTTATGACTTTCCGGGCGAGGGTGTGGCAATGGGCATGTATAATCTTGTCGAATCAATCGAAGGATTCGCCCGCGCCTGCTTCAATTACGGGCTGAAGGAGAATTACCCGGTCTTCTTATCGACTAAAAATACCATCATGAAACAATATGACGGAAAGTTTAAAGATACGTTTCAGCGCATATTCGACGACGAATTCAAGGAGCAATTTGACGCGAAAGGACTCTATTACGAACACCGGCTGATCGATGATCTGGTCGCCTATGCGATTAAATCCAAGGGTGGATTTGTCTGGGCCTGTAAGAATTATGATGGTGACGTGCAATCCGATGTCGTGGCACAAGGCTTTGGCTCGCTGGGGCTGATGACCTCCGTCCTGCTTACGCCGGATGGCCATACGGTCGAGACCGAGGCCGCACATGGTACGGTGACGCGCCATTACCGCGAGCATCAAAAAGGGAACGAAACCTCGACCAACCCCATCGCATCCATTTTCGCCTGGACACAGGGGCTGCGCTATCGTGGTCAGTTTGACAACACCGAAGATGTCGTGGCTTTTGCCAACATACTTGAAAAAGCGATTATCGGGACGGTGGAAGCTGGCCATATGACCAAGGATCTGGCGCTGCTGGTCGGCAATAATCAACCCTGGCTTAACACCGAAGCCTTTATGGACAAGATCGATGATGCGCTGCGTAAGGAAATGGGCCTGAAAGACGCGGCGTGATATATTGACGCCAAAAAAAAGCCTCCGAATCGGAGGCTTTCAAAGTTGTTCTTCTAGGATACCGTATCCGAGAAGTGATTGATTATCATTGGGAATACATGATACAGCGTCGATATGGTGACCAACAGATAAACGATGGTCGTCAAAATACCGTCGCCAAACATGGTGCCAACAAGGTTAAGGTCCACCAGACCCACCAGGCCCCAGTTAATACCGCCGATCAACACCAGCAGTAAGCTCATAATGTGAAAAAGTTTCATAACAAGTCTCCTTTGTTGTTACCCTCTCATTATACCATGCAGCCGGTGCAGGCCCTTGTAAAAGCTGGCATTTTTACGGCAGCGCAACATGCGCATGCTGCAATTGCACCTCGCAGATGCAGCAACATTCTTTTATATATAAGACAATAGCTTAGATTAGGTGCGGCGCGAATTCGCAACGCGAGACTATGACGCAATGCAACAAGCATGAAAAAGCCTGGAAACAGTATTCTGCTCACTACCCGTCGTTTACTGCAGTAACAAACCTGCCTCTTCAACCGTAAGGCTGCTTGTATCGTCTACATTTTTTTGCTACACTTTCCCCTGAAATGACAAGAGTCATTTTGGGGCGTCGAAACCTCTCATTATAGGCGGTTAGTACACCGTTATCCGTACTCCTCGACTGTTCGTATGGTCGGGGAGCCGTTGGTGCATGTCCAAGGCTTGCCCTAAAGACCAGCGGGAACCTTCCTATAGTGGGTTTTTCGAACTCCCCGATCACCATTTATCGAGGAGGGTTTTACCATGCATCATGGATTTTCACTGGTCGAGCTAAGCATTGTGCTCGTCATCCTGGGACTGCTCACAGGCGGCATTCTGACAGGACAAAACCTCATACGCGCTGCCGAATTACGTAGTGTGACGACCCAGCTTACCCAAATCCAAACTGCTATTCATACCTTCCGCGATAGATATCTCGCCCTGCCCGGCGATATGCCCAATGCCACCGATTTCTGGGGTATTGAGGCAGGCACCACCGGGAATGACGATACCTGCTATTTAAGCGAATCCTCCGGCAAGCCAACCTGCAACGGCAACGGAGATGGCGATATCCACAAAGGATACACCGGTACCGGACCCCACGAACGGGGCCGGTTGTGGCAGCATCTAGCCAATGCCGGGCTGGTGGAAGGCAGCTATACCGGCACACACGTAATCTCTGGCAATAACAATCGTATTGGCGGTGAAAATGCACTGGCCGGCAAACTGGCAAATACCCATTTTAATGTCGCCTGGTTAAACATGACGGTCGCTCATCCTGGCTGGTTCACACTGGGTGAGTGGCACCTGATAGAACTGACCCGCGATTTCGATAGCCCCCCGGAGCCGGTACGGGACATTTTAACCCCTCAGGAAGCGTGGAATATCGATAGCAAGCTTGATGACGGCAATCCGGCCACCGGCAAGGTCACCGCGCCAAAGCAGGGATGGATCCTTGCGCCCGACTGCACCACCACAAATGACCCTGTCACGTCACTTTATAATTTGGACTTAAACGCTAGAGCGTGCCCGATTTTCTTCAATGGCGGATTCTAATAAATGTTCCGGCAAGTGGCACAAGATTCCCGGGCCTCACTGCGTTCGCCCGAGGATGACGGGTTCGTAAAGGCGCGATGCGCCTTAACTCGAACCCGTCAACTGTGAATCTGGCGTTTATCGACGGCCAGCGCCGCCTCTTTGACCGCCTCGCTCAGGGTCGGATGGGCATGACAGGTGCGCGCAATATCCTCGGCGCTGGCGCCAAACTCCATCGCAACGCAGCATTCATGGATCAGATCGCCGGCCTGCGGACCGATAATATGCACACCCAGCACCTGATCGGTGATTTTATCGGACAGAATTTTCACAAAACCATCCGTCTGCAACGTTGCACGTGCGCGTGAATTCGCCATGAAACTAAATTTTCCGGCCTTGTAATCGATACCGGCCTCTTTCAGTTGTTCCTCGGTCTGCCCGACGGACGCCACCTCCGGCCAGGTATAGATCACACTCGGAATAACATTGTAATTCACATGGCCATGCTGTCCGGCGAGTATCTCGGCAACGGCCACGCCTTCTTCTTCGGCCTTATGCGCCAGCATCGGCCCGACAATCACATCGCCGATGGCGTAAATACCCGGCACCGAGGTCTGCCACTGCTCATTGACCGGAATAAAGCCGCGCTTATCGGTCTCAATCCCGACCTTATCCAGCCCCAGCTTATCCGTATACGGCCTGCGTCCGATCGAGACCAGCACCACATCGGCCTTCATCGTTTCCCTTTTGCCGCCGCTGGCAGGTTCCATCGTCAGGGTGACGCCTTTGGCATCTTTTTTTGCACCGGTAACCTTGGTGCTGAGTTTGAATTCAAATCCCTGTTTCTCAAGCAGCTTATGGAATTCTTTGGTCAGTCCTGCATCCATTCCCGGGGTGATACGGTCCATAAATTCAATCACGGTGACTTTCGCGCCCAGACGCCGCCAGACCGAACCAAGCTCCAGCCCGATGACACCACCGCCGATCATGATCAGATGTTTGGGCACTTTGCTCAGCTCCAGCGCACCAGTGGAAGAGACTATCTGCTTTTCATCAATCTTCACGCCCGGCAGCGGCATCACATCCGAGCCGGTGGCGATCATAATATGTTTGGTCGAGAGTTTCTTTTTCCCGACCGTCACTTCGTTCGCACCAGTAATCGTGCCATGGCCTTTGACATATTCCACCTTGTTTTTCTGAAACAGCATTTCGATGCCGCCGGTGAGTCCTTTCACAATCTCATCCTTATTTTTCATCATCTGCTTGAGATTGAGTTTGGTCGTCACCTCAATGCCGTGCTGCCCGAACTCATGATTCGCCGCCTCATAATGATGCGACGATTCCAGCAGGGCCTTGGAAGGGATACAACCGACATTCAAACAGGTACCGCCCAGTGCGCCGCGTTTTTCCACACAGGCGACTTTCATACCCAGCTGCGCCGCACGAATCGCTCCGACATAACCGCCCGGCCCGCCGCCAATGACAATCAGATCATAATCCATATTGATCCCCTTATATTACAGTCCCAGCAACAAACGCCGTGGATCTTCAATCGCTTCCTTGACCTTGACGAGGAAAGTCACCGACTCACGCCCGTCAATAATTCGGTGATCGTAAGACAGCGCGACATACATCATTGGCCGTGCGGCAATTTCGCCGGACGGCAGTACGATCGGGCGTTGTTCGGTCTTATGCATACCGAGAATACCCGATTGCGGCGGGTTGATGATTGGTGTGGACATGAGCGAACCATAGACCCCACCATTCGAAACAGTAAATGATCCGCCGGTCAGCTCTTCCATCGACAAACTGCCTTCGCGAGCCTTCATGGCTTTTTCGGTAATCTCATTTTCAATCTCAGCCAGCGATTTGCGGTCACAATCACGGATCACCGGCACGACCAACCCTTGGGGCGTTCCCACCGCGACACCGATATCGTAATAATTCTTGTAGATGATTTCATCGCCTTCAATCGAGGCGTTCACCTCGGGAATCTGCTTAAGCGCATTAACAGCCGCCTTGACAAAAAAGCCCATGAAGCCCAGCCGTACGCCGTGCTTTTTCTCAAAATCTTCTTTATACTCTTTACGCAGCGCCATGACGTTCGACATGTCGATTTCATTGAAGGTGGTGAGAATCGCCGCAGTATTTTGTGATTCCTTCAGGCGCTTGGCTATCACCTGACGCAGTTTGGACATTTTTACCCGCTCTTCACGCGGACCAGCCGCCGGCACCGTTGCCATGCCATCACCACCTTCGATAGCTTTGAGCACATCTCCCTTGGTCAGGCGTCCATCCTTGCCGGTCGCCGGAATCGTTGCAGGGTTGAGCTTGGAGTTCTCTGCCAGTAACTTCGCCGCTGCCGGGCCGGGCTGTTTACCGCTGGCCGGTTGCGGAACTGGCGCTGACGAAGTCGCTTTCTCAGGCTTAGAAGCTTTCTTAGCTGCCGATGCCTTGCCGGATGCTCCGACATCAATCTTACCCAATACAGCACCGACTTCCACCGTCTCATCCACCTTAACGGCGATTTCCTTCAACGCTCCCGCTTCCGGCGCATTGACTTCCAACGTTACTTTGTCCGTTTCCAACTCGACAATCGGTTCATCCTTGTCCACCGAATCGCCGGGCTGTTTGAACCATTTGGCAACCGTCGCTTCACTGACCGATTCACCTAATGATGGAACAATAATCTCTCCTGACATAACTCTTCTCCTGTCGTGCTAAGAGGCTTTTCTTTTTGGCTGCTTCGCTCTTTGTTTCCTGAACGCCAGCGCATTATTAACCACATCTTTCTGTTCTTTTTCATGAATTCTCAGGTAACCTGCCGCCGGAGATGCTGCATTCACCCGTCCGACATAATGAATACGCTCCTGTCCGCGGCCCAGCTCGTCCATAATGACTTCGATGTAGGAACGTACAAAACTCCACGCGCCCATATTTTTCGGTTCTTCCTGCACCCACACCACTTCCGCATTTTTATAGCGCTTCAGCTGTTCTTTTATTTCCGCTTCCGGGAATGGATAATATTGCTCCAACCGTACAATCGCGATATCTTTCATTTTTTTCTCACGGCGCGCTTCGAGTAGATCATAATAGACCTTTCCGCTGGTCAGAATCACGCGTTTGATCTTGTCATCCGCTTCCAGTTTATCTATCTCCGGAATCACGCGTTTGAAACTGGTTTTCGGTCCAAGTTCCTTCAGATCAGATTTGCATAAACGGTGGCGCAGCAGCGACTTCGGCGTCATGACAATCAGCGGTTTGCGGAAATTACGGCATAGCTGACGGCGCAACACATGAAATATATTGGCCGGTGTCGTGCAATTGACTACTTGCATGTTATCTTCTCCACACAGCTGCAGGAAGCGCTCCAGCCGTGCCGAGCTATGTTCGGGGCCCTGGCCTTCATAGCCATGCGGCAACAGCATCACCAGTCCCGACATACGCAGCCATTTGATTTCACCGGAAGAAACAAACTGATCAATGATCATCTGCGCGCCATTGGCAAAATCGCCAAACTGCGCTTCCCAAATGACCAGCGCATTGGGCTCGGCCAGCGAATAGCCATATTCAAATCCTAGAATCGCCAGTTCCGACAAGGCGCTGTTGATGACTTCATAGTGTGCCTGCTCACCACCAAGGTGATTCAGCGGCGTATAACGCTCATCCGTCTCCTGATCGGTCAGCACCGAATGGCGGTGCGCGAACGTCCCGCGCTCGGAATCCTGCCCGGCAAGACGCACCGGAAACCCTTCTTTCAAAAGAGACGCAAAGGCCAGCCCCTCAGCCGCCGACCAATCCAACTCTTTGCCAGACTGAATCGCCTCACGCTTGGCTTTAAAAATGCGCACCAGTTTGCGATTTGCCGTAAATCCCTGCGGAATTTCCGTAATAGCATCGCCCAGTTCCTTAAGCTTTTTCAACGGAACACCAGTATCGACATCGGGCTTTACTCCCTGTTCCGGCCGGCTGATGCTTGACCATTTGCCCTCTAGCCAGTTGGCCTTATTGGGAATGAAATTCTCCCCTTCACCAAACGCTTCTTCAAAATGATCATTGAATTTTTTATATTCAGCATCGACATGAGCCTGATTGACCAATCCTTCCGCAATCAGTTTTTTCGCATAAATACGTGCCGGAGAGTCATGTTTCGCGATGGCCTTATACATTTTCGGCTGGGTGAACATCGGCTCATCGCCTTCATTATGACCATATTTACGGTAACAAAAAATATCCACCACCACATCGCGTTTGAACTGTTGACGGAACTGCGTCGCCAAGCGACAACAGGTCGCCACCGCTTCGACATCATCGCCATTGACGTGAAAGATCGGCGCCTGCACCATTTTCGCCACATCAGACGGGTAGGGCGTAAAACGCGAGAAATGCGGACTGGTGGTAAAACCGATCTGATTATTGACAATCACATGCACCGTCCCACCGGTGCGATGCCCGCGCAACTCGCTCAGCGCCAGCGTTTCCGCCACTGAGCCCTGTCCGGCAAAAGCAGCATCGCCATGCAGCGTCAACCCCATGACCTTTGATTTCGTTTCATCTCCCAACTGGTCCTGCTTGGCACGCACCTTGCCACACACCACCGGATTGACTGCCTCGAGATGTGACGGGTTGGCCGTCAGCGACAGATGCATGTTCTTGCCGTTGGGCATGGTGCGATCCTGCGATGCGCCCAGATGATATTTCACATCCCCGGAACTGCCGACAGATTCCGGAAAATCGAGATTGCCGTGGAAAATCGACAGTAATTCGGAATAAGGCTTGCCCATGATTGTCGTCAGCACATTCATGCGCCCGCGATGCGGCATGCCGATGACAATCTCCTCCACCCCGATATCTGAAGCAACTTCTAAAATCACCTCCAGTCCGGGAATAGTTGAATCTCCTCCCTGGATGGAAAAGCGTTTCATACCGGGATATTTTACCTGTAGAAAATCTTCAAATGCCTCTACTTCGATCAACCAATGCAACAGGCTTTTCTTTTCTCTGTCCGTCAACGTTGGCTGACCTCTCATGCCTTCGACGCGTTCCTGTATCCAGCTTTTCTGTTCCGGATACTGAATATGCATGAATTCTACACCAATATGATGACAATAGGTCTGGCGTACGATCTGAATAATCTCGCGTAACGTCGCTTTTTCAAGCCCCAACACCCCGTCAAGGAAGATTTCCTTATCCAGATCGGCCTCGGTAAAGCCGTAATTGGCCGGATCCAGTTCCGGATGCGGGTCTTTTTCTTTCAGTTGCAGTGGGTCCAGCTCGGCCATCAGATGCCCGCGCACACGATGCGCATGAATCAACATCAGCGCACGCACACTATCCTGTGTCACGCCGGATACAGGTGCTACACCCTTATTCGCCGCTTTTTGAGAAGCTTCCAACGCCTCAACGTCATGCTGACCGACAACGGCACTGATTTCTTTCGCCCAGCTGGCCTTTTCCTGTGCACTACCGTCCATATCGGAAAAAAAGCGCTGCCAGCTTGGGTCAACCGAGGAAGGATTGGCTAGATAGCGCTGAAACAACTCTTCCACGAACACGCTGTTAGCGCCGTAAAGATACGAGGTTTGTTCCGTTTCGTTGGCCATAAAGACTAACCGTCCCTGTATATTCTTCTTTTGACCGTGTGTAGCGGAGCTCTCGGCGAAAGCCAAGTAAAATCGCTACGCCGCCAGTGCTTCCGCCATGGTTTTGCCCAGCGCCGCCGGAGAATCCGCCACATGGATTCCAGCAGAGCGCATGGCTTCGATCTTGTCTTCCGCACCGCCCTTGCCGCCGGAAACAATCGCTCCGGCATGACCCATACGGCGCCCTGGAGGCGCAGTGCGCCCGGCCACAAAGCCGACTACCGGCTTTTTCACTTTCGAGGATTTAAGGAAATCAGCCGCTTCCTCTTCGGCAGAGCCCCCGATCTCACCGATCATAATAATCGCATCGGTCTCTTCATCAGCCAGAAACATTTCCAGCACATCGGTAAAATTCGTGCCATTGACCGGATCACCACCGATACCGACACAGGTTGATTGCCCCATTCCCTCCGCTGTGGTTTGTGCCACCGCCTCATAAGTTAATGTACCAGAACGTGACAAAATGCCGATACGCCCCTTTTTGTGAATATGGCCCGGCATAATCCCAATCTTGCATTCCTCCGGCGTAATCACTCCCGGGCAGTTCGGCCCGACCAGACGCGTTTTGGAATTGGACAGCGCACGTTTCACCTTCACCATATCGAGCACGGGAATGCCTTCAGTAATGCAAATCACCAACTCCATTTCAGCATCTACAGCTTCCAGAATCGCATCGGCAGCAAAGGGCGGCGGCACGTAAATAACGGAAGCATTGGCGCCGGTTTTATCTCTGGCTTCATGCACCGTATCGAAAACCGGTAGTTCCAAATGCGTCGTTCCTCCCTTGCCCGGCGTCACGCCGCCGACCATGTTGGTGCCGTAAGCAATCGCCTGTTCGGAATGATAGGTGCCTTCTCGCCCAGTAAACCCCTGACAGACGACTTTCGTTTTTTTCGTGACCATGATCGCCATTACGCTGCCTCCTTATTCTTCACTGATCCAACAATTTTTTCCGCGGCATCTGCCAGATCATCCGCCGGGATGATCGACAGGCCGGAATTTGCCAGCATCTTCTTGCCCAGCTCGACATTGGTGCCCGCCAGACGCACCACTAGCGGAATCGCCAGATTGACTTCCTTTGCCGCACCGATCACGCCTTCGGCAATAATGTCGCAGCGCATGATACCACCGAAAATATTGACCAAGATGCCTTCCACCGCCGGATCAGACAGAATCAGCTTGAAAGCCTCTGTCACCTTCTCCTTATTGGCGCCACCGCCGACATCAAGGAAATTCGCCGGCTCACCGCCATAGAGCTTGATGATATCCATCGTCGCCATCGCCAGTCCGGCTCCGTTGACCATGCAACCGATATTGCCGTCCATCTTCACGTAAGACAGACCGAATTTTCCGGCTTTCAATTCGAGCGGATCTTCTTCATCTTCATCACGCATATCCATAATATCCGGATGGCGATAGAGCGCGTTATCATCAAAATTGAATTTGGCATCAAGCGCCAGCAACTGATTCTGCTTGGTAATCACCAGCGGATTGATTTCGATCTGCGAGGCATCGGTGTCGACAAACGCCTTATAAAGCCCTGTCACGAAATTATGGAAATCTTTTGCCAGATCTTTGCCGACACCCAGCCCTTTCGCTAACACGCGCACATGGAACGGCTGAATACCCGTTGCCGGATCAATCGTTGTGGTAATAATCTTTTCCGGCGTTTTGGCCGCCACCTCTTCAATATCCATGCCGCCTTCGGATGACGCCATAAAAGTAATGCGACTGGTTGCCCGGTCGATAATCACAGACAAATAAAGTTCCTTGCCAATGTCCGAGCCTTCCTCGACATAGATGCGTTTGACCTCTTTTCCTTCCGGTCCGGTCTGGTGCGTCACCAGCGTCATGCCCAGCATTTCCTTGGCAAGCTGTCCCACCTCATCGAGCGATTTGGCGAGCTTCACACCTCCGCCCTTACCACGGCCACCCGCATGAATCTGCGCTTTGACCACCCATAAGGTGCCGCCCAGTTCCTGTGCCGCTTTCTCCGCTTCGGCCGGGGTAAAGGCCACCCCGCCGCGCGGGACCGCTACTCCGTATTTGCTTAAAATCGTCTTCGCCTGATATTCATGAATATTCATACCATTCCACCTATTTCAGTTTCACTTTTTTCATTAAATCTTTCACCGCCTTAACCGATTTGTCGAATTGCTTTTTCTCTGATGCCTTAAGACTAATCTCGACAATTCTTTCTACTCCCTTGGCACCGATTACTACTGGTACACCGACATACATATTTTTCACGCCATATTCACCATTGAGTTTGGCGGCACAGGGGAGAATTTTCTTTTTATCCTTGAGGTAGGATTCGGCCATTTCAATCGCCGAGGCTGCCGGTGCATAATAGGCCGAGCCGGTTTTCAGCAATCCGACGATTTCACCACCACCGAAACGGGTACGTTTAACGATCTCGTCGACTTTCTTTTTAGTGATCCAACCCATTTTCACCAGATCCGGCAAAGGAATGCCTGCCACCGACGAATAAGACACCACCGGCACCATGGTATCGCCATGCCCGCCAAGTACAAAGGTCGTCACCTGGTCAATCGACACCTCAAGTTCTTCGGCAAGGAAGAAACTAAAGCGCGATGAATCGAGCACACCAGCCATGCCGACGACTTTTTCCGGTTTGAATTTCGTCACCTTCTGCATAACATCGACCATCACATCGAGTGGGTTGGTAATGACGATGACAAACGCATTCGGCGCATATTTTTTGATATTCTCCCCGACCGATTTGATCACATTGGTGTTGATCGAAATCAGATCATCGCGGCTCATGCCCGGCTTGCGCGGCACCCCGGCAGTAACGATACATACATCCGCACCTTTGATGTCGGAATATTTATTGGTGCCTTTGACATAACAATCCACCCCGTCCGGCGCGGCACTCTGATTGATATCAAGCGCTTTGCCCTGCGGCATGTCTTTGACAATGTCGAACAATACGACATCGCCCAGTTCCTTTTGTGAAATCAGATGTGCGAGAGTGCCACCGATCATGCCCGCGCCGATCAGTGCGATTTTTGGTCGTTTTGCCATGAAATTCTCCCCAGGATGTTTTGATAAATGTTATACGCAAGCCAAAACAAAAACTCAAGAAAGGACTTTAATGATTAGGCAAATGGGACAAAAAGATGCATTCTTTTCCGGCTTTTCCGGAAAGAATCAGAATAATTCGACAATATCCACGTCAAGGGCATTGGCGATTTTGACAATATTTTCGATCGACACATTCTGTTCGCCACGTTCTATCGCACCGGTATAAGTACGATGCAACCCGCACTCGAATGAGAAAGATTCCTGAGAAAATCCCCTTTGCTTTCGCAGCTTTCGGATATTTGCTCCAAGCCGTTTTTTAACGTTTTTTATTGTATCTATTTTGCTAACCCAGTTTCTCTTCTATTTTCAGCATCAAACCCGACAGCTTAAGGTCCATTGCTTTTGCCAGTTTATAACAGGTTACCAGCGTCGGTGAACTCACATCACTCTCCAGCCTTCCAATCGCTTGACGAGTCAGTCCGGCTTTCTGCGCCAGTTTTTCATGACTCAAATTACGCTTCTTGCGCTCTTCTATCAGCGTGTCAATAAATGCCCGGATGAACGCTTCCTTTTCCTTTTTATCCATAATCATAAAATTATGGAATTGACGAAAATTCACTACGCAATTACTATTGCTGCAATAGATATTGCTTATGTGGGTTGCTTTTTATAAGAGAACAGATGGAGGCTCTTTTTATCATTATGACCATCTATTGCGCCATTAACCTTACCAGATTTATCATTATCGGCGGATGGATGCTTTTTGGGGATATTCGAGAATGGCTTGTTATCTCTAAGAAATAAAGACCGTTAACGATTCATCCGCTCGAAGAATTCGTCGTTGGTCTTGGTATCCTTCATCTTATCAAGCAGGAATTCCATCGCATCCATCGTGCCCATCGGGTTGAGGATGCGGCGCAGCACCATGACCTTGGTATATTGCCCTTCATCATAGAGCATGTCTTCCTTACGCGTGCCGGAACGGGTAATATCGATCGCCGGCCACACACGCTTGTCGGCGAGTTTGCGATCAAGAATAATTTCAGAGTTACCGGTACCTTTGAATTCTTCAAAGATCACTTCATCCATACGGCTGCCGGTCTCAACCAGCGCGGTGCCGATAATCGTCAGCGATCCGCCGTTCTCGATATTGCGCGCCGCACCAAAAAAGCGTTTCGGCCGCTGCAATGCATTGGCATCCACTCCGCCGGTCAAGACCTTGCCCGAAGACGGCACCACCGTGTTATAGGCGCGCGCCAGACGCGTAATCGAATCAAGCAGAATGACCACATCCTTTTTATGCTCGACTAGGCGCTTGGCTTTTTCGATCACCATTTCCGCCAGCTGCACATGACGCTGTGCCGGCTCGTCAAAAGTCGAGCTGACGACTTCACCTTTTACTGAACGCGCCATATCGGTGACTTCTTCCGGGCGTTCGTCAATCAGCAATACGATCAATATCGCTTCGGGGTGATTGGCAGTAATCGAATGGGCGATATTCTGCAACATCACCGTCTTACCGGTGCGTGGCGGCGCGACGATCAGGGTGCGCTGGCCGTTTCCCTGCGGAGCAATCAGATCAATCACCCGTGCCGATAAATCCTTATCGGTCGGATCATCCTTTTCCATGATGATCTTATCTTCCGGATAGAGTGGGGTGAGATTGTCAAAGGCGACCTTATGCTTGGCTTTTTCCGGCTCGTCGAAGTTGATGGAGGTGACTTTGACCAAAGCAAAATAACGCTCACCATCCTTCGGCGCACGGACTTCGCCTTCGATGGTATCACCGGTACGCAGACCGAACTTCTTGATCTGGCTGGGAGAGACATAAATATCATCCGGTCCGGCGAGATAATTCGCTTCTGGTGAGCGCAGAAAGCCAAACCCGTCCTGCAGCACATCGATGACTCCTTCACCGATAATCTCCTGATCCTTCTCGGCCATGGCCTTGAGAATAGCGAAGATCATCTCCTGCTTGAGCATGGAACTGGCATTTTCAATTTCATGCTCTTCAGCAATGGTCAGTAATTCATCGGGCTTTTTCTGCTTTAATTCTCTAAGTCGCATGGGGACTGCCTATTTATTTGTTGGAGTGAAATTAATGTGTTGAATAATGGTTGGAATTATCCATTGACGCGGTCTTTCTGACCGAAGGCTGATTAAAACTTTAGCTTATTTATCAAAAAGGTCAACAAGTTTTTTTATGTAACATCATGATTTAGAATGGCTTTAAAACCGCAAGAAACACGATGGCGACCATAACTATCGTCGGAATCTCATTGAACCATTTGAAATAACGCGCTGATTTTGTATTTTCATTCCGTTCAAAATCTTTGCGGTATTTCGCCATCATGCCGTGCATGCCGGACAGGATAAGCGCTAATACGATCTTCACATGAATCCATCCACCCGTTCCGGGTGCACCATATCCCGTGATTACAATCAGCCAGATACCGAAAATCCAGGTGGCAATCATCGCCGGCGTCATAATCAAACGAAGTAGCTTATGCTCCATCACTTTGAAGGTTTCAGACATTTCAGAGGTTGCCTCCACACCGGCGTGATAGACAAACAGTCGCGGCAGGTAAAGCATGCCTGCCATCCAGGAAATAAAGGAAACAATATGCAATGCCTTGACGATTTCGTAACTCATGCCGCCACCTTTTTCTTTTCAGGAGAAGTAGGTTGTGTTTTCGGGGTGATCAAGGTTTCATCTTTGACACATTGATCGCCATCTTCCCATGGACAGTAGAATCCTTTCTCCGTAATGGACAAACAAAGGCCAGTCAGTCCCTGAATAAATGCCGGATGTATCGATACCGTCGGAACCCGGACATAATTTTTTACCCCACACTCTTCTGCTAGTTCTTTATATTCAATATCCAGCTCTACCAATGTCTCAGAATGTTCTGAAACAAAGGCAACCGGTATCAATACGATATTCACACCATCCTTACCGGCACGGGCAATTTCATCCTCGGTAGACGGTCCGATCCATTTCAGCGGTCCCACCCGGCTTTGATAACAATTGACATAATCCAGATTTTCTATTGCCAGTTTTTGAACAATTGCCTGCGTTGTCGCTTCAACTTCCTTCTGATAAGGATCACCCTTTTTCACAATCTTTTCCGGCAAACCATGCGCAGAGAATAAAAGGCGGACCGGCCCTGACTGTTTTGCTTTTTCATAGGCCTCAGTAATCAAGTCTGCTTCTGCCGTAATGAATCCCTCTTCAACGGGATAACAACAAATTGTCGTGGTCGGTATATCAAGTTCTGTCTGTTTTGCCGCACGGCACCAATCCGTAAGTGATGATCCTGTAGTCGTGGTTGAAAATTGCGGGTAAAGCGGTAACAGAATAATGTGATCCGGAGCATACTCCTTTACCTGCTTCACCACTTCATCACTCATCGGATGCCAGTAACGCATACAGATAAATACACGACATTCCCCACATTCTGACAGTCGCTCCCGCAATGCATCTGCCTGCGCCTGCGTATTTTGCAGAATTGGTGATTTTCCACCCATATGGGCATAGATTTCCTGCGCAATCGGTGCACGCTTGGCTGAAATCCATCTGGCCAGCATATAACGAATCGGATTTAGCGCACCAATAATCGCCTTATCGTTAAACAGGTTAAACAGAAACGGCTTTACCGCCTCCGGACTGTCCGGCCCGCCAAGATTAAACAACACAATAGCCGTTTTACTATTACTGGAAATTACACTCATACTGCTCTTCTGTAGTTTCTAATCACATCACTCACCGCCTCGACATTCTCTATCGGCGTATGCGGCAGGATACCATGTCCGAGATTGGCAATAAAAGGAATGTCTTTCCACTTTTCAAGAAGCGCTTGTGTATCTTCTATCACTTTCTGCTTATCACAGCCAAGCAGTACATTATCGATATTTCCCTGCAGACAGTAGACTCCTCCCAGATTTTCTATTGCCCAATCACGCGGCGTTTGGGCATCAATAGCAACGGCATCCACCCCCGTCTTTTTTGCATATTCCGTCAGTCGAATTCCTGCACCCTTGGCAAAACCAATCACAGACACTTTCGGATGAACGGACTTAACATGCTGCACAATTGCTTTGGTCGGTTGTATTACGGCTTGTGAAAATAAATGTTCCGGCACCAATCCGGCCCAGCTGTCAAATAATTGCAGCGCATCAGCTCCGGCATCAACCTGTTTGACAAGGTATCGGCTTGTTGCCTCCACCAACCTGTCCAATAACTGCTGAAACGCATCCGGATACAGGTAAGCGAATGCTCTGGCTTCGGCAAATTCCTTGCTGCCCTTTCCTTCCAGCATATAGCATGCCACCGTCCAGGGAGCACCGGCAAATCCAATCAGGCTTTTTTTATTATCTAGAGAAGATCGAATCAAACTTACCGTTTCAAAGACAGGTTCAAGATGTGCTTCAACTTTATCGACATCTAATATCTCAATCTGTTTCGGATGTTTCAATGCATCGAGCTGTGGCCCCTCTCCTTTGACAAAAGAAACTTTTTGTCCCAATGCATCAGGAATAACCAGTATGTCGGAAAACAGAATGGCAGCATCCATATCAAATCTGCGGATCGGTTGTAAGGTTACCTTACAGGCCTCTTTCGGTGAATAACAGAACTCCAGAAATGACGGAAATCGCTGACGGATTTTCTGATATTCCGGCAAGTAACGACCTGCCTGACGCATGAACCAGAAAGGAATATGGCTGGTCAGCTCTTTATTGAGAGTTTTGAGAAAAACTGTATCCGACATGGCAGGAAGTCATACATCAAAATAAATAAATAAAAAATATAAAAGGGTTGTATTTGATTTTGGTGCTAGGTGTAACGAGGATTAAAAATCATACCTCTATCTGTTCACATATCTTCAGATTGTGTAACATATCATTCACATAGGCAGCATAGCTTTTTCAACCTATTGGTTAATGATGAAAAGCGTTTAGGGATAAATAGGCAGACAGTTTTCCAGATTGGAAAATATCCTCTCTGTTATCTGAACAGATTATCCGTTTTCACACAGGTGGATAAGTTAAAGGACGAAGAGATGATGAAAGGGGAGGAAAAAACGGATTCCTGTTTACACCCTCTGTTTATCCTGTGTTATAAGCAAGCTATACACAGAGAGGGTTTTTGAGTGAAACAGCTTCATCTGCATCTGGTGTCCGACTCGACGGGAGAAACGGTAAGCAGTGTCTCACGTGCTGCATTAGCTCAGTTCGAGGAAATAAATGTGCATGAACATGTCTGGTCGCTGGTGCGGACCAAAGGGCAATTGGAAAAAATGATTGCTGCGCTCGATGAGTTTCCGGGTGTAGTGATGTATACACTGGTCGATAAGTCCATACGTGAAACGCTGCGTAGAGAATGTCAGAAGCGTAATCTTCCCTGTATACCGGTGTTGGGACCAGTCATCAGGGAACTGTCATCTTTTCTGAATGAAGAAGCACATAATCGTCCGGGTAGTCAGCATGATTTGTCGGAAGATTATTTTCATCGTGTTGAAGCGATTGACTTTACTCTGACACATGATGACGGGCAGGCACATTGGGAGCTGGAAGAAGCAGATATCGTGCTGGTCGGCGTATCGCGCACGTCCAAATCGCCTACGTGTGTCTATCTGGCAAACCGGGGCTATAAGGCAGCCAATGTGCCATTTGTTGCGAACTGTCCCTTGCCGGAAAGTCTTCTTAATTTGAAACAGCCATTGATTATCGGATTGACCATCAGTCTGGATCGCCTGCTGGAAATTCGCCGTTCGCGGTTATTGGCCCTTCGTCAGGAGGAGGAAACCAATTATATTGATATGGATGCCGTGGAGGCGGAAATCGATGCATCAAAAAAACTCTACCGGCAATATGGCTGGCCAATGATTGATGTAACGCGCCGGTCAGTGGAAGAAACTGCTGCGATGATTATTCAGCATCGTCAGAGACAGCTGGAAAAAAGAGAACAGACATAATGGTTAATGAGAGAAAAAGAGCAGCAGTGATCGGCCATCCGGTCGCTCATTCGCTTTCTCCTGTGATTCACCGTTACTGGCTTGATACATACAACATTGCTGGTGAATATATGGCAGAAGATGTGCCGCCGGAAAAATTGAAAGATTATATCACATCTCTTGCGACAAGTAGATTTTCTGGTGTGAATGTTACCATTCCACATAAAGAATCGGTATTGCCACTAATGGATGAACTGAGTGAAAGCGCCCGGAAAATCGGTGCGATAAATACCGTCAGTGTAAGAGAAGATAAAACATTATTCGGTGATAATACCGATGCACAAGGGTTCATGCAGAATCTGAAATCATCGGTAAAAGATATTTCTCCTTATATGGAAAAAGCTGTGGTGCTGGGAGCCGGTGGCGCTGCTAGGGCAATTGTTTATGCGTTAAAAAAAGAAGGGGTGAAACAGATTGTTCTTACCAACCGCACAGTGGAAAAAGCCACTGCCTTGGCACAAGATATGGGAGAAAATATTGAAATTGGCAATTGGCAAAACAGACATGAGCTATTGGAAAGTACTACCTTGCTTGTTAATACCACATCACTGGGGATGACAGGAAAATCACCATTGGAACTGTCGCTTGAATATTTGCCTGCGAATGCTCTGGTGAGTGATATCGTCTATGTGCCGTTGATGACAGATTTATTGAAAGACGCACAGGCGTGCGGCAATCCGATCGTCACAGGTATCGGCATGTTGCTACATCAGGCCGTACCGGCATTTGAGGCCTGGTTTGGTATCAGGCCGCAAGTCGATGACACGCTGGTAAAGCAAATAATGGAAAAGGCGGCAGCATGATTGTGATTGGTCTGACCGGTGGTCTGGCGATGGGGAAAACCACCGTAGCAAAGCAATTTGCGTTTCATGGCGCGGCGGTATTTGATGCGGATTGCTGTGTGCATCAACTGCTTGGCTCGAAAGGTGGTGCTGTAAAAGACGTTGCCGAACTATTTCCCCAAGCAAAAGGTGGTGATTGTATCAATCGGAAAATATTGGGAAAAATTGTTTTTGAGGATCCGAAAAAATTACAGCAGTTGGAATTCATTCTTCACCCCAAAGTACGCGAGGAGGAAACGCTATTTCTTCGAAAGGAACAAATGCAAAGACGACGGGTAGTGGTTATGGATATTCCGCTGCTTTTTGAAACGGGAGCAGACAGGCTATGTGATGTGACGGTTGCGGTTTTCTGCCCGGAATGGATGCAATGGCAACGTGCCAAAAAACGGGAGCATATGAATGAGGAAAAGTTCAGACGGATTTGTTCCTCTCAGATGACGGCACAGGAACGAAACAGCCGTGCGGATAAGGTTATTCCGACAAGTCTGGGGAAAAACCATAGTATGCAGCTTGTGAAAACCCTTCTCTTATCGCTATAGTCATTTCATGGCGCTACGCGAAATATCGCTGGATACGGAAACCACCGGACTCGATCCGGATTCGGGACACCGTATCGTTGAAATTGGTTGTGTGGAGATGATTAATCATATTGCTACGCAGAATCATTTTCATGTTTATCTCAATCCTGAACGTGACATGCCGCAGGAGGCGGAAAAAATCCATGGGCTATCGATGGAGTTTTTAAAAGACAAACCATTATTCCGGTCTGTTGCCGATGCTTTTTTAGAATTTCTGCAGGATTCGACACTGGTCATTCATAATGCGCAGTTCGATATGAAATTCATTAACGCGGAATTAGGGCGGCTGGGATATCCGGTGATTCCGATGAAGCGTGCGCTGGATACGGTGCAGATGGCACGTCGAAAGTTCCCCGGTCAACCGGCCAATCTCGATGCTCTATGCCGACAATTTAATGTAGATGCGTCAGCGCGGGTAAAACATGGCGCTTTGCTGGATGCGGAACTGCTGGCAGACGTTTATCTGGAGTTACGTGGTGGTCGTCAAACCGGGCTGGGGCTGGAACAAAAAACCGAGAAAAAAATAACGGCAGAGCTTCCTTCCCACCAGGAACAGACGATTCCAGCACGCAGCTTTCCTCCCACCGAAGACGAGATCAAACTACATACACAGATGTTGTCGGAATTAACCGAACCGCTGTGGGAAAAAACAGCTTAATTTACTTTTTTCTCTTCCGGTGCGCCACGGACGACATTGCCCTTATTTTGCTCATAGAGCGCGGCAAAATCGATCGGCTCAAGCTGCAGTGGCGGAAATCCGCCATCACGTGTAATATCTGCAACGACACGGCGGGCAAAGGGGAAGAGCAAATAGGCACAATCAACTAAAACCGCTCTTTCCAACATGTCTTCGGCATAGCCGCTGACTTCAAAAATTCCACCATAGGAAATATCGGTCAGAAAGATCGTTGATTTCTCATATACAGCACGGGCGGATACGGAAATCGTCAGCTCAAACATGGCTTCTTGCAGCCGCTGGGCATTCAAATCAACATTAATGTCAATCCCCGGAGGTTGCGTCAGTTCAATCAGACTTTGAGGTGCGCGGGGATTTTCAAACGACAAGTCCTTGATATACTGGCCTTTCAGAGAAAGCATTTTTTTCGCCTGGGCTTGATTCTCTATATCATTCATCCTATGTTCCTGCCTGTTCGGTTGATTTACGTGCTCATTTAACAGAAGCAGTGGCGGAATCCCAAGAAAAAACAGAAAAGCTGTTAACAATCGGATATAGTTAGGTTACTGTTAGACGTTAGAAGTGATAAGGACGGAAAATGCCGGAAAACATACCCTTTGGAGATTTGATCGTCATTGCTGCGATCGCGATTTTTATTTTACTGCGCTACCGGAATATTCTGGGTCAGAAAACCGGACATGACTTTTCGCAAAAAAGAAACATGACCGGCAGTGCGGCGGATAATGAGCGCGTCATTCAATTGCCGGATCGTAAAACGCCGGTGCAGAAAAAGGATGATGATATCGAACTGGCAAGCTTTTCTGACAATGACAGGTTGGCAGAGACGTTGGGAAAAATGAAGGCGATTGATCCGCAATTCAGCTTCCAGGAATTTCTCGAAGGCGCAAAAGCGGCATTTGACATGGTCATCGAAGCCTTTAACAAGCGTGACAGAGATACACTGAAAATGCTTCTGTCGAAAGAGGTGTTTGAGTCCTTCAGGCAGGTGATCGAAGAACGCGAAGAGGCGGATGAATATGTTGAAAATGTCCTGGTGGCGGTTGAGTCAGCCGAAATCAGCGATGCGGAGTTAAAGCGTTCTACCGCAAGAGTCACAGTTAAATTTGTCAGTGAGCAAATGCAGGTGAAAAAAGATAAGGATGGCAATACGCTGCCAGACCAGGCGTCTGCTACGCAAACCATCGAAGATGACTGGGTGTTTGAACGTGACATGAAGTCCCGCAACCCCAACTGGACTATCGTTGAAACATAAAGATGATGCGGCGGGTAATACGATGTCTATACCTGCCCGGTCTGTTTTTTCTATGTAGCTGTACGGTATTATTTCCCGATAAACTGGTGCTTAATCAGATTTCTTATGATCAGTTGCCGCGCTGGCAAGAGGAACAGCATGAAGAAATCATCCAATTATTTTCGCAAAGCTGTCATCTGCTGAAAACAACGGATATTGCAGGTATACCCATTTCGGAAATTGTATGGACATCACGTTGTCAGGAAGCAAAAGAGCTCTCCACTTCTGTAGATGCAAGACAGTGGATAGAGGCACATTTTACTCCTTACGAACTTACCAGCAGCTATAAAGAAAAGGGATTGTTGACGGGGTATTTTATTCCGGAAATCCGTGGTTCGCTTGTCAAAACGCCCCTCTATAATATTCCCGTTTACGGTCTTCCCAAAGATATGAAAGAAGACGAGCCTTATATGGCCCGTGCACGGATAGAGACCGGAGCTATCAAAGACAAGGCGGATATTTTGTTATGGGTGGATGATCCGGTTGCCTTATTCTTTTTACATATTCAGGGGTCTGGGCGAGTACGCCTTGTGGACGGATCGGTCAGGCAATTGCAATATGCCGGAAAAAACGGACAGCCTTACACGTCTATTGGAAGGATATTGAAGGAAAAGGAATGGATTGATCCGGAAAATGTGACGATGCAGAGTATCAAAAAATGGTTATATGCCAATCCTGAGCAGGCAAAGGATATTATGTGGCAGAATGATTCCTATGTCTTTTTTACGCTGGAACAAGCGGATTCCATGCCAAAAGGTGCTGCTGGATTTCCGTTATTTCCAGATCGGTCAGTGGCGGTAGATAATAGATTATTGCCTTATGGGCTGCCAGTATATCTTGATACCAGAACGGTAGATGATGTAGCGCTTTCCCGGCTCTTTTTTGCGTTGGATACAGGGGGTGCTATCAGGGGAACCCTGCGCGGTGATATCTTTTTCGGTGCAGGAGAGAGAGCCGCCTATCTTGCTGGCGGGCAGGATGCAAAAGGGAGCTGGTATGTGTTACTGCCGGAGGAAAAATGACCAAACGTAACATAACAAAAAGTGAAAAGACGCTGTGGCAGTTCATTACCCGCCGCGATACGGTGTATAATATCTCGAAAGAAGACATCCTGTTCGATGTAGATATCTATGCTGACGACCAGTTGCAGAAGATAGAAGAAACCTGCTTGCCTGACAGGGAGCCGAAACGCTCGCCATCACCACTGCCGCCGCTGGAGAAGGGGAAATTTGCCGGGGTTGAAAAGCGTCAGGCCGAACGATTGAAAAAAGGAAAACTCGCTATTGATGCAGTAATAGACCTTCACGGTATGACCCAGGAAGAAGCGTTTGAAGCGCTGATGGAATTTATGCATGATGCCCTGCAGAGAGAAAAGCGCGTGCTGCATGTGATTACCGGCAAGGGAAAGAATAATCAGGGCGCCCTCAGGCAGCAATTTTCTCACTGGCTGAATGAACCAGTTCTGCGCCCTTTTATTCTTGCTTTTGATCAGGCTGCGCCTAAAGATGGAGGCGATGGGGCGTTTTATATTTTATTGAAAAAAACGGCGCTGATATAGTGATATATGGAACAGGAACAATCACACATACTTGTTGTCGATGATGATGTTCGTCTGAGGGAACTGTTGAATCAGTATCTGTCGGAGCAGGGTTTTTTTGTCGCTATGGCGGAAAACGCGGCGGATGCCCGCAAAAAGCTGTCTATGGTAACGTTTGATCTGATTGTGTTAGATATTATGATGCCGGGAGAAAGCGGGCTCGAGCTGGCGGCATCCTTACCTAATCCGAAACCGCCGATTTTGCTGTTAACCGCGATGGGCGAAGCGGAAGACCGCATTGCCGGACTGGAAGCCGGTGCGCAGGATTATCTGGTCAAACCATTTGAGCCGCGTGAACTGATATTGCGTATACAGAATATTCTGAAACGCTCGGAAAACAGGCCGGTGCCAAAACTGCGCATTATATTCGGGGAGTTCGTTTTCGATCTTTCCAATAATGAGCTGACACAGGCTGGGGAACAAATATATCTGACCTCGGGCGAAGCGCAACTGCTCAAAATTCTGGCAGAGCAATCGGGTGAGCCGATTTCGCGTGAGAAACTGGCGAGCATGACATCTACGGCGGGCAAGACGAATGAACGTAGTGTTGATGTGCAGATCAACCGCTTGCGCAAGAAAATAGAAGAGGTACCGGGCAGGCCGCGTAACATTAAAACTATTCGCAATGCCGGGTATGTGTTGCAGCCGGATGCCATCGGCTGACCATGACTGATATGATACCAGAGAGTGATCGCCCGCCGAAAAACAGGCGGTTTCTGCCGACCAATCTGTTTGGCCGGGCATTTCTGATTCTGGTGTTGCCGATCGTGCTGGTACAGCTGGTGGCGATTTATATTTTTTATGAACGGCACTGGGATAGCGTATTGCGTAACATGTCGAACGCCTTTGCCGGTGAGGTTGATTTACTGGTGACACACTATCGACGGCATCCGGATCAGCTGTCGGAACTGAAAAAATTTGGCAACACCATGGGTATTGAGGTGATGATTGATACATCGCGCTCCAGCATATTTGTAGAAGGAGAAGGCAAGGAATCGTACCCGGAATTTTTTAATCATTTAAAAAAGCGGCTGCATGAACCCTTTATGATTCAGCGTGTCGGGGTAGAGCGGGATATTCGCGTTTCGGTACTGGCGGAGGATGCCGTGCTGCACTTCATTACCACCAAAAAGCGCCTGGTCAGTTCGACTACCTATATTTTCATTATGTGGATAGCCGGTGCCGGTGCGATCGTCATGCTGATTGCTGTACTATTTCTGCGCAATCAGATCAAGCCGATTGTTTCGCTGGCGGCGGCAGCGGAGAAATTCGGCATGGGCCAGGACATACCGGGGTTCAGACCGCGCGGCGCTAGTGAAGTTCGTCAGGCAGGCCGGGCGTTTATGGTAATGAAGGACCGCATCAAGCGCCAGATTGCCACACGCACGGAAATGCTGGCCGGTATTTCGCATGATTTACGCACTCCTCTGACGCGGCTTAAACTGCAGCTGGCCATTGCAAAATTGCCTGAAAAAGACCTTCGGGCCATGCAGGGTGATATTGAGGAAATGGAACATATGATTAATGAATATCTCGATTTTGCCCGGGGGGAGGGGAGTGAGCCGACAGAAGAAGTCAGATTGGCGGAATATCTCAAGGCAATCGTCGAAAATTACCGTAGACAGGACCAGGCGGTAGAAATCATTGGAGAGGCAGATGCGGTCATTCTCATACGTCCCAAAGCCATGCGCCGTTGTTTGCAGAATATTATCGATAATGCGATTCGTTACGGCAGACGGGCGGAATTATCTGTCAGGGAAAACAAAAAGGGCATTGATATTATTGTTGATGATTATGGAGAAGGCATCCCCGAAGAATATAACGAGGAAGTGTTTCGCCCGTTCAAACGGCTTGATCCGTCACGTAACACAGATACCGGTGGCGCGGGTCTGGGATTGAGTGTAGCACGCGATGTCGTGCTGGCGCATGGCGGGCGGATAGAATTGATCAATCGTGGAGAGAATAAGATTGAAGGATTACGGGTAGTGATTCATTTGCCGAAACAGGCCGAACATTACGAACCGGTGTTATAAAACAATTCTAACGAAAAAGGGCGCCGAAAAAGCGCCCTTTTATTACCAGTATGCAAAAAAGAAATTACGCCGCTTTTGTCATGCTGCTGATTTCTTCAATGCTTTCAGCGGTACGCTTATTGATCACGTCAAATGCTTCGAAACCTGACTTCGCCGCCATTTCGGACAACTCACGCAGACTATCCAGCGAGCTTTTAAGCAAAGTATTCGTCAGTTCAGCCTGCTTGGACGTATTGATTTCAGGTGAACCGCTCACCATCATATCTTTGGTGGCTTTGAGCATTTTCTCCACATTCAGGCGAACCAGTTCTGCCTGACGACGGGACATGGCTTGTGCGCCCTCTGTCATTGCCTGGTTAGCAGCAGAGAAGGCCTCGATATTGCGGCGCTGCATGGAAAACGCCTTGTTAAAATCAACTGCAGGGGCTTTGAAATCAGCCATTACTTTGCTGTAGTCAAAACCAGGCATCTTATAGTCAGAAAACATCTTCATATAGTCAGCGTAAGGATTTTTCGTAGTCATTTATTCATCTCCATTTACAAAAAATTTCTCATCACACAAGCGTGCTGCAATGCAATATAGGAAGAAATAAAAAGGGAGTCAAGGCTTTTGTGCGGTGCAAAAAGATCAGGTGGAAAATTCTTTCGAGCGTGATACGGACGCATCAATCATCGCATCCACCATTGTCGAAAACTCGTGGTTTCCTAGGGTTTTTGATATAGTCAATCCGGCTTCCGTGGTGCCACCCTTGCTGGTAATGCTATCTCGCAATTGCGAAAAACCTTCTTCTGAGTACTCAGAAAGAGCGGTGGTGCCTGCCAGCATATGCCTGACAATGTTTTGGGAGAGTTTGGGAGATAATCCGTGTTTCAGTCCTGCCTCTATCAGGCATTCGGCAAAATAATAGACAAAGGCTGGACCGCTTCCGGCCAGTGCGGTGGCAGCATGCATCTGCGTTTCATTGTCCAGCCAGGCAACCTTACCGACAGCGGACATGAGCTGATGCACCAGTTCCTTATGCTCGAACCGGCATGCCAGATTTTCGATACAGACACTCATACTCTGTTGAATACGGCAGGCGATATTTGGCATGATGCGAATGATCGAATGATTTTTTCCGATCATTGTTTCATAAAAGGACAGCGGTTTGCCTGCAGCAAGCGAGGCATAGGGAATTGATGTATCTGACCAGCGTGAGAAAATGTCCGGCACGACAGAGGCGATCTGATCGGGTTTGACAGCAATAATAATGATGGACGGCGTGATATCCGGAATAATTTCCAAAGCACCATAGGCGTGAATACCGATATCCTGTGTCAGAGCCTGTGCGGTTTTTTCACTGCTGACAAGTGCATGGATATGCGATGGGGTGATATAAGACTCACACCACCCCGTCACCAGAGCCTTGCCCATATTGCCGCATCCGATGAGCAGTATAGGACGGTCTTTGGAAATCATGCTTCGCCGGCGGGCTCCATCAGAGCGATTTCCAGTGCCTGTTCACAGCTGTTCCCACCCCAGATGACCGATTGGAAAGCCGGAAAGAAGCGATCGCATTCAGCAATGGCGATGTCGATCAGATCTTCCAGCTGTTCAATACTGGCACCGGCATTGCCCCGCAGCAATGACGAATGACGGAAAGTGATAATGCCTTCTTCCGAACAGATATCGAAATGCCCAAGCCACAATTTTTCATTGATGGTTGCCAGCATGGGATAGACTGGCTTACGGTTTCTTTCCGGCAATTTAGTGTCGAAAGCGCAGGAGAAACTTAACACTTCAAATTCTGGTTGCCAGGTAAACCAGATACGGTAATTACACCAGGCGCCGGACACTTCGGCCAGTAACTCTTCATCCACAGGACGGTCACACAGCCAGTCACGTGATTCGATCAACTCTTCTGCGAGATCGATCGGGTTGGTATGGGTAAATGTAGAGGAATCAAAATGCGTAGCAGTCATATTATGGCTCCCTTTGGAAAGTGGGATGGATAAAAGCCTGATCGGCTCAATTAGATTACAACATATTTGCGACGCAACATCTAATCTTTTTCGCAGATGCGATAGATAATTTTTCAAAATATTGTGTATGTATGATGAAAAAGACGCAACATTTATGATTTTGCTTTGCCTTTAGTAGGCCCTGTCTTTTTCGCTGCCGGTTTCTTCGCTCTGGCAGGTGTTTTGCCTTCCAGCGTGTCCAGTCGTTTGGCCAGTGCAACATTTTCCTTGCGTGCTTTTTCCGCCATCGCCTTTACCGCCTCGAACTCTTCGCGGGTGACCAGTTGCATTTTATCCATCCAGCTTTCCATCTGGGTGTGGATAATGGTCTCGATCTCGCGTTTCATGTCCATCATTGCCCCAGAGGCGGAGGACATAAGCTTGGAAAAATCGTCAAAAAAACTGTTTTCTTTTTTCATTCTATTATCCTTATAGTCACATCCATATAAACGGCACTTGTCGATTACGCGGTTTTGGAGCAAACTACAAGCAATTCTTCATAGGAACATTTGATGTGACGAGGGTAAGATGAAACGCGTTTTGATTACGGGGGGGGCCGGGTTTATCGGCTCAAATATTGCCGGGCATATTGCTGATAAGGGCGAATACCGGGCGGTGGTATGCGATATTTTCGGTAAGACGGAAAAGTGGCGCAATCTGTGCAAACACCATATCTCAGAAATCATCGCGCCGATGGATATGTTTTACTGGCTGGAGTCCAACGCTGACAGGCTAAAGGCCGTGATCCATATGGGGGCAACTTCCTCCACCACTGAGACCAATGTCGATTTGATTCTGGAGAATAATTTTTCCGTCTCCAAACAATTATGGCAATGGTGTTCCGAACGCGACATCCCTTTTATTTATGCATCCTCTGCGGCCACCTATGGTGAGGGTTCCGCCGGATTTGATGATGATCTGTCCAAGGACTATCTCAATAAGCTGGTGCCGCTAAATGCCTATGGCTGGAGCAAACAGCTGTTTGACCGCTTTGTGTCTTCCGTGGTGGAAAAAAATGAGCAGCTGCCGCCGCAATGGGTTGGATTGAAATTTTTCAATGTCTACGGGCCGAACGAATATCATAAAGAGGATCAGAAAAGTGTGCTAAGCCAAATTTATCCGCATGCCAGTGCCGGTCTGCCGGTGCGGCTGTTCAAATCCTATCGGGATGACTATGCCGACGGCGCTCAGATCCGTGACTTCATCTATGTGAAGGATTGCGTCAAGGTGATCCAGTGGTTCTTAGATCATGCGGATGTCTCGGGGCTGTTCAATCTCGGTACGGGGGAGGGCCGGAGTTTCGAGGATCTTGCCAACGCTGCCTTTAGCGCGCTGGATAAAGATGTGGCAATCAATTATATCGACATGCCCGAAGGGGTGAAGGATAAATATCAGTATTACACGAAGGCCAATATAAAGAAGCTGCGCGATGCCGGCTACAAGGACAAGTTTACATCACTGGAAGACGGGGTGAAGGATTATATTCAGAATTATCTGAGTAAGGAAGACCCGTATTATTAGGTTCTGATGGTGCTGTCTGTTTCAGCAATTGTATTTCCGGAGATTGACCCGGTGCTTGTCAATATCGGGCCGGTGGCGATCCGCTGGTATGCGCTGGCCTATATCAGCGGAATTGTTCTGGGCTATTTTTTTATCAAACATCTTAACGCACGGCAATCCGAGCCGTTGCTTACGCCGAAGCAGCTGGAAGATATGATGATGTGGGCGGTGATCGGCATTATTATCGGTGGCAGGCTCGGCTATGTATTGTTTTACAAGCCTGATTATTATCTGGCGCATCCGCAGGATATTATTGCGATCTGGAAGGGTGGTATGTCGTTTCATGGCGGGCTGCTCGGAGTGATAGGAGCATTTTATGTCTTTTCGCGCTGGCAGAAGGTTGGCTATTTGAAACTGATGGATTTAGTGGCCTGTGCTGCGCCGGTCGGGCTATTTTTCGGGCGGATGGCCAATTTCATCAATGCCGAGCTGTACGGCCGGGTAAGCGATGTGCCCTGGGCGGTGATCTTTCCTTATACGGACGGGCGGCCGCGTCATCCGAGTCAGCTCTATGAAGCGTTGCTGGAAGGGGCGTTGCTGTTTACAGTATTATACGGTTTGATAAAATTCACCCATGCCGCACAAAAGCCAGGGTTGTTAAGCGGCGTGTTTCTCATCGGCTATGGTGCATCGCGTGCCTTTGTCGAGTTGTTCCGCGAGCCGGATGCGCATCTGGGTTTTATTCTCGGACCGTTGACCATGGGGCAACTGCTGTGCGTGCCGATGCTGCTGGTGGGAGGCTATCTTGTATTTGCGGCTCGGAACCCTGATATAACATCACGATGAGTTTGCTGGATATCATAAGAGACAGGATTAAGGAAAGCGGCCCAATCTCGGTCGCCGCCTATATGGAGCTATGTCTGGGTCATCCCGAACATGGCTATTATACGAGGCGGGACCCGTTCGGTGTCGCGGGTGATTTTACCACCGCACCGGAGATCAGCCAGATATTCGGTGAGTTGCTGGGGCTGTGGTGCGCCGATATGTGGGCGCAGAGCGGCGGCGGGCCGGCGGCGCTGGTCGAGCTGGGTCCGGGGCGCGGCACGCTGATGCAGGATGCGCTACGCGCAACGCAAGGCCTCGGCGAGTTTCAGGATCATCTCACCATCCATATGGTCGAGACCAGCCCAACTCTGCAGAATGTGCAATATCACCGGTTGCGCCATGAACATGCACGTATTGAGTGGATTGAATCGGTTGAGCAACTACCGGGAAAACCGTTATTTGTGATTGCCAACGAGTTTTTCGATGCGCTGCCGATCCGTCAGCATGTGCAGACCGAAGAAGGGTTGAAAGAGCGGCTGATTAACTGGGATGAGGAAAAGGGAGGGTTGGTTTTTGTGCAAGAGGTGAGCGGCCCATCGCTGGCAACTGGTGATGGCACCATAGAGGTAGGCACGGTGATGGAAAGCTGTGCGGTGGCGAAGCAGATCATGCACACGTTGGCTACCCATATCAAAACGCATGGCGGTGCCGCGATCATTATCGATTACGGCTATCTCGGCGAGGGCCATAAAGATACGCTGCAGGCGGTGAAGAATCATCTGTTTCATCCGGTGCTTCAGGAGCCGGGCCAGGCCGATATCACCGCGCATGTCGATTTTACCAGCCTGATGGAGGTGGCCGCTGATGCTGGTGCCGGTGTGCATGGGCTGGTGGAGCAGGGGAAATTCCTGACACGGCTCGGTGCGGAAATGCGTGCGCATAAATTGCTGCAGTCGGCAACAGAGGATCAGGCCACGCAAATCATCAGCGGGCTGAAACGGCTGATTGATCCGGCGCAGATGGGCGATTTGTTCAAAGTGATGGCCGTCACGGCAGATAAACAGATGGTACCGGCAGGCTTTTAATGACACCGGTAACTGCTCAGAACCTATCCATACCTCACGGCTTTTTTACCCGTGAAGGCGGGGTGAGTGAAGGGATCTATGCCTCGCTTAATTGCGGGCCGGGATCAGCGGACGATCCGCAGGCGGTGCGGGAAAACCGGCGACGCGTTGCGGCGTATTTCGGTAACGATGCCGGGCTGGTCACACTCTATCAGATTCATTCGCCGCAGGTGATAACCGTCGATAAGACATGGGACATGCGTGATCCGCCGCAGGCCGATGCGATGGTGACGAATCGCCCTGGCATTATTTTGGGAGTGCTGACGGCCGATTGCGGGCCGGTATTGTTTGCCGATGAACGGGCAGGAGTGGTTGCTGTCGCCCATGCCGGCTGGAAGGGCGCGATCAGTGGGGTGCTGGACAACACGATAGAGGCGATGGAAACACTTGGAGCGCAGAGGAAAGCCATCCATGCGGCGATTGGCCCATGCATTGCGCAGGAAAGTTACGAAGTCGGGCCGGAATTTTATCAGCAGTTCATCGGGCAAAATACGCTTTATGGCACTTTCTTCACGCCGTCGCAAAAATCCGATCATTACCTGTTCGACCTGGCAAGATTTATTCGCCATCGCCTCACACAATCCGGCTTGCAGGATGTCGAGCTGCTTGCTATGGATAGCTATCATGATGAGGCCCGGTTTTTCAGCTATCGCCGCGCAACGCATCGCGGCGAGGCAGATTACGGGCGGCAGATATCGGCGATTATGCTGAAGGAAAAAGAGTAAGATAGGAACAGTAACATGGAGATCATACCGTTTGATCAGCGCGACGGCGTCATCTGGATGAATGGCGAGATGGTGGAATGGCAGGATGCCAGGACCCATGTTCTAAGCCACGGATTGCATTACGGTCGCTGTGTGTTTGAGGGCGAGCGTGTGTATAATGGCAAGGTATTCAAAATCGAAGCACATGGTGAGCGTTTGGTGAAGTCAGCCGAACTGCTTGATTTCAAAATTCCCTACAGCGTTGAGGAACTGAATAAGGCAGCGTTGGAAGTCGTAGCGAAACAGGGCGTGAAAAACGGCTATCTTCGCCGTTTTGCCTGGAGCGGCAGCGAGATGATGGCGATTTCGGCTCAGCATAACACCATTCATGTCGCCATTGCTTCATGGGAATGGCCGAATATGTACGGCAAGAGCAAAGAGGAGGGCATCCGCCTGAAAACCGCCTCGTGGAAACGCCCGTCACCGGAAACCGCGCCCTGTCAGAGCAAGGCGGCCGGACTCTATATGATCTGCACCATGAGCAAACATGCTGCGGAACGCGAAGGCTACAACGATGCGCTGATGCTCGACTGGCGCGGCTATGTTGCCGAGGCCACCGGCGCCAATATTTTCCTGGTGTTTGACGGCGAACTACATACCCCCACGCCCGATTGTTTCCTCAACGGCATTACCCGGCAGACCGTTATCGAACTGGCGCGGAAGCGTGATATCCGGATAGTCGAGCGCCATATCAAACCCGAAGAAGTCAGTCGTGCCTCAGAAATTTTCCTCACCGGCACTGCGGCGGAGATCACACCGGTACGTGCCGTTGATGAACATGTTTTTGCCGTCGGTGATATCACCAGACAGCTCATGGCCGATTATCACGATCTGGTGCATCAATAGGTTAAAGTGATTTCAATGCGGCCCTGAAATACTGCCAGCCGGTAATAAGCGTCAGCGCCGTAGCGATCCATAATACGCCATTGCCGATCATCGTGATGGTTCCATCCCCGTAGCCATAGGCGAACAGCAGAATGAAACAGGCCAGCATCTGTGTTGCGGTTTTGCATTTGGCGAGGAAGGTGACATGCAGAATAACGTTTTTATCCGCCACCGCTTCGCGCACCCCGGAGATGAATATTTCGCGAAAGATGATGCAGATGATGGGAATAAGTTCGGCATGGCCGCTGCTGAGCAATAAAATAAGGGCGGTGGCGACCAGCAATTTGTCGGCAATCGGATCGAGCATACGGCCGATGGCCGATTCAACCTGCCATTTGCGCGCCAGATAGCCATCGAGAAAATCGCTTAAAGCGGCATAGGCAAATAATATCAACGGTGCCAAGGCAAGACAGTCATACGCTGTCAGCCATACCGTCACCATCAGCGGGATGACAGCCACACGTGACCAGGTGAGCAGGTTGGGGATATGTTTTCTGGCGATCATGAATGATAAAAGTCGTAAATCTGTTGTGCGGTTTTCCTGCTGATACCTGCTACCTTTTCCAGCTCGTGAAGGCCAGCTTTTTCTACGCCGTCGGCGGAACCGAAGTGATGCAGCAGGGCGCGCTTGCGGGCCGGGCCGATGCCGGGAATCTCGTCCAGCGACGATTTGCTCAGATGTGTTGCGCGTTTTTTACGGTGCGAGCCGACAGCAAAACGATGTGCTTCGTCGCGCAGTTGCTGCAGGTAATAGAGCGCCGGATGACTGGGCGGTAGGTGAAAAGATGGTCTGTCCGACATGAAGAAACGTTCACGTCCGGCGTTGCGCTCCGGCCCTTTGGCGATGGCGACATAAGGAATATCAGTGATACCCAGATCTTCGAACACCTGGCGGACGGCATTGAGTTGTCCCATCCCGCCGTCGATCAATACCAGATCCGGCCAGTCACTGCTCTGATGGTCCGGATCGTCCTTTTGCAGACGGATAAACCGCCGCCGGAAGACTTCGCGCATCATGCCGTAATCATCGCCCGGCTCGATCGAAGCATCCTTGATGTTGAATTTGCGATAGGCTTTTTTCACAAAGCCTTCCGGTCCGGCGACGATCATCGCGCCGAGCGCATGCCGGCCCATGAGGTGGCTGTTGTCATAGACCTCGATGCGCGATGGAGTCTCGTTCAGTGCAAAGATCTCCACTAGTTGCCCAAGCTGCTTGTCATGTGTCATCCGCTCCTGAATATGGCGATGCAGAGCCGCTTTGGCATTGGCCTCGGCCTGACGCATCAGATCATGTTTATCGCCGCGTTTGGGGGTATGAATGGTAACGCGGTATGTCTGATGTAGGGATAGCGCCTCTTCGAGCAGGGACGTTTCGGGCAGGTCGAGATTGATCAGTATCTCCTTTGGCGGGGTATGATTTTGGTAAAACTGACCGAGAAAGGCGGTGAGAATATCTTCCGCCATTGCGTCCTTCGCATGGCGGGGGAAGTGTGACTGATGACCGAAATGCATGCCGCTGCGGAAAAAGAAAATCGTCACCACACTGTATCCGCCCTCGCGGTGATAGGCGATCATATCGGCATCCTTCAGCCCGGCGGCATGCACATCCTGTTCCTGCTGCACATGCGTCAGCGCTTTAATGCGATCACGCATCGCCGCGGCTTTTTCATATTCCATGGCATCGCTGTAACGCTGCATCTGTTCGGCGAATTGCTGCTGTATTTCACGGTTCTTGCCACGGAGAAAATTCCGTGCCTGACCCAGCAGTGCGGCATAGTCTTCCTTACCGATATACCCGACACAGGGAGCCGAGCAGCGCTTGATCTGATATTGCAGGCAGGGGCGCGAACGATTCCTGAATACCGTATCGCTACAGGGACGCAGCAGAAATGCCTTCTGCAAAATCGCCAGCGTTTGATTCACCGCGCCGACAGAGGCGAACGGTCCGAAATAATCACCTTTCTTTTTCCGGGCGCCGCGATGTTTTTCAATACGCGGAAAATCGTGATCTGCGCCGATATGAATATGGGGAAAGGATTTATCATCCTTGAGCAGAATATTATATTTGGGCTGAAGCGATTTGATCATATTCGCTTCCAGCAGCAGTGCCTCGGCCTCGCTCTCGGTGGTGACGATCTCCAGCCTGGCAGTCTGCGATATCATTTGCAGAATGCGCGTCGTCAGCTGCCGTGAAGAGGTGTAGCTGGCAACCCGATTTTTCAGGTGCTTGGCCTTGCCGACATACAGCACATCGCCAGCCTCGTTCAGCATACGGTACACACCGGGTCTGCTCGGCATGGTAGCTAATGCGGCCTTAATGACTTCCGGTCCGGTTTTTTGTGTTGTGCTCATAAAGATGGTCTAAAGGGAATGAATATAAAAATGAAGAAATACAAAGACTCACAAATCTATCCCCGAAAGCTGTGGATAACTCTGTATATAAAAACAACCCCTGTGATTTATCTGCCAGACAAAGCACAGAAAAAGTCATTTGCCCAATTTTTGGGCAGACAAGATAACCCATTGTTTTTACAGATGTCTGCTATGTTCCATATCAGGAATATGCAATTGTGCTATGCAAAAAATGCATAGCTTGTTGCATGTCTGTCACATGGGCACGGTCTGTGAACAACAATTTAACAAAGACAGATTAAAATGTCTTTTGAAATAATAAATGAGTTTCAGAAATTTAATCTGCTTATTTCATCTACGACTAAAAACAATATGTCTGACAGGCATGCTTGTTCCTGCGGATGAGCATTTACATTTCACAGGATCATGCTAAGAGCAGGTTTGACAATATTCAGAGTATTTCTATGAAGCTTATTTCCGGTAACAGTAACCGCCCGCTTGCCGAAGCGATGGGAGTGTATTTGGACAAACCCCTGTCGAATGCAGCGATTCGCCGCTTTTCTGATGACGAGGTATTTGTCGAGATTCAGGAGAATGTGCGCGGAGAGGACGTGTTCCTGATTCAATCCACCTCCTATCCGTCCAATGACAATATCATGGAATTGCTGGTCTGTCTGGATGCGCTTAAACGTGCCTCGGCACAGCGCGTGACGGCGGTGATTCCCTATTACGGCTATGCCAGACAGGACCGTAAACCCGGACCAAGAACGCCGATCTCCGCGAAACTGATTGCCAATATCATTACTTCGGCTGGTGCCGACCGGGTGTTGACGATCGACTTGCATGCCGGACAGATTCAGGGGTTTTTCGATATTCCGCTCGATCATCTTTATGCCAGGCCAGTGATCATTGCCGATATAAAAGAACAGTTTGATAAGACGGATGAGCTGGTCATTGTCTCGCCCGATGTTGGCGGAGTGGTGCGGGCTAGAGCGTTGGCGAGCCGTCTCAATGCCGACCTAGCAATTGTCGATAAGCGCCGCGAACGCGCTGGTGTGTCGGAAGTGATGCATATTATCGGCGATGTCGACGGACGTCATTGTATTCTGTTTGATGATATTGTCGATTCCGCCGGCACATTATGCAATGCGGCGGAGGAACTGGTGTCCAGAGGAGCCTCCAGTGTTTCGGCTTATGTCACACATGGGGTGCTGTCAGGCAATGCGGTTGAGCGAGTGACCAATTCCAAACTGTCGTCGCTGGTGATCAGTGATACGATCAACCCTGCGGAAAAAACCAGGAAATGTAAGAATATCAGGGTCGTGTCGGTAGCGCCCCTGCTGGCGGAAGCAGTCCAGCGCATCAGCAGCGAAACCTCAGTTTCAAGCCTGTTTGATTAAACGTAAATAAATCCTTCACTTAGCATTTGACTAATAGGTGCCAAACCGCTATAGATGCGGCCCTTTCTGAAAAAATGGAGAATGAAACATGCAAGCGGCCATTACGTTTGAAGCGGCAAAACGGGAAACAGCAGGCAAGGGTTCTGCACGCGCATTGCGCCGTGCCGGTAAAGTACCTGCGATTGTCTATGGTGAATTGAAAGAGAACGTCTCGATTGCGATCGAAGAAAAAGACGTTGTCCGCGAATATTTCAAAGGCGGCTTTTTCAACAAGCTGGTGGAAGTCAAACTGGGAAGTGAGAGCTATCATGTCCTGCCGCGCGATGTTCAGTTGCATCCGGTATCGGACAAGGTGGAACATGTCGATTTCCTCAAGGTTACTGATGAATCAACGGTGACGGTGAAAGTACCGGTGCGTTACATTAACCGTGAACGTTCGAAAGGCATCAAACGCGGTGGTGCGCTGAATATTGTCCGCCACGATGTCGAGTTGGTCTGTAACGTCAATCATATCCCGTCTTTCCTCGAAGTGGATTTGTTGGAAGTGAATATCGGCGATTCGGTTCATATCAGCAGCGTCACCCTTCCTGAAGGCGTAAAATCGTCGATTGACCGTGACTTTACGCTGGCAGCCATTACCGGCCGCGGTAAGAAGGATGAGGAAGAGACTGCAGCAGCAGAAGGTGCTGAGGCTGGTGAGGAATCAGCGACGAAAGGTGAGAAGAAAGAAGAGAAAAAGGCCGAGTAACGCCTTTGCGGGAAGAGGTTTGCCATGTGGCTTTTGGTAGGGCTTGGCAATCCCGGGAAACAATATCAACACCATCGTCATAATGTAGGGTTTATGCTGGCGGACCGTCTGGCCGAGGGCTATGGCGATGCGGGCTGGCGGAAAAAATTTTCTGCTGAGCATACCGATATCCGTCTGGCTGGAGACAAAATGCTTCTTGCCAAACCGGCAACATTTATGAATCACTCCGGCAGGGCAGTGGGGCAAATGGCGTCTTATTATGATATTCCGCCAGAGCAAATACTGGTGATGCATGATGAACTGGATCTGCCGACAGGCAAACTTCGGATAAAGCAGGGCGGTGGCCATGGTGGCCATAATGGACTGCGTGATATTGATTGCCATATCGGCAAGGATTATTGGCGATTGCGTATCGGTATCGATCACCCCGGCGACAAGGATCAGGTCAGCAATTATGTGTTGAGTGATTTTTCCAAAGCGGACCGGAACCTCATTGATCCGTTGCTGGACGATATTGCACGGCAGATCAAGCTGTTTTTTACCGATGGGCCGGAAGCCTTTATGAGCAAGATAGCGCTGCTGTCGGGAGGGAAATAAATGGGATTTAATTGTGGTATTGTTGGTCTGCCAAACGTCGGCAAATCAACTCTGTTCAACGCGTTGCTGTCGCAACAATCGGCCGAAGCGGCGAATTATCCTTTCTGTACGATTGAGCCGAATGTCGGGCGGGTTGCCGTGCCGGATGAGCGTCTGGATAAGATTGCCGTGCTGGCCAAATCGGCAGCGATTCTGCCGACGCAGCTTGAATTTGTCGATATTGCCGGGCTGGTGCGCGGTGCCAGTAAAGGAGAAGGGCTGGGCAATCAATTTCTGAGCCATATCCGCGAAGTTGATGCGATTATCTATATGCTGCGTTGTTTTGAAGATGATGATATTACGCATGTGGAAGGATCGGTCGATCCGTTGCGCGATGCGGAGATTATTGAGACCGAGCTGATTCTTGCTGATCTGGAGAGCCTTGAGAAACGCAAAGCCAATCTGGAAAAAAAGATTCGCGGTCAGGATAAGGAAGCCAAGGCGTTGATGCCGATTGTCGAGGCGATATGCCATTTGCTGGAAGAAGGCACACCGGCTTATCACTATCAGGCGAAGGATGCGTTTGCGGCAAAACAGGTCAGGATGCTGCAACTGCTGAGCAGTAAACCGGCCATGTATGTGTGCAATGTCGAGGAGGATGCTGCGGCAGGCGGTAATGCGTTGTCTGAGAAAGTGGCGGCCATGGTGGCGGAAAAGCAGGCGCCGGTAGTAATCATTTCCGCTAAAATCGAAGAAGAACTGGCCGGGCTGGAAGACCAGGAAAAACAGGAATATCTGGAAAGTCTGGGATTGAAGGAAACCGGGCTGACGCGCATTATCCGTGAAGGATATGGGTTACTTGATCTGCTCACTTTCTTTACTGCCGGGCCGAAGGAGGCACGCGCCTGGACGGTACGCAAAGGCGCAAAAGCGCCGGAAGCGGCAGGCGTAATCCATACCGATTTTGAAAAAGGTTTTATTCGTGCCGAAACGGTTGCCTATGAAGAATATATCGCCTGTGGCGGCGAAGGCGGGGCGAAGGAAACCGGGAAACTGCGTCTTGAAGGTAAGGAGTATGAAGTGCGGGATGGCGATATCTTTCATTTCCGCTTCAATGTTTAACTTCTGTCGACCATCAGGTATAGTGCTTCTATGGCACTGTTTAAAAAAGATCCACATACACCGGACTGGGTACGTTGGCTGGTAGGATTGTTTCTTCTTTACATGGTATTTGTCGGTTATGTGGAAGAAAAGGATAAAACACCGGATAGTATTTCCCCCGCCGGAGAGGAAGAAGATCTCGGCCTTAAAAACTATCCGGAAATAAAAGAGTTTTTCAGTATCGACCGCTGGCATCGAGTGATTGATCCGGAATTCGCTTCCGATGTGGATTATGAAGAAATACGTGAAGGAACTGGTGACATCGCCATGTGCGGTCAGCAGGTCACGGTAAAAATCACCTATTTGGAAAAGCGGGCGCGAGAAGAGGGAATTGAGGACTATTACCAAATGTCGCCGGAGGCGCCGGAAGAACCAATCACCTTTATCATTGGCGACGGGACAACACGTGAAAGCTGGCAACTTGGAGTGCGCGGCATGAAGCTGGGCGGCACACGCTTCCTTGCATTTGGGCCGAAACTGGTCTGGCCGCATAAGGAATTTGATGATGTCGATGCACCGATGGTCCCATTCCTGTTTGAACTGAAAGACCTTTCGCCGAGGGCCAATGAGACATTGCGGTTTTCTTCGGAAACCATAGTAAAAGGTATCGAGCCATATCGGGGTCTGCATGTTCATGCCAGTTGCGGGGATGAGATCGCTTTTCTCCTGCGCCTTTATAATGCCGCCGGAGTGTTGCTTTATGATTCGCAAGTACAAGGCGGACCGTTTGTCACAACGGTTGGTCAGGGTGAATTCGGTCATGGCATCGACCGCGGATTATTCGGAATGAAATATCAGGAAGCCCGGCGATTGATGATCCCCCCGAGTTATCAGAATGATACAGATTCCGGCCTGCCTTTCCCCAGAGATGAAATTGCCATTGTCGAACTGCTGCGGATACCCTACACAGAAGAACAGGTGGATGATGTCCTCCTGGATCAGGTCATCGAAGACATGCTGGAGAATGACATAACTATCACCACGGAAACGGGAGGATTGGATGAGTGATATTGCAAAGCGCCTGAGCGCGATTAAACCGTCACCGACGATGGCGGTAACAGCCAAGGCGGCAGAATTGCGCGCTGCGGGAAAGGATGTGATCGGGCTGGCTGCCGGTGAGCCGGATTTCGATACGCCGGATCATATCAAGGAAGCGGCGATCAAGGCAATTCACGATGGTAAAACCAAATATACCGCAGCGGCAGGTACACCGGAACTGAAAGAGGCAGTCTGTGCCAAATTCAAGACGGATAACGGGCTGGATTATGCTCCATCACAGATTGTCGTGGGCAATGGTGCCAAACAGGTGTTGTTCAATGCGTTGCTGGCAACGGTCAATCCCGGTGATGAGGTGATCATTCCGGTGCCTTACTGGGTGTCCTATCCGGATATGGTGATCATTGCCGAAGGGACACCGGTTTTTGTCGAATCTTCGGCGAAGAATGGATTTAAACTGCAGCCGGAAGCGCTGGAAGCCGCTATCACCGAAAAAACCCGCTGGGTAATTTTGAATTCACCTTCCAACCCGACCGGTGCCGGCTATACATGTGATGAAATGAAAGCACTGACCGATGTGTTGAAACAACACCCGCAGGTGCTGATCATGGCTGATGATATTTATGAATATCTGGTCTATGACGAGTTTGAATTTGTCACTCCGGCGCAGGTGGAGCCAGAGCTATATGACAGAACGCTGACAGTTAATGGCGTCTCGAAAGCCTATTCCATGACAGGCTGGCGTATTGGTTATGGTGCTGGGCCGCAATGGCTGATTAAAGCTATCAGTTCGATTCAGTCGCACAGCACATCGAATGCCTGTTCCATTTCGCAGGCAGCGGCGGTGGCCGGGCTGACCGGTTCGCGTGATTTTCTGAAGGACTGGATTCCGGCATTCAAAAAACGCCAGGATCTGGTGATAGAAAAGCTGAATGCCATTGACGGCATCCATTGTGCCAAACCGGATGGCGCTTTTTATGTGTTTCCCGATTGTTCCGCCTTTATCGGCAAAAAAACACCCTTGGGAGAGACCATTGCCGACAGCATTGCCTTCAGCAGCTATCTGCTGGAACAAGCGTTGGTTGGTACCGTTGCCGGCAGCGCCTTTGGAATGGATGGTTTTTTCCGCATTTCCTATGCTACCTCGGATGAAGCGCTTAAGACAGCCTGTGAGCGTATTGCCGAAGCCTGCGCAGCGTTAAGCTAAAGGTTAAAAGCTAAACATTCTTTTTAAGTAAAAAAATACCGGACTTTTTAACAAAGCCCGGCGAGATTAACAGGGAGGCTACTCGCCACGATAACATTGCGTTATCGGGCAGTAATGGGCCGAAACGGCCCGGGGGCCAGCCCGGTAAGGCTGGCACCAAATCAACATATCATGCTATGACTAAGTGATTTGGAAGCGGCATATTATTAATTTAAATTAACTTTTCAATGGAAAAATGCATCTATGTGAATTGCAAAAAATGCATATCTTGGCGAAGACCTCTCAAATCTTTGTATTTCAATGAAAATTATATTCGGCCAATTTGCGTGTGATGAAATTTTTAAAAACGGCAATACGACGGGAATTCTTTAACTCAACGGGATAGACGAAATAAGCATTTGTTTCCGGCGCTTTTAAATCAGGCAGCAATCGGCTGATATGACGGGCACGATACATCAGATAGTCCGGCAGGGCAGCAATGCCGATACCTGTTTTTACGGCGCGGCGCATGCTGTTTAAGCTGTTGGTTTGAAAGATTGGTTTTATTTTCAGCTTCTTTACTTCTGGCAGATTGAGCAGCCAGTTTACTTCCGGAAAGGGGAGTTGAGATGATTTGCTGAAACTGATAATTCGATGGCTTTTTAATGCTTCGATGCTGGTCGGCGTGCCGTATTCATGTAGGTAATCATTCGATGCGTAAAGGCTGTTCGACAGCGAGACGAGTTTTTTCTGCACCAAATCGGGATGTTTGGACGGGTATAACCGGATGGCGACATCGGCTTCACGCATCGACAGGTCTCTCTCTTCGTCTTCGCAGAAAAGCGTGACTTCAATATCAGGATACAGGCTGGTGAATTCCTTCATCACTGTCGTGAGCCAGATAGTGCCGATCGCTGCCGGAGCGGTAATATGAAACGGCCCGCGTGGGCGTTCGGACGTTTCGGCGAGAATGCTCTGGGTGGTTTGTAGCTTGTTGACTACTTCTGCGACCGTGCGGAACAGGATTTCGCCCTGTTCGGTCAGCAATAATCCGCGTGCGTGGCGGTGGAACAAGGTAACGCCGACATCGGATTCCACGGCGCTGATCTGACGGCTGATGGCAGACTGGCTGATCGACAGGGACTCAGCCGCCTTGGTCAGGCTTTTTGATTGTGCGACGGTATAAAAGGTTCTGAGTTTGTCCCAATCCATCTTCTGCGTGCCGATCATATTATGATAATGTTGCAGCGCACTATAGAAGCATTTCAGGAAAAAGCCAAGCTATGATTTTTTTGCAACCCTAGGGTTAGGCCGCAGCGCTGGATGCATCCTCATGTTCGGCAAGGAATTTTTCGGCCTCCAGTGCGGCCATGCATCCCATACCGGCGGCAGTAACAGCCTGGCGATAGATCTTATCTTGAATATCGCCAGCGGCATAAACGCCGGGAATATTCGTTGCGGTTGTACCAGGTGTAACGATAAGATAGCCCTCTTTATCCATTTCCAACTCAGTATTTTTGAAGACATTGCTATTGGGGTCATGACCGATGGCGACGAAGGCGCCGTCGGTTTTCAATTCAGATGTCTCGTCGGTTTTAACATGCTTCACACGCACGCCGGTCAGATTCGGCGGGTCATTCTCACCCAAAAATTCTTCAACGACATGATCCCATAACACGGAAATCTTGTCATTCTTGAATAATCGCTCCTGCAGAATCTTTTCCGCACGCAGGGAATCGCGACGATGAATCAATGTCACTTTCGAAGCCAGATTGGCCATGAACAGCGCTTCTTCGACCGCAGTGTTGCCACCGCCGATCACCACGACTTCCTTATCCTTGAAGAAAAACCCATCGCAGGTGGCACAGGCGGAGACACCGAAATTCTGGAAGTTGCTTTCGCTGTCAAGTCCGAGCCAGCGCGCTGAGGCACCGGTGGCAATAATCAGTGTATCACCGACATAGCTGTCACCCGAATCACCTTTGGCGACAAAAGGCCGTTTTGATAGGTCAACCGATGTAATGACATCATGGATAATCTCTGTGCCGACATTCTTAGCCTGTGCTTCCATCTGTTCCATCAACCACGGACCCTGAATCACTTCGGCAAAGCCGGGATAATTCTCGACCTCGGTGGTAATAGTCAGTTGACCGCCCGGCTGCATGCCATGCACCATAATCGGAGAAAGACCGGCGCGTGCAGCATAAATCGCCGCCGTACAGCCAGCAGAGCCTGAGCCGATAATCAGGACTTTACTGTTATGAGTCTGCGGCTCTTTGGCCATGATCCTGCTCCGAAATAAGGGTGATTACAGATTGGCGGCGTTCTCAGCAAGGTAAGAGGCCACGCCTTCCGCTGTCGGTTTCATGCCGGTCTCGCCTTTCTGCCATCCCGCCGGGCAGACTTCGCCATGCTCTTCGGTGAATTGCAGCGCATCGATCATACGGATTGCTTCCTCGACGTTACGGCCGAGTGGCAGATCATTGACGATCTGATGACGCACGATGCCGTTGCCGTCGATCATGAAGGTGCCGCGGTAAGCGACCGAATCATTCAGCAGGACATCATAATCGCGCGCGATGGCTTTGGTAATGTCAGCGACCATCGGGAATTTGACTTCGCCGATACCACCTTTATTCACCGGCGTGTTGCGCCAGGCCGCATGGGTGAAATGTGAATCAACGCTCACACCGATCAGTTCCGCACCGCGCTGTTTGAATTCCTCGACGCGATTGTCGAAAGCGATAATCTCTGACGGGCAGACAAAGGTGAAATCCAGCGGCCAGAAAAACAGCACGCCGATCTTTCCGCCAAGATACTCCTTCAGATTGAATTCTTCATTAATGCTACCGTCCGGCATGACGGCGGCGGCTGTAAAATCCGGGGCTTTTTTGCCGACTAATACTCCCATAGAGTTTTCTCCTTTCAACAAAACACACTCAATCACTTCCTGAGTAAAAACCAATTAATTTACTCAGATATGGTGTAATCTAGTGCTATCCATTGCAATTGCAAGGGATTGTTTGTCATTATGTGGTGATAGCATACACAGGGTGAAAGCTGCCAAAAGCCAGGGTAAACAGAATATTCGACGAAAGAAAACGGTTTTACTTATATGATAAATTATTCGGTTCTAAACAACCACCGGTGAGCAGGCCGAGGATGACCAGGACGATGGAGAGTTCAACGAGGGAAAATCCGTGATTCATATTAAAACCCTGTTCCAAAAATAAGAATACACTC